>CAMNCW010000036.1 GCA_946534715.1 uncultured Bacteroidales bacterium | reverse complement strand
CCCGACAGCCGTCCTATATCCTAATAATTCGCGATAAATCGCTTTTTTTTCAAAAAAATGCCCGAACGCTTGCATATGTGCAAAATTTGTTGTATCTTTGCAGCGATTTTCGCAAATATATATACAAATTAGCGAAAAAATTCAGGAGAAAAATAGTATGGAAAGTGTTGATAATGATATATTAACGAGTTTGAAAAAACGCGGCAGGGGTGTGGTGTTCACAAAGGACGATTATGCGCACTATTCGAATCCCAAAAGGGTGCAAAAAGCATTAGAACAATTAGAGAAACAAGGTCACGTGGTTCGGGTTTCTCGCGGGATATATTGCTATCCGAAGAAAGACAAGGTTTGGGGCACGGGTTATTTGCCACCATCGTATGACGATATAGCCAATGCGATAGCAAAGAAAGAGCGGGCTAAGATCGTTCCGACGGGTGTTCATGCGTTGAACCGGTTAGGACTATCGGAGCAGTTACCAATGCGGTTTGTATATCTGACGAGCGGTCGGACAAGGAGTATTGAGTTGGCAGATGGTCATACGATGCAGTTTGTGCATACTGCTTTGCGGAATATTGCCTTTCAGAACAGGACTGCGATGCTGGTAACCTTTGCGCTGAAGGAGATTGGAAGGGAGCATCTGACAGAGGAGCAGAAGGCGCATGTATTAGCCCTATTGCAGAAAGAGGACAGACATAGCATTCAGCACGATTTGGCACTGATGCCGGATTGGGTACAAACAATCGCGATGGAGGCGATAGATAATAGCTAAATTATGGTTGCATTTTTGAAATACACAGACGAGCAGCGTCGTCAGGCCTTTTTGCTGACCGCTCAGAAAAAGGGATTGCCCGAGCCGATTATAGAGAAAGATTGGTGGGTGAGCCAAATATTGAACATCGTGTTTGATCTGGAGATTGCGGATCAGTTGGTATTCAAGGGAGGAACGAGTTTGAGCAAGGGATGGAACCTAATAGAGCGTTTTTCGGAGGATATTGACTTGGCTATCAATCCTGCTTATTTCGGACTGACGGATTTGCCGACGAAGAAGCAGATCAAGAGTTTGCGCAAGCATTCGTCGTTGTTTGTAGCTCAAGAGTTAGCCGGGTGGTTGCAGCAGGCGTTGGACGATGCAGGTTTATCGGGTGAGTGCCGGTTGGAAGTACAGCCGGATGGCGAGGGTGACGGTACATATCCCGAACCGCGCGTGATCAGTCTGTATTACCGCAGTTTATACGAAGAAAGTTCCATATCGTACGTGCAGCCAGTAGTGAAATTGGAAGTGGGTGCTCGTTCGTTGATAGAGCCGACGGAGGAGATTATATGCCGCAGTATGGTATCGGAAGTGTTGCCGGTAGAGGATTATAAGAATGTAGCGATTAGCGTAGCTGCTCCGCAAAAGACATTCTTGGAGAAGGTATTTCTGCTGCATGAGTTGTTCTCTATTGAGCGCGAGTCATTGTCGGCCAACCGCAGGAGCCGGCACTTGTATGACATAGAGCGAATGATGGATAAGCCGTTTGCAATAGCGGCGGTGAAGGATGATGCATTATGGGAGCATATTCGTCAGCATCGGATGGCTTTTACCGCGATGGCGGGAGTAGATTATAATGAACATATGCGCGCGGAGTTGTGCCTTACGCCGCCGGAACGCTGGATGCGTGAATGGAAAGAAGATTATCAGCGGATGAGCGGAACTATGATCTACGGGGAGAAGTTGCCCTTTGAGCAATTAATAGCAAGAATGAAGGAATTGGAGGAACGGTTTCGGGAGTGAAAATGAAAGAACATTTTTGGTAATTTTTGACTTAAAGAAATAATTTGTGTCCTTTGTTTCCTTTGTGAACGAAAAGAAAAAAATAATTGCGTATATGGGAAATTTGTAGTACTTCGGCCCTCCCGCAATTCTCGGTCAGCTTTGTCTCCCCGACAGCCTTCCCTTTTCGAAGCCAAAAGTCAATTGGCTTCTCCACCCGCCGAAAATACTTTCGCATTTTGCCGGACATAAGCAAGGGCGGGCATATATGCAAAATTTGTAGTACTTCGGCACGCCCTTATTTGCAAAGCAAACAAGGAATCCTCCGAAAATACTTTCGCATTTTGCTGAACATAAGCAAGGGCGGGCATTTTTTTTTGAAAAAAGGGACAAACGTCCCTGCTTATTAGTATGCCGGACAATTATCTGTGAGCAAGCTCCCAATAACCGTTCGACATACTAATAATCGCGATAAATCGCTTTTTTTTTCAAAAAAAATGCCCGAACGCTTGCATATGTGCAAAATTTGTTGTATCTTTGCAGCCAAATTGAGGAAAAGGGAAAGACCCCCTCACTTTGTTCTACGACCGTCCTTTGGACGCTCGATCGGGCAAAGCCCTTCACCCGCCCTAAAGGGGGAAGAGAAGATGACAAAAGGAATATACGAAAAAATTATGGATATAACACATGAGGAATTAGTTGGGGCGCTGCAAACGTATTTCGGATTTAATACGTTCAAAGGCAACCAAGAAGCCATTATCAGAAACGTAATGGAAGGAAAAGACACATTCGTACTGATGCCAACCGGCGGCGGTAAGAGTCTTTGTTTCCAGTTACCGTCGCTGATTATGGACGGTATGGCGATTGTTATCTCGCCTCTGATCGCATTGATGAAAAACCAAGTGGATGCCATGCGCAACTACTCGGAGGTAGAAGGCGTGGCACATTTCATCAACTCGAGTTTGAGCAGGCCGGAGATAGCAGCGGTCAAAGAGGATGTATTATCCGGCAAGACGAAGTTGCTGTATTTGGCACCCGAGAGTTTGCAGAAAGCAGAGAACGTGGACTTCCTGCAAGGCGTGAAGATCAGTTTCTACGCCGTAGATGAGGCACATTGTATCTCGGAATGGGGTCACGATTTCCGTCCGGAGTACAGCCAGATCCGCAGTATGGTACAACGTATCGGCAAAGCGCCGATCATCGCGTTGACGGCTACGGCTACGCCGAAAGTGCAGAAGGACATTCAGAAGAACTTAGGGATGCCGGACGCAACGGTGTTCAAGAGCAGTTTCAACCGCCCGAACCTGTATTACGAAGTACGCCCAAAGACGGCTGACGTAGATAAAGACTTAGTCCGTTTCATCCGCGGGATGGAAGGAAAAAGCGGTATAGTATATTGTCTCGCGCGCAAGGAAGTGGAAGACTTGGCACAAGTGCTGCAAGTGAACGGTATTAGTGCGAGAGCCTATCACGCCGGCATGGATGCAGCAACGCGAAGCGCAAACCAGGATGCGTTCCTGATGGAAGAATGCCAGGTGATTGTAGCCACCATCGCTTTCGGTATGGGTATCGACAAGCCGGATGTGCGGTTTGTGGTACATTACGACATTCCGAAGAGTCTGGAGGGCTATTATCAGGAGACAGGTCGCGCAGGCCGTGACGGCGGCGAGGGTTACTGCCTCTGTTTCTACAGCCCGGACGACATCGAGCGTTTGCGCCGTTTCCAGAAAGACAAGACGCCGAAAGAGATCGGCATCGGCAACCAGTTGCTGTTTGAGACGCAGAGCTATGCGGAGAGTACAATCTGCCGGCGGAAACTGCTGCTGCACTACTTCGGCGAGGAATACAACGAGGAGAAATGCGGTAACTGCGACAACTGCCGCAAGACGTACAAGAAAGTAGATGCGAGCGAGTTGCTGCAGTTGGCATTGGAGACCATCCAGCAAGTGAACGAGAAGCACAAAGCGGAGCATATTGTAGATATTCTGCACGGCAACCAGACCGCGGAAGTGATGAGTTATCACCACGACGAATTGGAGAACTTCGGCGCTGCGAGTGACGAGGAGGAGAGCACGCTGCATGCCATTTTGAGGCAAGCATTGCTGGTCGGCATGATCACAAAGGATGTCGATTCATACGGCGATTTGAAGTTGACCAAGGAAGGTACGAAATTCATCCGCAAGCCGGGTAAATTCGAAGTGCCGATAGAGGTACATGACGAGGATGAGGATCTGATGGACGGCGCAGGAGCTACCTGTGCTGCCGCGGACGAAGTGCTGTTCTCGATCTTGAAAGATATACGCCGCAAGGTAGCAAAGAAGAGCGAAGTGCCGCCGTTCGTTATTTTCCAGGACCCGAGTCTGGAAGCGATGGCTACCACCTATCCTATCACGATGGATGAGTTGCTGCTCATTCCGGGTGTGGGTGTGGCTAAGGCGAAACGTTACGGCGACGAGTTCCTGCGCGTGATCAAGGAATACGTGGACGAAAACGAGATCATCCGCCCGGACGATATGCGTATCCGTACGGTAGCCAAGAAGAGCACCCGCAAGAAACAGATCATTCAGGCGATCGACCGGCGTGTGGACCTCGACGACTTGGCAGAGAGCAACGGTATGTCCATGGAAGAGATGATGGACGAATTGGAGGCGATTGTGTTCAGCGGAACGAAGATCAACATCAATTATTTCATCAAAGAAGTGGTAGATCCGGACGAGGAAGCCGACATATACAATTATTTCAAGAACGCCGACGATGATAATATCCAAAAGGCGATGGAGGAATTAGGCGAAGACTACTACGACGAGATGCATGTGCGGCTCGTGCGGCTGAAGTTCCATTGCGACTTGGGAAATTAAAGAACCCCTCCCCGACCCTCCCATCAGGGGAGGGAGAAGAAGTATGCAGAAAGGCGTAGTAGATTTTATAACGTTAGGGTGCTCGAAGAACTTAGTGGATGCAGAGCGCGTGATGCGGCAGTTGGAGGCGGCAGGCTGGCGATGTGTGCATGACCCCGAAGAGCCCAAAGGCGAAGTGTGCGTGATCAACACGTGCGGATTCATCGGCGACGCCAAGGAGGAGAGTATCAACATGATCCTCCAAATGGCGGAACGGAAGAAAAAAGGCAAACTGCGGAAACTGATCGTCATGGGCTGCCTGAGCGAACGGTATCGCGCGGAACTGGAGGAAGAACTGCCGGAAGTGGATGAATATTTTGGAAAATTCGATTTTGAAAACCTCACCCTAACCCTCTCCCAAGGAGAGGGGACTGAGGCCGGATGCTATCCGGCAAAATTGACGAAGCCCGCGGAAGGATGTGCTTCGTATGAGCGGAAATTGACGACACCGAGACACTATGCTTATCTGAAGATCAGCGAGGGATGCAACCGGATGTGTTCGTATTGCGCCATACCGCTGATCACAGGCAGACATACCAGCCGACCGATGGAGGAGATATTGGACGAAGTGAGATGGCTGGTGAGTCAGGGCGTGAAGGAGATCAATGTCATCGCACAGGATCTGAGCAGTTACGGGTTAGATCTCGAAAAACGGCACCTGTTGCCGGAACTGATAGACCAAATGGCACAGATAGAGGGTGTGGAATGGATCCGGTTACATTACGCTTACCCGACTGATTTCCCCGAGGAGTTGTTGGAAGTGATGGCAAGACACGCGAACGTGTGCAAATACTTGGACATCGCTTTGCAACATTGTACGGACCATATGTTGGGACTGATGAGACGGCATATCACCCGCGCGGAACAGGACGCGTTGATACGGAAAATACGCGAACAAGTGCCGGGCATTTGCATCCGGACGACCCTGTTGGTGGGACACCCCGGAGAGACGGAAGAAGATTTTGAGGAACTGAAACAATGGGTGCAAGAAATGCGTTTTGACCGAATGGGCTGTTTTGCCTACTCGGACGAAGAGGGCACGTACGCCAACAAGCACTACAAAGACGATATACCGCAAGATATTAAGGACGCGCGCGTGCAAGAGCTGATGGCTATCCAGCAGCAGATAAGCGGCGAACTGATGGCGGAGAAAGTGGGAACGACACAACGCGTGATCATCGACCGCGAGGAAGGTGAATACTTTATCGGCAGGACACAATACGACAGCCCGGAAGTGGATTGCGAAGTGCTGATACCAATGCACAATGCACAATTCACAATGCACATTGGAGAGTTTGTAGATGTGAAGATCACCAAGGCTGAGGAGTTTGACCTGTACGGAGAAATAATTGACAATGCACAATGCACAATGCACAATTCACAATTAATATGCTAACAAAAGAATTAATAGGGATGATCGCCTCCGAGGCGGGCATGAGTAAGAAAGATACGGAAAACTTACTCAGTACAACAAACGCTATTATCCGCGAGAGTCTGATGTCGGGTAAGGCGGTTCAGTTACAGGGTTTGGGCTCGTTGGAAATCAAAGAGCGCAATGCCCGCGTGATCGTTCATCCGAGAACCGGAGAGAGAAACGTTATCCCCAGTAAAAACCAAGTGGTATTCCGGCCTGCGAGTACCATCAAAGATGAATTTAAAAAGCTCTAATATATGGCTGACAATAAACTTAGTTGGACAGAATTACGCCGCGCGTTAATGACACGTGCCGATATCAGCGAGAAGGAAGCAAACAGCTTTCTGAATGCTTTTACTACGCAGTTACTCGAAGCCTTGAAACAGGACAAACAGGTGAAAGTGAACGGTTTGGGAACATTTAAGTTACAATCCGTGGCAGCCCGTAAGAGCGTGGACGTAACGACCGGAGCGGAGATCACGATCGATGGTTACACGAAAGTGAACTTTACACCGGAGGCAGGTGTGAAAGAGTTGGTGGAAGGACGTCCGGGAGCAGACAGTTATGCGCAGGAGGAAGAGGCAAAAGAGATTGACCCGCTCAAGAAATTAGGCGCACAAGCCATAGAAATCGTAGATATATTAGGCGAATTGGGTCAGACCCCCAATAAAGAGAAAGAGGGAAAAACCGAAACAAACGATACCGATATGAAAAAGGGAAACGCAACGAAGCATGAGAAACCGGTAATGAAAGAAGAGCCGGTGATTGTTGAGAAACCGGCAGAGGTAGTGGAGGAGAAACCGGCAGAGGTAGTGGAAGAGAAACCGGCGGAAGTGGTTGCAGAGAAACCGGCAGAGGTGGTTGTTGAGCCGGAAGCTCCCAAAGCGCCCAAAACACCTGAGAAACCGAAAAAGAAATACCATTTCCTGCGTGACACGCTGATCTGTGTGGTCATTCTGTTGCTGTTGTTGTTAATCGGTTATTTCTTCCTTCGCAACCGATTCAGCCAATGGTTAGAGGAGTTTGCTAAAGACAAGCCGCAAACGGAACAGGTTGTTGCCGCAGAGGAAGAGAGTATCGCGCCGGAAATCGTTATAGAGGAGGTGGTCCCGGAAGAAGAGTGGACATACGACGAGTTGCTGCTGACGGAAGAGTTAACACCGGGTAGCCGCTTGGCATGGATATCCAAGAAATACTACGGCGATAAGGCTTACTGGCCTTATTTGTACGAAGCAAACAAAGATAAACTGAACAACCCAAGTAAGATTGCAGTCGGCACTCCGATCCGTGTACCGAAGCTTAGTCCGGCGATGATGGACACAACCAGCGCACGGTTCTTGGAGTTGAAGGAGAGAGCTTACAACGCTACGAAGTGACAAGGCACAATTCTTAGCCCTGAAGGGCACGATTATTTGGCAAGCCAAATTTTCACAATGCACAAGGCACAAATGATCATTGAGTGAGGAATATATTCATATTGAAGGGGCGGAAACGCACAATTTGAAACATGTGTCGGTAGATATACCGCGCAACAAATTGGTGGTGATAACAGGTGTGAGCGGTAGCGGCAAGAGTTCGCTGGCGTTCGACACGCTGTATGCGGAAGGGCAGCGACGATACGTCGAAAGCCTGAGCGCTTATGCCCGGCAGTTCATGGGCAGGATGCAGAAACCCGATGTCGAAAAGATAGAGGGTATTCCTCCTGCCATCGCTATCCAACAGAAAGTGACAAGCCGTAATCCCCGTTCTACCGTTGGCACAGTGACGGAGATTTACGACTATCTCAAATTATTGTACGCGCGCGTAGGGCACACGTACTCGCCCGTGAGCGGAGAGGAAGTGAAGAAGAACACGATCCGCGACGTAGTGCGGTACATGGAAGAGCAGCCGAAGGGTACAAGGCTGTATCTGCTGAGTCCGATCATCCTGCCGGAAGGCCGCAGTCTGCAAGAGCAGTTGGCTTTGTGGCAGAGCCAGGGTTTCAGCCGTATGATGGCGGAAGGCGACACAATCCGTCTGGACGAGAACACGTATGAGAAGATAGCCGGCAAAGAGGCATACCTGCTGGTGGACCGCATTGTGGTCGATAAAGAGCCGGCGACCAGCAACCGTTTTGCGGACAGCGTACAAACGGCGTTCTTTGAGGGACAAGGCGAATGCCGGATATGGGTCGATAAGAAAGAAAAAGTGTTCTCCGAGCGCTTTGAGGCGGATGGTATCCACTTCATGGAGCCCAGCGAACACCTGTTCGATTTCAATAACCCGATCGGTGCTTGCCCGGAATGCAAGGGTGTGGGTATTGTGATGGGCATTGATGAGGATTTGGTCGTTCCCGATAAGTCCAAGTCGATCTACGAAGGCGCGATTGCCTGCTGGCAAAGCGAGAAAATGCAGGAATGGAACAATGAATTGGTGTATCATGCCTCAGAGTTTGATTTCCCGATTCATACGCCGTTCTACGCCCTCAGCCCGGAGCAGAAGCATCTGATCTGGACAGGCAACCAATACTTCCGGGGGCTGAACAAGTTCTTCCATGAACTGGAGAGCCAGCAATACAACCGGATCCAATACAAAGTGATGTTAGCCCGCTTCAAAGGCAGGACGACTTGTCCTGTCTGTCACGGTTTGCATCTACGGCCGGAAGCCGGTTATGTGCTGGTGAACGGAAAGAGCATACAGGAGTTATGCTCCATGCCGATCTCCGAGTTGCAGGAATGGTTCGAGCATATCGAACTGCGCCCCATTGAGCAACAAACGGCAGAGATGCTGTTAGTGGAGATCAAGAGCCGGTTACAGTTCATGCACGATGTGGGGCTGAGTTATCTGACTCTGAACCGTCAGAGCAACACTCTTTCCGGCGGTGAGAGCCAGCGTATCAATCTGGCTAAATCGTTAGGAAGCAGCTTGGTGGGTTCGCTGTACGTGCTGGACGAGCCGTCCATCGGTCTTCACCCGCGCGACACGGAACGCCTGATCCGCGTGCTCAAAGAGTTACGCGATCTGGGCAACACGATCGTCGTAGTGGAGCACGACGAAGACATCATAGCCGCGGCGGATCATATCATCGAGATCGGTCCCAACGCCGGCAGACACGGCGGCGAAGTGGTGTATGAGGGCAAGCCCAGACCGGAGTTGTTCACGTTCCAAATCCCTGAGCAAAGGCGGCATTGGAACAACTATATTGAGATCGAAGGCGCGTGCGAGAACAACCTCAAGAACCTGACGGTCCGTTTTCCGCTGCACGTCATGACGGTAGTAACCGGCGTAAGCGGAAGCGGCAAATCAAGTCTGGTGAGCAAGGTGCTCTACCCTGCCCTCAAGAAACATTACGGCGGCGCTTATGCCGAGCACACGGGCGATTTCGGGCATCTAAAGGGCAGTTTGCACTTGATGAAAGACATTGAGTTTGTGGACCAAAACCCGCTGAGCCGTTCCACCCGCAGTAACCCGGTGACGTACCTCAAAGCGTATGACGAGATCCGCCGTCTGTTCTCCGAACAGGCGCTCTCCAAGCAGTTGGGGCTGACGCCGGCGCATTTCAGTTTCAATACCCCCGGCGGCCGATGCGAGACCTGTCAAGGCGAAGGAACGATCACAATTGAGATGCAGTTCATGGCGGACTTGGTGTTGGAATGTGAACAATGCCACGGCAAACGTTTCAAACAGGACATCTTAGACGTTCACTACCGCGGCAAGAACATTTACGACATCCTTTGCATGACGGTTAATCAGGCGGTGGAGTTCTTCAGCGAAGACCCTGACTGCGCCAAGATCGTGCGCAGGCTCAAGCCTTTGCAGGACGTGGGAATCGGCTATGTGCAGTTAGGTCAGAGCAGCAGTACTCTCTCCGGCGGTGAGAGCCAACGCGTCAAGTTAGCCTCGTTCTTGGCGCAAGAGGACAGCCAACCGACTATTTTTGTGTTCGACGAACCGACCACAGGTCTGCACCACCGCGATATTGAAGTGCTGCTCCAAGCCTTGAACCGGTTGGTGAGCAAAGGTCACACCGTCATAATCATCGAGCATAACCCCGCTGTCATCCTCGCCGCGGACCATGTGATCGACTTGGGACCGGAAGGAGGCAAAGAAGGCGGAAACATCGTTTGTACCGGTACTCCGGAAGAAATAGCACAATGTGAACAAAGTTTTACAGGCAAATACCTTGCTAAAATAATTAATACCAATTATGAAAAAAAACAATCTAAATGAGCTTCGTCGCTCCGACATCTTTTCTCATCTCCCGCAGATGAGTTACCTGCCTCGCTGGGGTGTGCTGCTACTGGATTTAACCCTTTGCAGCATAGCTTATTGGCTGAGTGTATGGGTAGGAAGCGGCTTTTTTAACTACGTACGTTTAGCCGAACAGTCCACCAATATAGGTCTGCAATACTGCATCGTAATGGGCGTTCAGGTGCTCTCATTCTGGGCGTTTCACACCTATTCGGGTATCCTGCGTTACTCCACGTTCATAGACATGATCAAGATCCTGCTGTCCACACTCAGTGCGGGCATTGTGTTGTTGTTGATCAACTTGACGATGGACTATACGGCAGGTTATCACCCGGTATTGAACACCGTTGTGCTGTTCTATATGCCGGTATCGTTCGTGCTTCTGTTCGTCCTGCGTGTGGGTGTGAAGACAATATACGAGGTTGTTCAACGCAGTTCGGGCAGCCCGCGGGTGATGATTTACGGCACGCAGTCCGCCGGTGTGGCGATTGCCAAAATGCTTCGTTCGTCGGAGAATGCGCCTTATCGTCCGGTGGGATTTATCAGCGACGAGGACGAGCGCTCCGGCTATGATCTGGCAGGCCTGCGCGTACGCAAACTGGACGAAAAGTTGTTCCACTGGATGGATACGCGTCGCATCAAACATGTGATCGTTTCGCCGCTGAAGATGAAGCATATCAATCCGTCCAAGGATCTGCAAGTATTCATTGACCATAACATACACATTCTGACAACACCCTATTTCACCCAATTCGACAATGTGGATCAGATAGACGCAGAGCGCATCGGGCGCATTGACTCGATCAAGATAGAGGACCTCCTGGAGCGTCCGCAGATCAATGTCGATACCGACAATGTGCGTCAGATCATCAGCGGTAAAGTGGTGTTGGTCAGCGGAGCGGCAGGCAGTATCGGTAGCGAGTTAGTGCGCCAAGTGCAGAAATACGACCCGCAGGTCACTATTCTGTTTGAGATGGCGGAATCACCGCTGCATGATTTGACATTAGAGTTGCAAAATGCGTTCCCGGACAAACGTTTCATTCCGGTTATCGGCGATGTGCGAAACCGTGTCCGCGTGGAGCAGATCTTCAGCGAAATGCGACCGGATGTAGTCTATCACGCAGCGGCTTACAAACATGTGCCGTTGATGGAAGATTTCCCGAACGAGGCTGTTCAAGCTAACGTTTTAGGAACGAAGAACATGGCGGACATGGCTGTCAAATACGGCGTTCAGCGGTTTGTGATGATCTCCACCGACAAGGCGGTCAACCCCACCAATATCATGGGCGCCAGCAAGCGTATCGCGGAGATCTACGTGCAGTCGCTCTTCAAGAAACTGCACGCGGAGAACGAGAACTGCACAAAATTCATCACCACCCGTTTCGGCAACGTGTTAGGAAGCAACGGATCTGTCATTCCGTACTTCCGCAAACAGATCGCCGCCGGCGGACCGGTCACCGTCACGCACCCCAACATCATCCGCTATTTCATGACTATTCCCGAGGCTTGCTGCCTCGTCATGGAAGCCAGTACCTTAGGCAACGGCGGAGAGATTTTCGTCTTCGATATGGGCAAACCGGTGAAAATCTTGGATTTAGCGCGTAACATGATCCGTTTGGCAGGTTACACGCCGGAGAAAGATATACAGATCGAGTTCACGGGGCTTCGTCCGGGAGAAAAACTCTACGAAGAGTTGCTGAACCAGAAAGAGACCACACTGCCGACTACCAACGAGAAAATCATGGTGGCGCGTGTGCGTGAGTTCGATTTTGACGAGGTAAGCAAAGATATTGACGAGTTGATCACCACCGCAACGACGATAACCACTACCACACGCAGTAAGTCGTTCACCACCGTGAAACTGATGAAACAGATCGTGCCGGAGTTCATCAGCAACAACTCTATTTACGAACAGTTAGATGCACAATGATTCAAGATTTCTTTTTAGCACATAGTTACCTGATCGGTTTTATCAGTTTCCTGCTGGGGCTGATCGGAATGCCGTTTATCGTACGGATTGCAAAGGCAAAAGGGTTTGTCGTTCGTCCTAACAAACGAACCAGCCACACCGGCTATGTACCCAACATCGGCGGACTGAATATATGCTTCAGCTTCATGCTCACGTATCTCCTTTTCGAATACGACCAGCTGAACCAGAGTCAGTTCTTCCTCATCGGGCTTTTTGCGATTATGGCAGTGGGTTTCATTGACGATGTGTTGGTATTGACCCCGACCGCCAAACTGCTCGGCGAGACCTTTGCCGGCATTGCGTTGGTGGGATTTGCGGACCTGCGGATCACCCATCTGCACGGTATTTTCGGGATCACCGAAATAGGTATCATCCCCAGCTATTTACTCTCTATGTTCATCCTGATCGCCATCATCAACGCCATTAACCTGATCGACGGCGTGGACGGATTAGCCAGCGGTTTGGGTATCCTGTACTGCCTTTTCTTCGCCATCTATTTTGGTTTGGCGGGAGAGAATGCATGGTCTGTTCTGGGCATCTGCATGATCGGAGCATTGGCGGTATTCTTCATTTACAACGTCTTCGGACATCGGGAAAAGATCTTCATGGGTGACTCGGGAAGTCTGCTCTTGGGCTATCTGATCACAGCGTTTGTTTTCCAATTCTGCGAAATAAACGCATACCACGAGGTGCCGGAATGGTTGCAGATGAACGCAGCTCCGGCAGTAGCTATCTGCGTGTTGACAGTTCCTATTTTTGACACCATCCGCGTCAGTCTGACGCGTATCAAACAACACCGTTCTCCGTTCCAGCCGGACAAGAACCACATCCACCACCTGCTTCTCCGTACGGGCTTGAACCACGTACAGACAACCTGCGTGCTGCTTACCGTCAGCCTCCTTTTTATCGCGTGGGCGATCATCGGCAGAAACTGGAATTTCTGGGTATTACTCATTTCCGATTTTACATTTGCTACGGCGCTGACCATGGTTCTTTGGCGCGTGATAAACAAACAAATCGAAAAAAAAGCAAATAACCAATGATCACTGTCAGTCATTTGAGCATGGAGTTTGCGTCACGGCCTGTGCTGGACGACATTTCGTTCCTTATCAACCGAAAGGAGCGCATTGCGTTAGTGGGCAAGAACGGCGCGGGAAAAACCACTTTGCTGCGCATCATCGCCGGCGAGTATCAGCCCACAGGCGGTACCATCAGCCGCGAGGCAGACATCACCATCGGTTATCTGCCGCAGGTCATGCTTCACCATGACGGCAAGACCTTGCGCGAAGAGGTAATGACTGCTTTTAACGGTTCCGAGGAAAGCGAACAGGCTCGTTTCATCGCCGAAATGGACCGAACCATCATCGGTTTGGGCTTTGAACGCAAAGATTTTGAAAGGCCATGTTCGGAGTTCTCCGGCGGTTGGAGAATGCGTATCGAGTTGGCGAAAATTCTCCTTCAACACCCGGACGTATTACTCTTGGACGAGCCCACAAACCACTTGGACATCGAGTCGATTCAGTGGCTCGAAGATTTCCTCAAAGCCGGACAGAGTGCCGTGCTGATGGTCAGCCACGACCGCGCATTCATTGACAATGTATGCAACCGGACTATAGAAATCACGCTCGGGCGCATATACGACTATAATGTACCCTATTCGCAGTTTGTCGCCCTGCGTAAGGAGCGCCATGACCAACAAGTACGCGCATACCAAAACCAGCAAAAGATGATCGCCGAAACGGAAGATTTCATTGAACGCTTCCGATACAAAGCAACCAAGGCGGTACAAGTACAAAGCCGCATCAAACAGCTGGAGAAATTAGAGCGTTTGGAAGTCGATTTAGAGGATACCAGCCGCCTGAACTTGCGTTTCCCGCCGGCTCCCAGAAGCGGCGATTTCCCGATAATCATTGAGGATCTGCGCAAAGATTTCGGCGAACACAACGTCTTCCATGACGTCACATTCACCATCCGACGGGGAGAAAAAGTAGCCTTTGTGGGCAAAAACGGCGAAGGAAAAACTACGCTCGTCAAATGTATCATGGGCCAGTTGGACTATTTAGGCACGCTCAAAATAGGTCATAACGTCAAGATCGGCTATTTCGCACAAAACCAAGCTGCACTCTTGGACGAGAACAAAACCGTTTTCGAGACCATTGATTACGTGGCAGTTGGCGATATACGAACCAAGATACGCGACATCCTCGGCGCATTCATGTTCGGCGGAGAAGCATCCGAAAAGAAAGTCAAAGTGCTCTCCGGAGGTGAGAGAAGCCGTTTGGCGATGATCCGATTACTCCTCGAGCCTTGCAATCTCCTCATCCTCGATGAGCCGACAAACCACCTGGACATGCAATCCAAAGATGTGCTCAAAGCCGCACTGCAGGACTTTGACGGCACGCTCATCTGCGTCTCACACGACCGCGATTTCCTCAACGGACTTGTCTCCAAAGTGTATGAATTCGGCGGCGGAAGAGTGAAAGAGCACCTCGGTGGCATATACGATTTCCTCCGCGCCAAACGAATCGACTCCCTGCACGAACTCGAACGTTCCAACACACAGATGAACCCAACGACATACCGACGACCTACCGACGGCATACCGACCGTCAACGCCAACGTTGAGCCTACTACGGCAAAGTTGGACTACGCGGCGCAAAAAGCCGCAGCAGCGGAGAAACGCAAAAAAGAGAAACAGATTGCCGAGGTGGAAAACGCCATCGCAGCACTCGAAGAGAAGCAGGCTGAAATGGAGCAAATCCTTTCCCTGCCCGAAAATCAGACACAGGAAAACTTCCAGAAATACGAATCCATCAAACACCAGATAGAGCAGAAGATGTACGAATGGGAAATACTGAGTGAATGAGTGAATCTGTGAAAATGTGAAAATGCGCAAATATGAACGAGATTGTTAATTACATCATCACATGGCTGTGTTACGGCGATGAAGAAGCCGCAGCGCGGGTAGCTTACACGGCGGACGAGAAAGCCTTGGAAACGCACGACGTGATCATTGTGCCCAACGGTCATTTGGACAAGGATATTATCCTGCCGGAGACGGGTCGTGTGGTGGTCGAGCAACCGGCAAAGGACAAAGCTATCATCCGCACGGACATCGTGTATAACACCTTCTTCTATATATCGCGCGCGGAAGAACTCATCAATCCGCAGCGGGATGAGCACGGACGTTTTGCCGCCAAATACTCCATTTTAGGCCAGAACAACCGCTTGCAAATTCCGTCTTTGGACGAACATGCGCGTCTGTTGCTCAAACTGCTCAATGTGGCGATGCCGGAGAACGGTTTCGGACATATTTACCTCACCCACGATATTGATTCCATCTCGCAATACCGCCATCTGCGCGGATTAATAGGCGGATTGTTGCGCGGCGAGAAAGAGCAAGTGTGGCAGTCACTCAAGAACATCCACAACGATCCGGTTTATACGTTCCCCTGGCTCATAGCGCAGGACGGACGCGTGCCCGGCGCAGAAGTGATCTATTTTGTGAAGCACACCCGCGGTTTCGGCTATGATTATCCGCAGTACTGTCTGCGCGGCAGGGACTGGAAACAACTCAAGAAACTGCTGCGGAACAGCAATGCGTTTATGGCTATTCATGGCAGTTACTACGGCTATCTGCCTAAGATCAAATACAGCCGCATGTACCGCGCGCACTACCTGCGATGCGACATTGACCAGATGCAACGTCTTGCTGATGCAGGCTACACCGATGATTTCACCATGGGTTTTGCCGATCAGGCGGGTTTCCGTTTACAGACCACGCGTGCCGTGCGATGGATCAATCCCCAAACGATGACTCTCACGCCGCTCACGTTGCATCCCCTGAATATCATGGATTGTACCCTGAGCAATGACAATTACATGAATTTGACTGAGGACGAAGCCTATTTCCTCTGCGAGCGCATCATCGACAAAGTGAAAATGCACCGCGGCGACCTGTGTCTCCTTTGGCACAACTCCAACCCCACCAATAACTCGTGGCATAAAACGATTTACACAAATATCCTCAATATCTTGCGATGACGCCCAACGTGCTCATATTGTGCGATCCGTTCACTCCGCCGGCATATACACCCCGGATTCGTTGTTTATGCGACCATCTGGCATCCATCGGATGGAATATAGATGTCTATACGGAGCACGGGGAAGAACTGACTTTCGAGCACGCATATCCTATTCACGAGATCAAGATCTATCGAACAAAATCCCAGTGGGAGTGGATTGCTAAGAGTATCTGGAGTTTGCTCACGGACTGGAGAAACCGCTCTTTCTCACGCCAAGTCCGAAAGGCTATACAGGGAAAACAATATGACCTCGTTTTCTGTTGCACCTTTTCCACGTTTCCGCTGCGGGCGGCGTTGGACATAGCCCGAGAGCGACATATACCGCTCCATGTGGACTTGCGGGACATAGACGAACAAGTACCCGGCGCACAATACCAAAGTCACCGGCAATGGTGGGTAAGACCGTTCAGAAACTGGTATCGGAATGTGAATATCGCCCGCCGGAATAGCATCATCCGCAAAGCGCAAACGCTGACATGCGTATCGCCGTGGCATGAAGAGTTTCTGAAGAAATACAATGCGAACACGCGCCTGATCTACAATGGTTTTGACGAGAACGTATTCTTCCCGCAAGATCTGCCTTCAGATACGTTTACAATCTCGTACGTCGGACGCTTGTACGAGCAAAGGATGCAGGATCCGACCATTTTGATGGAGGCGTTGCAGACATTGGATCTACCTTTGAAAGTGAAATGGTACACCAATGATGCCGGACAGAAACAGATTCAACTTCTGGCACAACAATACCATGTTTCGCACTACATGGAATACCATAACTACGTGCCCCCCACAGAAGTACCGGCTCTGTTGCATTCCGGCTCTATATTGTTAGTGCTGACCAACCGCGCAAGTATTAGCGGCGCACATGGTATCATGACGACGAAGTTCTTTGAGGCGCTCGGTGTGGAGAAACCGGTTTTGTGCGTGCGGAGCGATGAGGAGTGCCTGGCGCAAGTGATCAAAGAGACCAACGCCGGTTTGGCAGGAACGAACGCACAAGAAGTAGCGGATTTCATTTTAGAGAAATACGACGAATGGAAGACCAAGGGTTTCACGCGGCAAGCTGTTAACCAAGACAAGAAACGCCTTTTCACGCGCCAATACCAGGCACAGCAGTTTGAACAACTGCTTTTAAACGAAATCATATGAGCAAACACTTACATATCATCTGTTTCGATAACCCATATCCTCCATCATATGGAGGAGCAATAGATGTATTCTACCGTATTCAAACTCTGGCAAAAGAAGGAGTACACATTACGCTTCATTGCTTCTATAAGGGAGAAGAGCATCGTTCGCAGGAATTGGAAAATCTCTGCGAGAAAGTATATTATTACCCCCGTAAAAAAGGGCTGCTCCCGCATTGTTCAATCACTCCTTATACGGTTGCCAGCCGGACTCATCAGCAATTACTGCCGCGACTCCTGGCAGATAACTACCCCATCTTGTTCGAAGGCTTGGTTAGTTGTGCGCTCATGAATCATCCTGCACTAAAGTCCCGTAAGAAATATTTCCGCGAGTGCAATGTCGAGCACGACTACTATCGTGCCTTAGGCCATGCCTCAACAAATCTATGGAAGAAACTATTTTATTTTATCGAATCTATCCGGCTTAAACGCTTCGAGCGTTGTTTGAATCAAGCAACGGAAATATGGGCTTTAGCACATCAAGACGAAGCGTATTTCCAAAAAGCATACCCAAAAGTACGGACTCGGTATGTAGCCTGTTTTCACGGAAACACAGAACTCCGTTCCGCAACAGGAATAGGGAAGCAATACATCCTGTACCACGGAAATCTCGCCGTTGAGGAGAATGAGAAAGCCGCAATTTATATCATCCGTGAGATAGCGCCCGCTACATGTCTGCCTGTTATTATTGCCGGCAACTCTCCCTCGCGCGAACTGACAAACGCAGCCAAAAATGCAACTAACGTACAGCTCATACCCAGCCCGACCACTGAAGAATTAGACACCCTCATACGCGAAGCACAGATACATCTCCTCGTCACTTTTCAGGCTACAGGTATCAAACTCAAACTGCTCAACGTCCTTTATAACGGACGCCATGTTATCGTCAACCCGCCTATGATAGAAGGTACAGAATATGAATTACTCTGCCTTGTGGGAACTAAAGCGGATGAAATAATCGCCCTTTGCAATCTATATGCACAAAAGCCATTTACAGAGGACGACATCGAACTTCGGAAGAAGTACCTTCAACAGCAATCTATAACAGAATTAATAGATAACTTATGAAAAAACACCTTCTCTCTCTGGTACTTTGTACATGGTCCATTTGTACATTCGCTACAACTTATTACGCATCGCCGAAAGGCAGCGGAGACGGGTTGTCTTATATTACACCTTGCACGTTTACACAAGGCGTGTCGAAACTCAAAAACGGCGGAGATACGCTTTACCTGCTCGGCGGAACGTACGAGTTCGCCGATAAATTCTCCATAAACAAACAGGGCTCGAAATCCAAATATATCGTCATCTCCGGCTATTCGGGAGAGAAGGCAGTGCTGGATTTTCACCAAGTGGCTTACGGCACTCGTGGAATTACGGTTCACGAGAACTCGCTTTATCTGCATATCAAAGACCTGTCTATTGCCTATTCCGGCAAAAACAACCTCTATTGCGAGGGTTCGTATTGTCTGTTTGAGAACTTGGACATCTACGGCTCCGCCGATACCGGTTGCCAGATGAAGAAAGGCGGCAACAACACTATTTTGAATTGCGACAGTCATGATAACTTTGATTATAAGACCACAGGAACAGGCGGAGTAGCCAATTTCGGTGGCAACGCGGATGGTTTTGCAGACAAGCAGTTCAGCGGCGCAGGAAACCACTATATCGGTTGCCGCGCATGGAACAACTCGGATGACGGATGGGATTTCTTCCAGCGTATAAGCACCTCGCAGACTATTATCGAGCAGTCGGTTTGCTATCAGAACGGACCTGCCTATTATAACATGAAAAATCACCCTCGCTACCAGACGGACAAAGCTTGGTTCGATTCCAAAGTGGGTACACAAATGACGGACCGATTTGGTAACACAATCACCATCACCTTGGAGAAATACCCGTGTCAGGGCAACGGAAACGGCTTTAAGATGGGCGGCGGTTATACCGACCATAAGATTCTGATCCACCACTGTCTCGCGGTGGCTAATAACGCCCGCGGTTTTGACCAGAACAATAACGGCGGCACGATGTGGGTCTATAATAATACCGGGTATGACAACGGAGTGAACTTCGGTTTTACGACCGCTTACGGCACGAACTACATGCGGAATAACATCAGTCTGTCCGGAAGAGCCGCAGATCAGCCCAAGTCCCAAAACGTGGCCGCAAATGAATATAACACCTGGAATAACGGGTTCAGTTGTTCGGCGGCGGATTTTCAGTCGTTGGACACCACCTTTGTTTTGGCGCCTCGCGCAGCGGATCATTCCATCGCAGAAAGCACATACCTCCGGCTTGCCTCTACCTCTCGTCTTATTGATGCCGGAATAGATGTCAACTTGGGGTATAACGGTTTAGCACCGGATTTAGGTTGCTATGAGTCTCCGGGCGAACGCCATGACCCGGAGCCGGCAGGAGGCGACACCGTTCCGTCTGTTCAGCCGAAAGGTACAAAGGCGGTTGCTTTTGTAACCTTGCCGGGAGCAAGCGAAGACAAAGCGCTGCTCAAATACCTGCGTGCGAATGACAGTTTATGGGTAGTTGAAGCGGACGCGACCGACCCGGAAGTGGATTATAGTACGTACGATGTGATTGTCCTGGGGCCCAAACCGAATAGCGGTGCTACGGGTTTTGCGGCACTCAAAGGCTATGACAAACCGATGGTACTTCTCAAACCGTTCTTGCTCAAGAATACCGTTTGGAATTGGGGAAATGCCGTCAACACAGAGGATCTCTCTGTCTCGGTAACGGATCCTCTTCATCCGCTTTTCAAAGGCGTAACTATCACTGAGGGGACGGTACAACTCTTCGCACAATGCAACACCAAGGCCGTTACGGCTATCTCCACATGGACGAATACCGAAGGCTTTGATCTCTTGGCTTCACCTGTATCTCAAGCGGACTATAGTTCCATCGTATATCTGCCGCAAGGAACCGACTGTAACGGCACTACTCTACCCCAAGCGATGTACATGATCGGCGTGAGCGAGTATTCGACCGCCTATCTCACCACCGACGGCAAACGGCTGATAGAGAATGCTATCTGCTTACTTTCAGGTATCGTCAATAACCATCCGCAGGGAATGGATGAAACTATCAATCGTCAATCGTCAAATCGTAAATTTATATATGAAGGCAAACTCTTTATTCAAGCAGGCGACCTGTATTTTGATGTTACTGGCCGCCGTATTCACCGCTAACGCAGAAGATGCACAATATCAGGATGTGTATTATACCATCGATATCAATCATCTCACCGCAGAAGTAGCACTGAACCCCAAAGCGTCCGGCGAACTCTTTATTCCCGAGCAGATTGTTGTGGGGCAAAATACCTATACCGTTACCTCTATCAGCGACAAGGCGTTCAAGGGTTGCAAAAACCTGACGGCTGTCGTTTTACCGCGCACACTGCAACGTGTCTATCGGTCGGCGTTCGAGGGAACAGGTATCATGTCAAACAAAGAGAACTGGACGGAAGGATGCCTGTGGATAGACAGTATTCTCATTGCGACGGACAAGAATATCAAACCGCGTTTTGTAGTGCCGGAAGGAACCCGGCTCATTGCCGCAGGTGCTTTTGCCGGGAACAAAACGATTGAACGGATCGAACTGCCGTCTTGCATCTCGCGTATCGACCATGAGACGTTCTATAACTGTAAGAACCTCCTGAAGGTAGTTATTCCGAGTAGTGTCACTTCGATCGGAGAGGATGCGTTCACCCATTCGGGCATCTACCTAACCGAGAACAAATGGAAAAAAGGAGCACTCATCATCGACGATTGTCTGGTAGCGACGAATGCGGATCTGCCGGAGAAATATATCTTCAAGAGCAAAAATCCTATCCGTCTGATAGCCGAGCGCGCTTTTAGCAATCAAAAGAAACTCAAAACGGTCGAGATCCCCGAAAGCATCACCGCTATTCCCACAGCGGCGTTCTTCGGATGTGAGAGTTTGACGGATGTGACCATCCCCTCCACCGTTCGCGAAGTGGGCAACTATGCGTTCTATGATTGTCCGCTCTTGAAGAATGCTCTACTGCCCAATACCTTGGAGCGTCTTGGAGCCGGTGCTTTCTACGGTTGCATCAATCTCAAAGAACAAGTGTTGAGCGATCAGATTGAAGTGCTCGAACGCGCTACTTTCTTCATGTGCCGCGGGATCAAGAATATCGCTCTTCCTGCGCACCTCCGACGGATAGATGCAGGTGTTTTTGCCGGTTGTTCCCATCTGGAGGCGGTCGAACTGCCTAAGACGCTCGATTTTCTGGGCGAACAAGTATTTGCCGGATGCGCCACCTTACATAAGATAGTGATACCGGAAAACGTGAACCAGCTCCCCAAAGAGGCATTCCAGGGATGCACACGGCTTTATAAAATCGTTCTTCCGGACGGATTGTATGCCATCGGAGACGGGGCTTTTGACGGATGTGTAGCGCTCGAAGAAATCAATATTCCCAAATCCACCTTCCGGATCGGCAAACGTGCGTTCTACAACTGCATGCAACTACGCGGGATCGCGCTGGTGGATCATATACATATGATTGAAGAAAGCGCATTTATGGAGTGTAAGATGTTAGAGGAGATAAAACTCCCGGAGTCCCTCAAAGTGTTGCAAAAGGGTGCTTTCTCCCAATGTATCAATCTTCAGAAAGTGATCCTCAACACCCGTCTCAAAGAGATAGAGGACGGCGCCTTCTTCGGTTGTCGCAGTTTGCGCGAGGTGCAATGGAACGACTCGCTGCAAACGATCGGTGTTGAAGCATTCATGGAATGTAAATACTTACGGACGCCTGTTCTGGCGCCCGCAGTACAAATCGGCAAGAATGCCTTCAAGGGTTGCAAGTAAACGGACTGTTTACCACTTAGGATAGTCGTAATAATGGTAGATGGCATTTTCGCCCATATCTACTGTCATGTACGATTGTCCCTTCTCGCTGTCCTTGGTAGCGTCCAACACCAGGAAATTAACGCCTTTGAAGAGCACGGACTGACGTGCATGCTGGTGTCCCGACCATACATAATTGACGTTATACTGCGACAATATCGCGGCTAACTCGTACGTCTCCTCCATGGCGAAATTGGAAGTATGTCCCTGCGAGCCGTCCAGCTTCCAGAAATGCGTGTGGGTATAAACGATAATACGGCGGTATCCCTCTTTTGATTTGACGGAGAGCAACTCTTTGAGCCAGCGAAGCTGGTCTTCGCCCAAAGTACCTTCCGCCGTGTCGAGGCAGATAAACAGATCCAATTTCTTCGCGCCGTTATAGGTATCGAACCAATAGACAGAGGTCTTGAAGTAATCCCTGAATATATCCCATTGTTTGAAGTAAATATCATGGTTTCCGGTGGTCATAAAGACGGTGTCTTTGATGGTCTGACCGGGGAAATGGATGATACTGTCCGCGCAGGGAATATTCAGTTGTGCATCTATCAAGTCGCCTAAATGGATCGCGAACTTAGGCGAAGGAGCGGCTTGGTATTGTGCGATGAAGTAATCGAGATTCTTATGCGTCTTACGCGTGATATGACTGTCTGTGCAGACATAGACGGTATAGTTGTCCGAACCCATATTCATATGGAGCGGTCCTTTGTTCCGGTTAAAGGTCATGGACTGTTCAAACCGCGTTTTGACGGACGGACCGTTCGAGGAGAACATACCCGCGAAGTCGAGGGTAGAATCTTTGCTACAAGCCGTGAGTAGCAGGAGGAAAGGAAGGATATAAGTCAATTTTTTCATAGTTCTGCCGGTATTTGAGTGTCCGTATTCGAGTTGTTTTTCTCTTCTTTCTGATGGAAGCGATAAGTAAATCCTGCGCGCAGGGTCATGCCATAGAAGGTAGCATCGAGGTGGAACATGCCGGTGGGTTTGCATTGTACGCCGAAATTAAGTCTCCACTGCTCGTCAAAATCGTAATAGCCGCCCACGTGGAAGAGAGGCTGATACATTCGCTCCATCTGATAGTCATCTATATTGCTGATCATGAACGATACGTTCCAGGGGTTATCCTGCGGACGGACGAATGCTTCCACGCGGTAAAGGAGGTTGAAAGGCTCCACCACGTATGACTCATTCGAATACCACGAACGGTCCCAATCGCTCAATACGCGCGCAAAAACACCAAATGTAGCAGAGACATAATCCATTCGGTAACCGATGCCCAATGCCGCGGTGATGTCGCTCATGCGGCTACGGGAAATAGCGCGGTAGTAAATGTCAGTCTCCAAGAACATCTCTCCAACCGGCAGTTCGAACTTCGGGCGGATGATCACATTGCCGGAATGCACATTCGCGGTGGATAACTGCATCTTCGCTTCCATCTCGAAATTAGGATTGAAAGGCAGGAGAGCCTGTACATCCACATTGGCATGGTGGCGATAGGTGGTGTTAAAACTATACTCCGCCATGGCGGTGAGCTGGTAGTTCCGTTCGCCAAACCCCGGTCGCCGTACTGCCAACGCGCTGGTAGCGCATAGCACACACATCATTAAGTAAAGAATTCTTTTCATAATTATCAATTGTCAATTATCCATTATAATTTCACTACGGTTAGTCCAGCTCCGCCGTGGTTTACATCTCCATCGCCGAAATCCAAGGCTATTTGTCCGCGTTTACGGCGTTGGCGGTTGAGGTCATTGAGGTAATCTCGGGTGAGTTGTTTGAGCGCGCCTGTTCCTGTGCCGTGCAGGATCGTCACTTCGCCGGCTCCGACCATCAGTGCATCGTCCATATACGCGATCAGGCGCTCTGTAGCCTCGTCAATACGCATTCCGCGGAGGTCCAAGGTACGTTCAAAACTGAGTGTCCGTTGACGCACCGTGGAGCGGACGGACGTGTTGCTCTTCGTCTCCGGCGTAGATGCCATGGTCTTGCTCAACTTGCGTAACTCCGAGAAATCGCGCATCACTTTGGGAATTGCAACAGGCTGCCGGCTATTCGCAGTTGTTTTGGAGTTTTTTGCTTTAGGCGCTTGGTTCTTGACCTTTTCCTTCATGTTCTCCACACGCTGGCGAGCGGCCTTGGTCTTCTCTTTGTCCGCCTTGGCTTCTTTGATTTCGCGGATGGTACGTTCAATCGCTGCATTGGACTGTTGGAGAAGCTCTTCCGCCTGTTGGCGCGCTTCTTCCAAGACTTCTTTCTTCTTGGCTTTGATACCGCTCATCTGTTCCTCATATTGCGCGATGCGCTCTTCCAAGGTCTTTTCCTTTTGGCGGATTGCCTGACGCTTATTCTCCCAATACCGCTTGTCGCGGGCTATGTCTTGCAGTTGTTTGTCATAGTCGATGTGCTCTTCACCCACCAAGTCCGTGGCGTAACGGATGATCTCTTCGCTCAGTCCTGTCTGACGGGCGATCTCGATAGCGAATGAACTGCCGGCTTGCCCGATAGACAGTTGGAAGAGCGGTTTCATCGCTCCCCGGTCGTATAACATCGCGCCGTTCACGACCCCTTTGGTCTCTTCGGCGAAGTGTTTGAGGTTCGTATAGTGGGTAGTAATGACACCGAATACGCGGTGTTGTACCAGTTGGCTCAATATCGCTTCGGCTAACGCGCCGCCTATAAGGGGCTCGGTTCCTGTTCCCATCTCGTCAATGAGGATCAAGGTGCGCTCGTCCGCCCAACGCAGGAAGGCACGCATGTTGCGCAAGTGGGATGAATAGGTGGACAACTCGTCCTGAATAGACTGCTCATCGCCTATATCGATCATGATACGGTTGAAGAGCCCTGCCCTGCTCTGCTCCGACACGGGCACAAGCAGACCGCATTGGGTCATGTATTGCAACAGGGCAACGGTCTTGAGGCAAACGGACTTACCGCCGGCGTTCGGACCGCTGATGACGAGCACATGGTTTTCGTCAGCGTGCAGACGAATTGAGAGCGGCACTACTTTCTTGCCCTGCGGCTCATAATGGAGACAGAGCACCGGGTGACGGGCATCGGACCATTCGAGCATCGGTTCGTTGATCAGCTCCGGCCGGATGGCTTTGAGCGTTTGCGCCAGGGAGACTTTTGCGCTCAGGAAATCCACTTGCGCCAACATGCTCTGCGACGCCATGATCGCCTCTGCCTGCGGACGCAGGGATTGCGTGATCTCCTGCAATATACGTACCCGCTCGCGGCGTTCGGCTCCTTCCAACTCACGGATCCGGTTATTGGCATCCACCACTTGTTGCGGCTCTATATAGACCGTCTTTCCCGTAGCGGACTCGTCATGCACAATACCGCCTATCTTGCGTTTGTAGCCGGGTGAGACAGGTATGACCAATCGTCCTTCGCGCAAAGTGGGAGCCGCATCGGCATCGACGAATCCATCGGCTTTCGCTTGCCGCAACAGGGCGGCTAAGGTGCGTCCGACAGAGCCTTGGGTATTCACTAATTCGCGACGTATATGCGCCAGTTCCGGCGAAGCATGATCCGCCAAACGGCCGTAACGGTCCAAGATTCGGTCTATCTCTTTGACGATGCGTCCGAGCACACCTGAGTTGCCGGAGTTGCCTGTTTCCCGCAACAAGGGGTACTTATGCTCATCCAGAGAGCCAAAGAATGTCTCTAACTCCACAGCGAAAGAGAGGCTCTTCCGCAAAGCGTCCAACTCCGCTTCGTCCAAGAACAAGCCCTCGATACGGATACGCGAGATGGATTCGCGCAGGTCGTGAATCTCGCCCCGGGGGAACGTGAGCATAGGATCCGTTTGCGCCAGACGCATCTGGTCGGTGGTCTGCAACAGGCGGCTCACGGTTTCGTACTCCGTTTCCATCTGCATCGCCTCCACGCACTCGCGTCCTAAAGGCGAGGCGCAACGACGCAGCAACTCCTCACGGATGACCGTGAAGTCGATCTTCTGTTCTATATTTTCAGGATAAAATGTCAATTGTCTATCAGCCTAAAATTCTACAATCTTTAATTGCTTTCGCGCCGAGGGCGTCGTTCATCCTTGCCACCAACTCGAAGCGGTTCTCAAAGAGTTGTGCTTTGAGCGCGGCGGAACTGACACGGACATACAACACGCCGTCTTTGAGTTCGACGCTACGGGTCAGTTTGGTGACAATTTCACCCATCACTTTCGGCCACACTTCCTCTGCCTGCACTTCCAATACAGGCTTTTCCAAACCGCTCTCGCGGAGATAGGTGACCAAAGCATCGGTAAGCGAAAGAGAATTAGCGGTTGCCATCGTCTTTAACTTTCTTCAGATATAGTTTTTCCCGCGTACGGAACACGCGGATAGAGGGATCCATGTTATTCAGTTTCTGCACGGCTTCCATGTGTACGCCTTCCTCCTGACACAGTTTCCAGAAGGACAAGCCCGGATACGTCCAGATGTACGTATTGATGCCGACGTTCTTTTTCGATGCCATATAGACGCGGTCTCCTTCCGCCAAGTCACGTCCCAGAGCGTCGTTGTATTCGCGCAGGTCGCGTTCGCGCATGTTGAGACGGAAAGCGATATTGGCATATGTATCTCCCTCGCGGGCATCAATATACGGCACGCCGTTCGCACGTTTCTTGGGGTGTGAAAGCAGGAATTGCTCTCTTTCCTCCTTAGCGGTCAGCGGTTTTACGTACTCCGGCTCGGGATCGTTATTGACCTTCATGATCGGCTCTGCACGATGCACGATAGCGGCTTTGAGGGGTTTATTCGTCTCGGTCTTGATCTCCGGTTTGCCCACAGGCGCACCGTTAACGAGTGTATCGAGCCGGTAGTCCTCGATGATCTTGATCAATTTCTCTGCGTAAAGCGGATCGGTAGCATAGCCGCACTCTTTGAGCCGGCGTGCCCAGCCTTCATAGTCCTCCACCGCGATCTCAAAACAGGTGGCATATCGGCTCCGTTGCAGGAAAAGCGAATGATCCTTGAAACTTTCCGCCGCATCGTTGTAATGACGGAAGCACTCGCCTTTGGAATCATCGTCATAATAATATACGCCGCCCATCCAATCGTTATTGCACTTGATCCCGAAATGGTTATTGGCATTGAGCGCTAATTCACTCTGTCCTGCTGCGGATTCGAGGAGCGCTTGTGCCATGGTTATGGAAGCGGGAATGCCGTAATCGATTTGTTGAAATACCGCAATCTCTTTCCACCGGTCAATATATGCCAAATAATTTTTGCTTTTCAGTTGTCCTTGCGCCGCCACACTAAAAACAGCCAGCAAGAGGATAAGGAGTTGTTTTTTCATTGTTGTATTTTTCAATTTATGCATTTGGGTGCAAAGTTACGAAAAATAATTGATATATGCAAATAATTTTGCACTTTTAACGAAGATAGTGGCAATTATAAGCCCGACACGACCCTCTTACGACTCGCTTACGGGAAACATACGGGACGATAGATCATGAGAGACCGACGAGACACCGACGAGATACCGTGATAAAATATACGATTTTTAAGATTCAGTTTTAGTCACAGCGCGAAATACCCGCGAAATACCCGCGAAATACCCGCGAAAGTGGCGCTAAAATGTGCGTAAACAACTTTTTTCTGAAATATGCAAGAGTGAGGACGAAAAAAGCGCCCCGAAGGACGCTTTTGTTAATGATCTTTGTTCGTATAAACGAACTTGATCGGATGATGGATTATTCGGCTTAACGAACTTGGCCACCTTGTACGTTGAACATCTTGTTGTCACGAACGATGTAGAGAACACCATCAACAACAACTTTCTGTGCCTTCTCGGTCAGAACAACGTTCTCGATGCCTTGCGGAGCAACCCAATTTGCTTTCCATACATAGATAGTAGGATCACTGAAATCAAGATTGATTACATGGTTTTCATCCCATTTATCGCCAAACTTGATATCGTCAAGTCCTTTAGCGCCACCTTCATCGGTAACTTTATTTACATAAACGATTTCGTTATCCCAAGTACCTGCCTCACGGAATTTGAATACGTTAGCAGCCTTTGCTTTCAGTGTTGCACTATAAACACCATCTTCGGAAGGAGTCATCATTGCGAATACGCTCCAGTCTTCGCTTGCAAAGTTACCAGCAACTTCAATACCAGCAGCAGGAGCATCAGCCGTCGTCTTGAGGTTAATTGTGACATCGTACTCAGTTTCATCAAGACCACAGGTTGCATAACGGAACTTCTCTGTATCCGAGAAATCAAATGTTAAGGTATTGTTCTCATATTTAAAGAAATTATTCTGAGGATCCTCCGTGTTATAGAACTCAAAGTCGTGGAATTGTGCCCAGTGAGCAGGTACATCATTTTCAGTATCTTCGGGAACAAAGTATTCAAACTGATTGTCCCACGAACCAGCAGGATCGTTATTGAATTTGAATTTCAAGATAGAAGGATCAACTTTTACTACAGCCTCAAAGTAGGAACCCTTAAATTCAAATACGACAGGCTCTGCATCCCAGTTCCAAGAACCTTTCATAGTCGGAGCCAATTCAGGATTATCCTCACAGAAAGGAGGATATACAATGAACGTCATGTTAACAGCAGCACACTGCTTGGTACAAGGATTGTTTCCATTCTTCCATGCTTGAACATCAACAATAGCCGGCTTGTCAGTTGGCCATCCTTTGAGGTCACATTCTGCTCCATTCGGATTAATAAGTCCATCCGGACAATCAACAGCAACTACAGTACCGCACTGATACTCCCAGTTACGCTCTCCACACTCGTTTACGATTACCGGCTTACCTTCGTTCTTACCTTCAGCATCTACCGGAACTACAACAACGTACCAACCATCAAAACCAGCAAGATTCTCACAAACAAGAATGTCTTCATCTTGAAGATTCCACTCATTGTAGGTACCTACCCATACGATGTCATTACAACGAGCATCGGCAGGAGCTTGGAAACATGCTACATAATGATCTGCTTTCTGATACTTAGTCAAATCATTGACAGTAGGGGTTGCTGCAAACATACTTACGCTAATAAGCGCAGCAGTAATCATTGCATAAAACTTCTTCATAATAGAAAAATTTTAATTGTTAATAATGTTAATTAGTTTTTTATATTCGCATCAAAATTGATGTTACGATTAATAACCCGGGTTCTGTACCAAGTTGGAGTTTGCTACAATATCCGTACTCGGGATTGGGTACACAATATACTTGGCATCCTTGCCTGCTTTGTGTCCTTCCCACTCTTTAGTTGAGTTAGGACCGCAGAACTGACCAAAACGAATAAGGTCTATACGACGGCGTCCCTCGCAGTGGAACTCACGAAGCCACTCATCAAGCAGCACCTCGTCATCAAGCGTACCAGACAACGGATCCGCATGGCGAGTTGCGCGCAGGTCAGTAATGACATTCATCGCTTCATCTTTTTTATTCTGACGATAAAGTACCTCGGCATATGTCATATATGCTTCAGCTACACGCAGCAGAGGAACATCAGTATCTACAAAGTTTTTATGTTTACCACGTTGTTCACCTGTAGAATAGCATCCTGTCCATTTACACATAGCCCAACCTTTGTTAAAATTACCCGTACCATATGCAGCACCACCGACATTGGAAGCGGACCATGTGACCGAATCCGGACTGGTAGAAACCGCCTTTGCTTCATTGCAGAGGATAGCTCGGTCATCTGTCAGTTCAGCCGGCATATGGAACTCATCCGCTTTGATTGTGCCCGGTGTCTTACCAACAGGCTTACAAAATGCATTTACCAATTCCGGCGATGAGCGGAAACACTCCCACTTGTCATCCGATCCCCAAGGCATCATACCTTGTGCACGAGTCATGCAAACGAGACAGGAAGAAGCTCCCCAAGACTGGATATAATCTCCGTCTTGCGGAATTGCAAAAATTACCTCACATGCACCATTGTTATGGTCATTATCGCCCATAAACATCTCCGCATAATTATTGGTCAGTTTGTATTTGCCGTTATCCATCACCTTCTTAGCATACAAAGCCGCCGAATCCAAATCTAACGGATCAGGACTATTTACATCCAAACCTTTATAAACTGCCGCATTGAGGTAGAGACGGGATAGAAGCAAACGAGCCGCATTTTTGTTCACACGATATACTTCAGTATTCTCCTCCAGATAATCTTCAGCCGCGAGTAATTCGTTAACAACCCAGCGATAGAGTGCAGGACGTCCACCCTCTATTTGTTTCGGGTTAGCAGAAGAAACGGTCATGGTGAAAGGCGGGTTACCAAAGAAATCAAGCAGATAATAATAGTTGAGCGCACGCATGAAACGGATTTCCGCGCGTTGGCGGACGGTTTTAGCGTCCGTTTTTCCTTCCGTATTATCCAAGAAATGGTTACAGGTTGTTACGTTAAACTCCAAACGGTTGTACAACAATTTAGTAAAGTCATTAGTAGCATTCCATGTCATTTCGTTAAGGTCAGTAACACCAGCGTCATTCCAAATCCACCACCCCTCATCAGTAGGGAATTCGTTATGAACGAACATCAGACGATAGAACACCGAATAACCTTCATCGTTTGCTACGATATCACAGTTACCATTAGGACCAACCTGACCGGAAGTTCCAAGTCCGGCGTAAATCTTATAATAGATACGATCCTGGTCAAACGTTTGTAATACGTTCGGATCAATCGGCTGCGTATTTAAGTCTTGCACACAAGAAGTAAATCCTACAGCAGCCAAGAATGAAACTAAAAGAATATTAAACTTTTTCATAATGATAGATTTTTCCTTAGGTTAGAAATTTAAACTTGTTCCAAGGCTGACAGACAATGAACGCGGATAGATATTATTATCTATACCACCAAACACCTCCGGGTCAAGACCTTTATAACGTGAGAGTACGAAGGGGTTGCTGACCGTGCAGTAAACACGTCCCTTAACCGCTTTCTCGAAAGAATAACCAAGCGTGATATTATCACAACGGAGGAACGAAGCATTCTCAACAAAATAGTCGAGTTCGTCTATCTGGTTCACATAATCCGAGCGATGCACACCGTCCACATAATGCGCTTGGAGTGCTGTCAGCATTAGGTTGTGGAATCCACCAGCCTTGCTATCATAGATTTGTGCCTTCTCAATATTCTGCAAGTTTCCGGAAAGAACAGAATTATATACGTAGTTTCCAATGGAAGCACGGAATGTAATACCTAAATCAAAACCATAGAACTGCCATTTGGACGAGAGTCCCATTGTTACAGGAGCAGCAGGGTTATGATAGAAATACTTATCGTTTTCATCAATCTTGCCATCCTCGTTCAGATCCACAATAACGCGCTTACCTGTAGTCTCATCCTTGACCGTCTTGTAAACATAGAATGAAGAAGCAGCATAACCTACTTTGTGTGCTTGGATACGCTTTCCGTTACGGATCTCTCCGGTTGCAACAAAATAGTCCTTTTCATCGCCTCCAACAAGTTTGGTAATTTTGTTGTCATTCCAAGTAACGTTGTAAGAAATATCCCACTTGAAATTCTTGCGATCTACCAGCACACCATTAAGTGCGAACTCAACACCTTGGTTACGGAGCGAACCGATATTACGAGTAACCATAGTCTTAAAGTTCGTACCGGCAGGGATATCCACATAGTTGATAAGATCCGTTGTATTACGATAGTAATAATCAATAGATCCGTTGATACGGTTATTTAGGAAACCGAAATCAATACCAGCGTTATAAGTGGTTGTTTTTTCCCACGTCAAGTCGGGGTTGTATGCGTTCGGACGGTTAGTTACATAGAAAATGTAGTTATCCGAAGATACGACATAGTCCACTCCCTCTTTGTATCCAAGATTTTGCAACTCTGTCAAATTTGCGGTAGTAGCCTGCTGACCGAGTGTAGAATACGCATATTGCTTGGAAATATCATATGTCGGCATATATGGGTAATCACCCATGTTTAAGTTCTGCTGACCAGTGATACCATAACCGAGACGGAGTTTAAGGTCATTGAGCCAGTTCACGTCACGCAGGAAAGCTTCTTCTTTAATTTTCCATCCTAAAGCGGCTGATGGGAAATAACCCCAACGTTTGTCCGGAGCAAAACGCGAAGAGCCATCCGCACGGAGTGTTGCAGTAATCATATACCGGTTCAATGCAGAATAATTCACGCGACCGAAGAAGGAAACGAGATAACTCTCCGTAGCATAGTCATTAACGGCTGTGGTCTTATGTTCATATTTCGTACCACGGAGCGCAGGATCGGTAGCTGTCTGCGGATAGAGTCCATAGTATTCCGCAGTACCTTTGCGATAGAAGTGCTGCCACTCATAACCCACCATTGCATCAAAATGGTGTTTTTCGTTGAAATCCTTATAATATTGCGCGTAGCAGTTAAAAAGGAGGTTATATTTCATCTGTTTGGACCATCCATAACTACCAAAGTAATGTGAGAAAAAGGACTCCGGCGACTCATTGGTAGTTTGCTTGCCATAGGAATAATCCGCACCAAAGTTTGCATGCAGAATCAAATCCTCAAAGCCATGAATTTTATAGGTTCCATCCAGATTACCAACAAATGAGCCTGAATTAGCCTTATTTTCCTTCTGCATCAATGAAGCTACCGGGTTAGCAGTAGATTGTGAGTTATTCGTAAGGTACCACTTATCACCCGGGTTTACAGCCTCAGAGTCTTTATAGGAGCCTTGAGTTGTACGTTGATAATAGCCACCAAATCCAATATTATTCGGATCATAAATCGGCTGTGTAGGATCCATATCCAACGCAGCACCCTGTACGCCATCCGCATAGCGGTTGTAGATATACATACCTTTTGCATTCAAATTGAAACTAAGGTGGTCTTCCAAAAATGAGGGAGAGAGGTTAACTGCGGCAGTTACACGCTGCATTTGGTTAGTTTTAACGATACCATTTCCCAACGTATATCCAATAGAAGCTCGATAGGGCATATGTTTTGTACCACCCATGAGGGAGAGGTTATGGTCAGTAGAAACAGCCGGACGGTATATAGCAGCCTGCCAGTCTGTGTTCTCATTGCCAAGTACATTCATTGCTGTTGCGTCCATACCAAGCGAGTTAGCATATGCGCGCAGTTGATTGCCGTTCAATACTTCTATACGGTCAGTCAAAGTAGAAACAGAGACATTACCTTCATAATTTATTTTCGGTTTCGAGCCTGCTTTACCTTTCTTGGTAGTAATGATGATGACACCGTTAGAAGCACGCGAACCGTAGATAGCGGTAGCAGAAGCATCCTTGAGGACAGTCATTGACTCAATATCCGCAGGGTTTACCATAGAGAGGGGGTTAGACACACCTTGGATACCATCATTATCCATAGCGAGTCCATCAATGACGATCAACGGGTCGTTGGAAGCAGAAAGAGACGAACCACCACGGATACGGATAGTAGCACCGCTACCCGGAGCACCGCCAGCAGATGTAACAACCACACCGGCTACTTTACCGGACAACATGTCGGTAGCGGTAGTGGTAAGGGCTTTGTTCATCTCATCGGGTTTGATTGCCGTTACCGAACCAGTAGCATCGTTTTTCTTAACGACACCATAACCAACCACAACGACTTCGTCAAGGAGTTCGGAGTCTTCTCCGAGTTTGACGGACATATTCGGGGCAGCTGCCAACTCCTGGGTTTTGTAACCCATATAGGAGATAGAGAGTTTAGCACCGGGTTGCACCGTGAGGGTAAAATTACCATCCCAGTCGGTGATAGTACCGTTTGTAGTACCCATTTCGAGAATGGAAGCACCGATAATCGGTTCGCCATTCGCAGCGTCAATAACTGTACCGTTAACGGTAGTCTGCGCGAAAGCAAGCATTGCGCTACACAGCACGCATACTGTCAGCACATATCGCATTGCATTTTTACTAATGTTTTTCATATATACTTGTATTTATGCTGTTATTACTCTTTAACTTTCAAGACTTGCTTGTCAATAGTAACCGATGGCAACTTGAAATCATATCCACATTCAAAGAATTCAACTGTACCATTATCCTGCACGGCTTCAATCACGAAAGCAGAGGTAGAGGAATAGGTATAATATGTCCAATGGAAGTCATAGGAAGCCGTAGTATCTTTGGTAAGTTTTGTTATACGCTTCTCGTTCATGTCATAAGCTTTGGATAGCATATACCATTTACCGGTATTAGCCAGCGTCGTTGAATCGCGATAGAGTTCAATACAACGGATATCGATTGTCTTCGGAGCAATCGGCCATTTCATTTTGGTGGGAATGAATGATTCCTTAATTTCCTTAATGGTCTGTTCATAAATAATATGCCCTGTTGAGTCTTTCATATATTTTCCGGTCTCAGGATCTTTCTTCGGGGTATATGTATAGATAGTATCCAATCTACGAACATTGACTAAAGTATCAATCTTGTAATAGGTTGTGTCGTTACCATACCATTTTTTACCAAGCACATCAGTATTGGTAGAAGAGATAGACGCAATCTTGTCATTCTTATCCAATGCAGCGGGCTGTGCATCCTCCATAATACCACCAAAGTAAAACTTCAGTTTGAGAGGCTCTGTACCATCAGCGGCATTCAAGGTCAAATAACGACCTTTGTTACCCTCAAAATAGTCACCGAAACTCCATGACGAGTACTTTTTTGAAGCAGGAGCCTTGTACACACCGTCACCGATTTCCATCGTTGTACGCTCAACTGAACCGTCCTCAGCAAAGTTGTACTGCACTACGTTCATCACAAGAGCGTCTCCAAATACTTCAGCTCCGGAGAAATAGCCCTGCAATGTCTCCTTAGAGACACCATCCGCAATAGCATCAAAGTCCACCTTCTGTTTACACGATGTAAACATGGAAGCCATCATCGCTACTGCGCATGCACTTACAAGTAATTTGTTTTTCATAATGTTATTAAATGTTAAATGTTTATATCTTTTATGTCGCCCATATATGGTCGATGGCTGTTTTGGAATCGACCCTATATGGATGATGGTTTATTCTTTCTCTTTGATTAAGAATACCGATGCGGCGCCCAGTATGAGTAGTGCACCGGCAACGACGAGCATACCGGCTTGTACGTGCGCGCATATATATTTAAGGAGGAGACCACCGCAGAGCGCTGCCACAATTTGCGGGATGCAGATCGTGCAGTTGAAGAGACCGAGGTAGTAGCCCATATTTCCGCCCTTGATAGCGTTGGTAACGATGGTGAACGGAAGTGCGAGCATAGCCGCCCAAGCAGCGCCGATGAGGGCGTAGCTGCAAAAGAGCACGTATTGGTTCGTAACATAATAGACTGATATAAAGCCAACTGCGCCGACCAGCAGGGAGATGGCATATGCCCCCTTGTTGCCTGTCCAGTGCTCAAGTTTCGGCAGGAAAGCCGCCCAGAGAAGAGAGCCGACCGCCTGAATAGCGAAGACTACTCCCACCCAGTTACCGGCTTGCTGGAATGCGCCATCCGCCGCATTCACACCATCCCAACCGAAGCAGTTGGAAGCGATAGCTCCGTTCGAATAGGTCCACATGTACATGAAAGCCGCCCAGCAGAAGAACTGCACAAGACCCACTGTCCAGAAAGCCGACGGAGCTTTGCGGAGTAAGGTTACGAAACCTTCCTCCTCTGTTTGAGACGGTTTGACATCGTTTGAGGTCGTTTGAGATTGTTCTTTGATACCGTGGAACTCAGCGTACTCCTGCGGGTTAAGTTCCTTCACGGTTATAAAGGTATAAAGCGAACATAAAATAAGGATTAGCGCGCCCGCGTAGAAGGACCATTTGACCGAGTCAGGTATGACGCCCTCGGGAGCCGTATTGGCGATACCGATCCATGTGAAGAAGATCGGGAAGACATACCCCACTAACGAACCGGCGTTACAGAGCGCCGATTGGATAGCATAAGCCGTTCCTTTCTGCTCTTCGTTCACCATGTCGCCGACCATCATCTTAAACGGTTGCATAGCGATGTTGATGGAGGTATCCAAGAACATAAGGCTGAAGAGCCCGAACCACATAGCGGCATTCAAGCCCAGGAAGAGCGATTGTGTGAAGGTGAAGTTACCGGCGTTCGGCAGGAGGAGCATCACAGCAACGGCAATGAGCGCGCCCACCAACAAATACGGTTTACGGCGACCGAGACGAGTCCATGTCTTATCGCTGTACTTACCCACGAGCGGCTGAACGATCATACCCATCAACGGCGGCAGAATCCAAAAGAAACTGAGCGTGTGAGGGTCAGCGCCTAAAGTTGCAAAAATACGGGAGATGTTGGCGCTCTGAAGCGCGTAAGCAATCTGTACTCCGAAGAATCCAAAGCTCAAATTGAAGAGCTGTGCAAAGGATAAATTTCGTTTCTGCATGGTATCAAATGATTTATAATTTGATATTTTTAATTTGTAAATTTTTCTGTTTATACATGTTTTTTACAAAATCGAGCACAAAATTACTACTTTTTTTTGAAATATGCAAATGTTTTGTGCATTTTTTCGTAAAATTATTCATTTTGCGCTTCGAAACGTACCGAAATCTTTCGAAAATGGGGGAATGGGAGAGAATAAGACCCCCTCAATCCCCCTAGAGGGGGAAGAGTGAAAGACCCCCTCGATTCCCTTAGAAAGACTCCCTCGATCCCCCTAAAGGGGGAAGAAAGGGAGGTGGAGGGGGCACGAGGGGCGTTGAATGTATCGTTTATCTAACGTATATCTATCGTGTATCTATCGTATATCTATCGTGTATGTATCGTAACTACAAGCGGATTAAAAGCAACAAAAAAGCGCAAATGAAGCGCTTTTTTGTTTGCTAAGTGCGGGTGTGGGGCTGTCAAGTGGGGGTTATGGGGTTGTAAAGTGCGGGGATATGGGGAGATTAGGAACGATCACTGGGGAGATGACCGAAATACTCCTTGTAACATTTGGTGAAGTAACCGGGATTGGAGAAACAGAGTTCAAGGGAAATCTGCTGAATGGTCATGTCGGTGGTATGCAGAAGTTGGTCGGCTTTGATGAGTCGGCGCTCGCGGATGTAATCGAGCGGTCCTTTGCCGGTAACGGATTTGACACGCCGGAAGAGTTGTGTGCGGCTCAGTTGCAGCATCGTGCCCAGGTACTCCACATTCAAATTCGGGTCGGAGAGATGATCCTCCACAATCTGTTTCATTCGCTCCGCAAAGGCTTCATCCTTTCGGCTCACCTGAATCGCTTCCTGTACCTCCTCCAGTTGCGGAAGGATATCGCTCTTGATCTCGGTTTGGAGTTTAAACTGTGTGCGGATGATGAACGCCAGGACGACGATAAGGAGCACGAAGAAAGCGGCGATAAAAGAGATCAGGACGATGCGGCCGTTTTGGAGTTGTTTCCATTGGGTTTGCGTTTGCACCTGCACGATATGCAATGTTTCCAAATCGCGTGCGATGGCTTCGTCCTGTTTGAGCATCGGGTAAGCAGCTTCCACATCGAGCATGACGGTTTCCAAGACAGTGTCTCGCACAAAAGGCTGATGATGCAAGATCCGCGAGGCGGCATCAATAATCATGTCCCCTCGTGAGGAATATGTGGCGGTACATTCAATCTTACCTTCAGTAATGGCTTGCAATCCCGGCCGGATACCGTCCACTCCCATGATGGGAATCGACAATTGATCATTGAGAATTGATAATTGACAATTTTCAAGTGCTTCGGCGGCGCCGATCGCCATAAGGTCATTGTGCGCGACGATGACATCCGGCAGAGGATGCGAAGTCAAGTAATCCGTTACGACCTGATAAGCCCCTTCTTTGTACCAAGATCCCATTACAGAGTGGAGCGTGACACCCCCCACCCCCCTCTCAGAGGGGGAGAGGGAAGCAAGACCTTCCATTAAGCCTTTATGGCGCAGCGTAGCAGGAGTAGAACCGGGGAGTCCGGCGACCTCGAGGACGGTAAAAGATGTGTGAGGTGTAAAGTGTGAAGTGTGATGTTTGTTTTGGTATTTCTTGATCACCCACTTCGCCATGAGTTGTCCCACTTTGTAGTTGTCTCCACCGATGAAAGCGGTCCACTCATCGCCAGTGACCCTTCTATCCGCCACGATCACGGGAATACCAGCCCGGAAAGCACGCGTGACAGCGGGTTTGACCTGCTCCGCCTCATTGGGACTGACGATGAGCAGATCGACACGTTCGCGAATAAAACTGTCAATCTGTGCACATTGGAGTTCGTTGCTTCCATAGGCGATGCGATGGGTGAGGTGCATATCGGGATGCAGGAGCAGTTCGCGCTCCATTTCATAGTTCATCTTCTGGCGCCACGCATCGTCCAGACACTGGCTCACGCCTATTCGGAACTGCGGTTGCCGCGCTGTACAAGCTACTAATACAAGGGGTAAAAGGAGGAGGAACTTTTTCATGGAAATTAAAAATTAAAAATTAAGAATTAAGAATTATAGGACGGCGAATTAGGCGAATTAGGCGAATTTTTCTTTAAGAATTCTGCGGAACTCGGCAAGGACGATTGCAGTAGCAATCGAGACATTGAGGCTTTCGGAAGTCTCGGCATTCTCGGGGAACGAGGGAATGCGGATAGGATGGGTGACCAGCGAGCGAACCTCCGGAGAGATACCATTTCCCTCGTTGCCCATGACGATGATGGAAGAAAAGCCCCCCTCAGTCCCCCCAAGGGGGGACGACAGGGAATAGGCGGAAGAGAGATCAGCCAAGACATCGTACATGTTTTTTCCCTCAAGGAGCGTGCCGAAGATATTGGGGACACCCCCCGCCCCCCTCTCAGAGGGGGAGAGGGATTCAAGCCATGCGGGGAGATTAACATAATGAACGCGTACGCGCGAAAGCGCGCCCATCGTGGCTTGTACCACCTTTGGGTTATAACAATCTGCGGTGTCAAGGGAACAAACGATATCGTGGACACCGAACCAATCGCAAGTACGGATGATCGTGCCCAGGTTCCCGGGGTCCTGAATGCCATCGAGGGCAATTAATAATTGAGAATTGACAATTGATAATTGAGAGGGGCGTTTATGGAAAACGCCGATGACGCCTTGGGGCGTACGGAGCGAAGACATCTGCTCAATCTCAGTGGGAGAGGCGGAGAGAATTGAGGACACCCCCGCGCCCCCTCTCAAAGGGGGAGAAGAGAATTCAGATTTGTCGGTTGAGACGATGAGGAGTTCAGGGTCGAAAGATTTTAACAATTCCGACACGCATTTTTCCCCCTCAGCCACAAACAATCCAAGTTCGTCCCGGAACTTTTTTTGCTGGAGACTTCTCACCATTTTAACCTGCGATTTGCTGATTTTATCCATAGATATTCATTTTTTCGTTGCAAAATTACAGAAAAATTTTGATATATGCAAAAAAAAGTGTAACTTTGCACGATTTTTTTATGCTTATGGACGAATTAATAGCAAAAGCAGGACATATTATAATACTTACGCACATGGCGCCCGACGGTGACGCGATGGGTTCAGCATTGGCATTGTGGCACTATTGCAATTCACAATGCACAATGCACAATTCACAATGCACGGTGATTGTACCGAATGCTTTTCCGGCGTTCTACAACTGGATGCCCGGAGCAGACCAAATACGCGTGTATGAAAAAGAGACCGCCGTTTGCAACAAACTCATCGAAGGGGCGAATCTGTTGCTCTGCACGGATTTCAACGACCCCAAACGCATCGGTCCCGTTGGCGAAAAGATGTTAGCAAACCCCTGCCCCAAAGTGATGATTGACCACCACCTGTTGGATCCGCAATGCAGTTTGGATATATGGACGGAGGTACACTCGTACCCCACCGCCAGTTCGGCATGTGAAGTGGTGTACAAGCTGATAGCAGGAGTCAACCCCACCCCAGCCCTCCCCTCAAGGGAGGGAGAAAGGAATCCGTTGAGTTACGAGATTGCGACATGTATTTATACGGGTCTGATGACCGACACCGGCAATTTCAGTTACAACTCCACGAACGCAGAGTTGTACGACATCATCGCTTCTTTGCTACGCGCGGGCGTACAGAAAGATGCGATCTACAACGCCGTGTTCAACCAATACTCGACAGACCGTTTGCGAATGACGGGTTATGCGTTATACCGCAAGATGCGTATCTACCCCGAATACCACTTGGCGCTCATCACCCTCAGTGCTGACGAGTTGGACCAATACCACTACAAAGTGGGCGACACCGAGGGCATCGTGAACATGCCGTTGCAGATAGCGGATATCTATTACTCGGTGATGATGCGTGAGGAACGTCCCAAACCCGGCACCCCCAAACCGCGCATCCGCATTTCCTTCCGTTCGCAAGGCGACCGTCCGGTGAACATATGGGCCAGCGAGGTCTTTCACGGCGGCGGTCACGCCAATGCCTCGGGAGGCGAACTATTCGGAAGCTTGGCGCAAGCCGTGGGGTTGTTTGAAAAGACGTACAAGAAGTACGTAATACCCCCCGCCCCCCTCTCAAAGGGGGAGAAAGGATAACCCCGAACGATTACTTGATGAATCAAATAAATTAACCATAACAGAAATGAAAAAAAGCATTTTATTGGCAACCATCGCGGCGATGAGTATGGCCGTATGGGCAGAAAAACCGCTGATGACCATCAATGGAAAAGGCATCAGCGCAGAAGAATTTTTGTACATCTATGAGAAGAATAACCAAGCCGGCGCCGTGGATCCCAAGACCATGGACGAGTACTTGGACATGTTCATCAATTTCAAGCTCAAAGTAGCCGAAGCGGAAGCACAAGGCATAGACACGACCGAGAGTTTCAAGAAAGAGCTGAAAGGCTACCGCGCACAAGCTACGCCTAAGTACCTTCAAGACGAGGCAGCGCTGGACAGCCTGATCCGGATGAGTTGGCAACGCATGTCGAAAGACCGCCGTGCAGCGCATATCGCGATTCAATGCCCGATGAACTCCGACAGCGCCACCGAAGCAGAAGCATTGGCAAAGATCACCGACGCATACCATCGTGTGACCGTGGGCAAACCCGTGAAAGCCAGAGGCTCGAAAGCCGTTCGCTACAAGACCGACCCGTTTGAGATGGTAGCCCGCGAAGTGAGCACCGACCCGAACGTACAAGAGACCGGCGGCGAGTTAGGCTGGATCACCCCGTTCCGCTATGTCTATCCGTTGGAGGAGGCAGTTTATAACACCCCTGTAGGCGCTTACAGTCCGATTTTCCGCACTCAGTACGGTTTCCACTTCGTGCTTGTAGAAGAGGAGCGCGACCATATAGAGGTGAAAGCGAGCCACATCATGAAGATGGTTCCTCGCGACGATGCAGCCGCCGAGAGCGCAAAGAAAGCGCTGATTGATTCGATTGCCGCCACTTTGACCAAGGACAACTTTGCCGAAGTAGCCGCCCGCGAGTCCGATGACCGTGGTAGCAGTGCACGCGGAGGAGAGTTAGGCTGGTTCGGCAAAGGCATGATGGTGAAACCGTTTGAGGATGCTGTTTTTGCGCTCAAAGAAGGTGAGATCAGTGCGCCGGTACGTTCCCAATACGGCTGGCATATTATTCTCAAAGAGGGTGAACGCGGTATTCAACCGCTCGACTCGATGTACACTCAAATTAAGCGTCAAGTGATGCGTGACGAGCGTGCGAAAGAGGCGGACAAGAGTTTCATCCGCAAGACCCGCGCCGAGTACCATCTGCCGGCAAGCATGAGCGATGCAGAGGTGCGCGCTTACGCCGACGAGCACTTGGAGGAGAAATACACCGAACTGCGCCATCTGGTACAAGAATACCACGACGGCATCCTGCTCTTTGAGGTTTCGCTGAACGAAGTATGGGACAAAGCCGCCAAAGACACCGCAGGTTTGGAGGCGTTCTTCAAAGCCAACAAGAAGAAATACACCTGGGATGCACCTCGTTGGAAAGGCTATATTATCCACGCCAAAGACAAGAACAGCGCCAAGGCCGCCAAAGCCATCATCAAGAGCGCTCACCCGGATTCGATCAAGAGTTATATCAACCACCGCATCAATCAAGATACCGTGACTTACGTGAAAGTACAGCACGGTCTCTGGGAGTTAGACCAAGTGCCTTCCGCCGCATCCGAAGAGATGCCGGTAGTGGAGATGATGGGCAAGAAGCTGAAAGCGCCGGAGAGTTGGACAGACGAGAAAGGCAAAGTGACCACCGACTACCAGGATTACTTAGAGGCCGAGTGGATCAAAGCCCTGCGCGCCAAATACCCCGTCGAGATCGACCAGGAGATGTGGGAGAAAATAAAGAAGTGATAATTGAGAATTGAGAATTGAGAATTGAGCGGTTTATCATAGTGCTTGGTGTGTTGGCGGCGATGATCGCGGCCTCATACTTATTGCCTGTTCGTTGGGACATGACGGACGACAAACACTACAGTCTGAGCGAAGCGACCAAGGCCATGCTTCGCCAGACCGACGAGGCGATCGAGATCACGCTACTCTTAGACGGCGACCTTAATTCGGGTTTCCGAAGGCTCAAAAAAGCCACGGAAGAGACGATCGACGAAATGAACGTGTATGGGAAATTCACAATGCACAATGCACAATTCACAATTCACAATGCACAATGCACAATTGAGATTGCGGATTCATTAGGTTTGAATCCCATCGTCATCCATGAGCGAGAACAGAACGGCAAGACCGCACAGACCACCGTCTATCCCTATGCGTTGATGCAGTACAAAGGCAAACGCGCTGTGGTGAGTCTGCTCAAGAACACCCGCGGCCTGAGCGGCGAAGAGAACCTCAACGCCAGCATTGAGCAGTTGGAGTTCGCATTTGCGGAAGCGTTGCATCTGTTGCAACAAAAAGAGACCCCGCGTGTGGCGATTCTGGAAGGTCACGGAGAGCCGGATGAGGCACACACCTATGACCTGATGAGCGCGCTGAGCAAGTACTACCAAGTGGACCGGGGAAGCATAACGGACGAGCATGTGAACGCGCACATCTTAGACGGGTACAAGGCGGTAATCATCGTCAATCCAGTTACGGCATTCAGCGATGCAGAGCGCTTTGTGATAGACCAATACATCATGCGCGGCGGCGCTGTCCTATGGGCGGTTAACGGTGTTCAGTTCAGCGAACAAGTGCTACAACAGGAAGGTTTCACCCCCATCATCGCCATGGAATTAGGTCTGTCGGATATGCTCTTCCGATACGGTGTACGGGTCAACCCCGCCCTGGTGCAAGATATCCAATGTCTGCCGATACCGGTGAACGTCAGTTCCGATCCGTCTCAGCCGAACTTACAGCCAATGCCGTGGACCTATGCTCCGTTACTGCTAACCAGCCAAGGGTCACCTATCACCCGAAACATGGGGCAAGTGATGAGTACTTTTGTCAGCCCCGTTGATGCTGTCGGCGGCGAAGACGGAATTGAGAAACGTGTGCTTTTAGCCACCAGCACTGCAAGCCGCGTAACCGCCACACCGGGCAAAGTGAACCTGGATGACATGAACCCCGACGCCAAGACATTCGTCTATCAGTACGTTCCGATAGCCGTTTCTTTGGAAGGAGCTTTCAGCAGCGCTTATGCGCACCGTATGATGCCCAAAGGCATCGAGACCGACGAGCCAATCCGCAAAACGGGCGTCAAGACCCGGCAAGTGGTGATCGGTAGCGGCAGTATATTGTTGAACGAGACCCAGAAAGGACAAGTGCTCCCCATGGGTTATGACCGTTACAGCGGAATGCAGTTCTCCAACCGCGATTTTGCGGTCAATGCCATTCTCTGGCTCACGGACAGCGAAGGCATCATCGGGCTACGGGAGAAAAGCGTCGCATTGCGCTTATTGAATGACCAACGTGCGCATCAATACCGCGCGCAAATACAAACACTCAGTATCAGTCTGCCTATCGGCATTTTAGCACTCATCGGCGGATTGGTTTGGGGAATAAGAAAACACAGGTACGAGAGGAAAGAAATATGAAAGTTGAGAGATTTGAGTCGAAAGGGCTGCGACTGTCCGCCCTGTTGCTGAGCATCTTTTTCTGCGCTTGGACACAGGCGCAAGAGTTACTGAACTATCCGTTAGACACCATCAACGGAGAGGAAGTATATGTCTATCAAGTGGAACGCAGCATCGGTCTATACCGCATCGGTGTCAATTTCAATGTGCCGCAAGCGGAGATTGTTCGTCTGAACCCGCAGTTACGCGAACGAGGTCTGCATTTCGGCGAGACCCTGTATCTGCCAACAGGACGAGAAATAGAAAAAGTGCATGCGAACCCGTTGAAGCAAAAAGTGGATAGTTTACAGATGATCGTAGATAGTTTGAAAGGCCAAACAGACCCCATCAAACCGGACACGATTCTATCGGTCGATACCTTACAGACGGATTCGGTAATGACCGATTCAGTACAGCCGGTTGAGCGCAAGGTGGTGGAATTAGCCCTTATGCTACCCTTTGAGAGCCATCAGACCAAAAAGAGCACGAACGCCGAGCGGATGATGGAGTTCTATCAAGGCGCTTTGTTGGCTTTGCGCACGATGCAGAATGACAGCACTTTATATCGTCTGCGCGTCTATGACACCGAACGGAGCGAGAGACGCATCAACGCCCTCTGTGACAGCACCGAGTTAGACAGCGTACGAGGGATCTTGGGCTTGGTTTATCCGATACAGATCGAGCGTATGGCGGCATGGTGCGAGACCCATCAAGTGCCCCTCTTGCTCCCCTTCAGCGACGATATGGATCTGGCCAACCGCAAGCAAGTGCTGCAATTCAACTCTACGGACGAACAGGAGGCGGACAGTCTCTTTACGTGGATTGCAGCGCATGACAGCGCGACCCATTGCATCACCGTGGATGTACGCGATGCAGAACTATCGGCGCCTGTCCGCGCACTGCGCAAACGTCTCCAACGGAGCGAGATCCAATATACGTCCGTTCCCCTTCATGACCTGATGATCGACTCCATCGAGTATGCCTTGGATAGCGCCAAAGAGAACCTCTTCATTCTCTATTCCGACAAGTTCCAACATGTGCGCATCCTCCTGCCCCATTTGTCACTCTTACAGGAAAAAGGCTACAAAGTGCGCCTCGTCAGCCAGTACGCATGGCAGAAGGAGAACCTCGACCTGCCGCAGGTGTACACCTCGGTGTTCCGCAAAGAGACCGACCACGAAGAGTATGACAACCTCTGGGAACACTATTATCTGACCAATCACACTTCCGATGCACCGCGTTTTGACCTTTTGGGTTATGACCTTATGCGCGCTATGATCGGATGGCTCAACGGTGAAAAAGAAACGCAAGGTTTACAGTCTATTATCCGCTGGACACAAGTAGGCGAAGGCGGATGGCAAAACGAAGAAGTGAGGGTAATTGAGAATTGATAATTAAACGATTCATAGGATGTGTGGTCGTGGTGGTATGCTGTGTGGCAGCGTTCGCACAACCGCGGTTGAAGAGACCGGAGTTCTACGTCGGTTTCCATGGCGGCGTAACGGCTTCCACGGTCTTTTTCAGGCCATCTATGGAAGGTATGACGCCTATCACCAATGCCGCTGTGTTAGGCGGAAACGGAGGTTTCGTCTTCCGCTATGCCGGACATAAATACTGCCATTTCCAAACGGAACTGAACTACCTTCACAGAGGCTGGGCTACCTATACCGAGACCGCCGGACACACTTATAACAACCTTCATTATATCGAACTGCCGATCCTTATGCACCTCAATTTCGGTGGCGAGGTCGGCAAATGGTTCTTGAACTTAGGGCCACAAATCGGTTATTGCGTCAAGGACGAGACCAAGACCGTTGATCACCGGTTCGATTGGGGTTTAGCCGGCGGAACAGGATTTTACATCCAGACCAAGAAAGCCGGCTTATACCAATTGGAGATCCGTGCAAACTACTCCTTCGGTGGCATTTACGGCACTACGCTCATCGACAAATACAGCCTTGCCTCTCCCTTTGACCTGAGCGTCAATCTCGGATGGCTTCTTCCCATACGATAATTCGCGCCCGCGCCACATTCGCCCGGGGCATCTTCCACACACCTCACAGATTCATACAAAAATATCTGTTGATTTTCAGTTTAACATGTCAAATTTAAAATAAATTTGCATATGTCATTTTTTTTTCGTACCTTTGCACAAATTTTTGATAATAGATAATTGCAAAAATATATGAAAACAAATTATGAAGTACGGTATGCGTCCAACCCTGTTGACGCGAAGAGTTATGACACGACAAGACTCCGCAAGGATTTCCTGATTGAAAACGTGTTTGTAAAGAACGAAGTGAACATGGTTTATTCCATGTACGACCGCATGATCGTTGGCGGAGCCATGCCCGTAGGCGAGACATTGCTGTTGGAGGCTATAGATCCGCTGAAGGCACCATTTTTCCTGACTCGCCGTGAGATGGGTATCTTCAACGTAGGCGGCAAAGGTCGCGTCATTGCCGGCGACAAGGTGTATGAGTTGGATTACAAAGAGGCGCTTTACCTCGGTCGCGGCGACAGAGAGGTGAAGTTTGAGAGTATGGATGCAGACAAGCCTGCACTCTTCTATTTCAATTCCACGACCGCACATTGCGCGTACCCGGACAAGAAAGTGACGAAAGCCGATGCGGTAGTGGCTCACATGGGCAGTCTGGAGATGTCCAACGAACGCGATATCAACAAGATGCTTGTGAACCAAGTGTTACCGACCTGCCAACTGCAAATGGGTATGACGGAACTGAACACCGGAAGCGTATGGAACACCATGCCGGCTCACGTACACAGCCGCCGTATGGAAGCGTATTTCTATTTCGAAGTACCCGAAGAGCAGGCTGTTTGCCACTTCATGGGCGAGGTAGAAGAGACCCGTCATATCTGGATGAAAGGCAACCAAGCCGTGCTGAGTCCCGAATGGTCGATCCACAGTGCCGCCGCTACGCACAACTACACCTTTATATGGGGCATGGGCGGCGAAAACCTTGATTACGGAGACCAAGATTTCAGCAAGATCACGGACTTGAAGTAATTGATAATTGACAATTGATAATTGATAATTGACGGTATGCGCAGGATAGTATTATTTATAGGAGTGCTGTTTTGTCTGACAGCCTGCCACAAAGAGGCAGTGCAGCCCAAAGTGTACGGGCGTTATGTACCGGAGCGAAAGGATGACTTTGCGTGGGAAAACGAATATGCGGCATTCCGCATGTACGGTCCTGCGCTTCGTCCTGAAAACCCCAGCAACGGTGTGGATCTGTGGCTCAAAGCAAGCCCGGAATTAGTGGTAGATAGTTTCTACTACCGCGAACATGTGCTGGGTCTGCCTTATCACATCAATTACGGCAAGGGGTTGGATTGCTATAAAGTGGGGCACACCTGCGGAGCCGGCGGATTAGTGGCGATGATAGATGACGATCCGTCCGACAAAATCTATGTAGGCGGCGCTTATGACCGCTGGCAAATCTTGGAGCAGACACCGGAGAAGATCGTGTTCAAATTAGAGTATGACAGTTTTGAGATCAACGGTCATGTACTGCAAGAGAGCATCACCATCACCGCCGAAGCAGGTAAGATGCTGAACCGCGCGGACGTAGTGTTGAGCGGCGAATACGCATACGAAGGTACCCTGTGGCTCGGCGGAGGTATCTGCATCCATGACAGCGTGGAAAATGTCTATACCTGCGACCACTGCGGTATTGCCGCTTACGCGGAAGATGCACTGAGCGACAAGACCGCCGCCAAGATGAACTACGACTATAACGGCTCCACCTCGCAAGGCAGGAACTACATCGCCGTAGTCATTCCGAACGGCGCCTCCACGAATATCCAAGACGGTATTCTGTATGCCGTGCGGCCATACAACATCGGTGATACCCTAACCTATTTCTTCGGCGCATGCTGGAGCGAATGGAACAACGGGGAGCAAAAGTTTGCCACAGACCAGGATTGGTTTGATGCTATCCAATTGTAAATCGTCCAATCGCCAATCACCATGACTTATCTGATCATTCGTTTTGCCACTTTAGGAAATGTAGCCATGACGGTTCCTGTTGTAGCATCACTGAGCAAGCGCTACCCGAATGATCAATTCGTCATCGCCGCCAAAAAAGAGCTGAGCGCCATGTTCGCCCCGATGCCCAATGTGCGTTTTCACGAAGTGGACAATAGGCTGGATTGGAACGGCGTTTGGGATTTATGGAAAGAGTTGCGCAGCGAAGTGGATGCAGTGATTGACCTGCAAGACATAAACCGCACGAGGGCATTGGATGCCTTACTATGGCTGAGCGGCAAAAAAGTGACACGCGTTCATTACGGACGTTTTCGCAAACATCTGATCACCCTCTTCGGTATCGGTATGAGGCGTTCAATGCCCACTGAGTTCGAGCGCTACGAAGATGCGTTCCGCCGCGCGGGGTTAGAGACCGACGAATCGTTCACAGCGTTGCCGGTGAACAAGAAAGCCGCCAAACACGTACGCACTATGTTCGGCGAGAAAGAGGGACGATGGATCGGCTTGGCGCCGTTCGCCAAATCGAAATCGAACATGCTACCTTACCGCGTGACGAAAGACATCATCGCGATGCTCACAGCGGACAAGCATACCCGTGTCTTTCTATTCGGAGCCGGCTCCGTGGAGTGCGAGATGTTACGCCAATGGGCCAGCGTCTTTCCGAGAACGGAGAGCGTAGCCGGCAAACTGAAATTAGAAGAGGAGCTGGAGCTGATGCGGGATTTGGACGTGATGATCTGTATGGACAGCGCAAACCAGCACTTATCCAGTTTAGTGGGACTGCGAGCCATCAGCGTTTGGTGTGCAACTCACCCTATCATCGGTTTCGGCGGATGGAAACAGAACCCGAATGACATCATCCAGCGGCACGACTTGCGTTGCAGACCCTGCACATGCCACGGAACAAATCATTGCAGGTACGCTAATTTTGCCTGCAAAGAAATAGAAGCAGAAACAATAATACAACATATATGAGTAAAGTTATTTCCATAGCGAATCAAAAAGGAGGCGTTGGCAAGACGACCACCTCAATCAACTTAGCCGCATCGTTAGCCAAAGAAGGCAAACATGTGTTACTGATTGACGCAGACCCGCAGGCGAACACTTCGTCGGGTTTGGGAATAGAGTTGCGTGAGTTGGACAACACTATCTACGAATGCCTCATCAATGCTATTGACCCGCATAAAGCAATTATTCATACCGAAACGGAGAATTTAGACGTACTACCAAGCCATATTGACCTGGTTGGCGCGGAAATAGAGATGCTGAATTTAGAGCGCCGCGAGTTGCTGCTCAAAAATATCTTAGCACAGGTGAAGGACGAATACGACTATATCTTGATTGACTGCAGTCCGTCTCTGGGTCTGATCACCGTCAATGCCCTGACCGCCAGCGACAGTGTGATCATTCCGGTGCAATGCGAGTTCTTTGCGTTGGAGGGCATTGCCAAATTGCTCAATACGATCAAGATCATCAAATCCAAACTGAACCCCGATTTGAAGATTGAGGGTTTCCTGCTGACGATGTTCGACAACCGTCTGAGACTCAGCAACCAAGTCTATGAAGAGGTGAAACGCCATTTCGGGGATCTGGTCTTCAATACGGTGATTGCGCGTAACGTGCGTCTGAGCGAGGCTCCGTCTCATGGCGTGTCCGTGATCGAGTACGACCCCTCTTCCAAGGGTGCCAAGAACTACAAATCATTGGCGAAGGAACTGATTGCGAGAAATAAATAAATTGATAATTGACAATTATGAAAAAGATGACAGGACTTGGACGAGGGTTGGATGCCTTGATCGACACCTCGCATGTAGATACCAACGGCGGCAGTTCGATTTCGGAGATTGCTTTGGATCAGATCGTAGCGAACCCGGATCAGCCGCGTCGTACGTTCGACGAAGAGGCGTTGCAGGAGTTGGCAGACTCGATCCGCGAACATGGTGTGATCTCCCCTATCACGCTGCGTGACAACAGTGACGGCACCTATATGATCATCGCCGGTGAACGTCGTTTCAGAGCCAGCAAGATAGCCGGTCTGGATCGCATCCCTGCATATATCCGCACCGCCAAAGACGAGCAGGTGATGGAATGGGCCCTCATTGAGAACATCCAGCGTGAAGACTTGGATGCTATCGAGATCGCCTTGGCTTATCAGCGACTGATGGACGACTATAACCTGACGCAAGAGCGTATGTCGGAACGTGTGGGCAAGAAACGCGCAACGGTAGCCAACTATCTGCGTTTGCTCAAACTGCCGGCAGAGATACAGGTAGGTATCAAAGAGAAAAAGATTGATATGGGTCATGCCCGTGCTATTTTGGCGACCCCTTCGGCGGAACGGCAATTGGCACTCTATCAGCGAATTCTGAAAGAGGGACTTTCCGTCCGCAAAGTAGAGGCGCTGGCGCAGGAAGAGAAAGAGGTGGAGAGCAAAAAGTCCAAAAACAAAGGCGAAAACCCATACGAGGCATTGCAAAACGAGCTTAGCCAGCGTACCGGACTGAAAGTGAAGATACAGGAAGGCAAAGTGGTGATCGCGTTTGCCAACGAAGAAGAATTACAACAGATAATCAGCAAGTTAGGTTGAGAAAATGGTGGATTATAGTACTGCTTTTCTGGGTCGGTTCTGCATCTGCGCAGAGCGGACAGGTCTATTACACCCCGGACACAACAAGCACCTCCGACGCGGATTATAAGTACTATATCGACATGACCAAACTGCCAGACGCCCGCAAAGCGGTGTGGCTCGGTGTGATCATCCCCGGAGCAGGACAGATCTACAACCGCTCCTATTGGAAACTGCCGATCGTCTATGGCGCTTTCATGGGATGCGGCTATGCCATCAGTCAGATGCAAAACCGCTATTCTGGCTACAAAACCGCCTATCTGGACTTATACAAAGATGTACAAGCCGGAACGGTGACGGAAGATGCCGACAAGACGTATATCGCGGTGCTGCCGGACGGATACACATTAGCCCGCGTTGGCGGAGAGAGCACATGGATGAACACCCTCAAAAACCAACAGAACATCTATCGCCGATACCGGGACTATTCCATTTTAGCGACCGTCATTGTGTATGCGCTGAGTCTGATAGATGCGTACGTGGATGCGCAGTTATTTGACTATGACATCTCACCTGACCTGACGCTGAATATAGAACCGCAGATTTATTATGATTTACAGCAACAAAAGAGTGCTGAATTAAAATTAGCTATACAGTTTTGAGAAAGATTTTTGGAATATTATTAGGTCTCTGCGCCACGGTATGTGTATGCGCGCAAGAGGCAGACAGTCTGGGTATTGACAGTCTCGTCATCCAAGACAGCATTGAAATCGCCGAAGACACCGTCATCCCTATTCTACCCTACTACGCACAGTGGAAAGAGCAGGATCTGACGGACATCGAATACCGGACGCTGGATTGGAGTCTCCAATGGCTCGACACCACAGGTTGCGTAGCTTCATTAGACACCGCGAGTCTGCCCGACTCGGTTTATAAGGCGCGCTTGCAGGCATTGCCATGCGTCATTGAACTGCCGTACAACGAACGCGTGCGCGCGTTTATATTAAGGTATGTCAAACGCAGCCCCAAACAAGTGGCGCGCATGATGCGCATGAGCGAGTATTATTTCCCGATATTTGAAGAGGCTTTGGGACGATATAACCTGCCCTACGAACTCAAATACTTGCCTATCATCGAGTCGGCTTTGAACCCCATTGCGCGTTCGCATGCGGGCGCTGCAGGACTTTGGCAGTTCATGCCGGGAACGGGTAAGTTGTTCGGTTTGGAAGTGAATTCCTTAGTGGACGAGCGTATGGATCCTGTCAAATCGACCGACGCTGCCTGCCGCTTCCTGTCCAGCATGTACAATATCTATTTCGATTGGAATCTGGTCATCGCCGCCTATAACTGCGGAAGCGGAAACGTCAACAAAGCCATCCGCCGCGCAGGAGGAAAACGTGATTTCTGGTCTATCTATCCGTATCTGCCAAAAGAGACCCGCAACTACGTGCCTATCTTCATTGCCGCCAACTACGCCATGACCTATGGCGAAGAACACGGTATTTGCAAGGCGCCGATTGAGAAGACCATGTTGACGGACACTATTTTAACGACCCAACGGCTACACTTGCAACAGGTAAGCAAGAATCTGGATATTCCGATGGATGAACTGCGTCGGCTGAACCCGCAGTATTCGCGGGATATTCTGCCCGGAGGAACACCATATGCGCTTTGCCTGCCCTCTGAGAAAGTAGGTGCGTTCATTGAGCAGGAAAACAACATTCTGGCATACAAGGCAGATAGTTTGATCAATAACCGTCGCGCGGAGATTGATTTGGCGAAGGTGACATCCATCACCGGCGCGTATCGTGTGAACGGAGTGACCTATTATACCATCAAAAAAGGCGACACACTCGGCGGCATTGCTAAGAAATTCCATTGCACCGTCAAACAACTCAAACAATGGAATGGATTGACCAGCGACAATATCCGCGATGGTAAGAAGCTGAAAATCTGCAAATAACAGACAATCATCAGGTCCGAGAAACACCAATAACTGACCCTTGAAAGAGATAGAGAAACAATATTACTCGCTACGCGAGACGGAGGAGATGACAGGCGTACCTGCCACCACGCTGCGTTATTGGGAGAAGCAGTTCAATGATCTTGTGCCGCGTAAGGACGGCCATGGAAACCGGTATTATACGCCTGAGAATCACGAACTTATCAAACGTATCAAATATATCCGCGACGAACTGAAGATCACGCGCATAGAAGCCATTCGCAAAGAGTTAGCCTCAAATACCAGACGCTCCGACGAACGACAGTCCGCCCTTGAGATCCTCCTCCGCGTCAAAGAGGAGTTATGTGAAATAAGAAAAATGATTAAATGATGAAAAAAAACATACATATATCTGTCATCTCTCCGGTATATAGAGCTGAGAAGACCTTACATGAGTTAGTGAAGCAGATTGAAGAAGCTGTGGAACCGATATCGAAGGAGTACGAGATCATTCTTGTGGAGGACCATGGACCGGATAATAGTAGGCAGATCATCCGCGAGATATGTGCAAAAGACGCGCATGTAAAGGGCGTGTTCCTTAGTAAGAATTTTGGTCAGCAGTATGCGCTGAATGCAGGATTGGATGCGGCTCAAGGGGAGTGGATCGTGACCCTGGATTGTGATTTGCAAGACACACCGGCTTTCATTCAGACAATGTACAACCGGGCTCAAGAAGGTTATGACATCGTATTGGCCAGTCGTCAACAGCGACAGGACGGGGCTATAAAACGTTTGGGGTCGCATGCCTTCAACAAAGTGATGAAATACCTAACGGAAGTTGAGATGGATGAGTCGATAGCTAATTTCATTCTGTACAACCACAAAGTAGTGGATGCAATGAAAACGATGGGAGACTACAGGAGATATTATCCGCTGATGAATAAGTGGGTAGGATTCCGTCAGTACGTAGAACCCATTCCGCATGCAGAACGTACGGATGGATTGTCATCGTCATACACCTTGCGCAAGCGTATCAATTTGGCAGTAGAGACAATTATCGCTTTTTCAGACAAACCTTTGCGACTGATGATGAAGGTAGGTGTATGGATTTCTGCTTTGTCAATACTTGCTGCTTTGATATTGGCAATTCATTATCTATGTACCGGTATTACGGTAGACGGATGGTTGACGCTGTTCGTTTCTATCTGGTTTGTGTTTGGTATGCAGATCGCTTTGATGGGATTGGTTGGTGTCTATATCGGAAAGATTTACGAGCAATCGAAAGGTCGTCCGTCATATATAGTAAGCGAACGTATCAATTTTGAGAAAGATGAGTAAACGTTGTGCAATCATAGGAAATAACGGTTATATAGGTAAGCACTTGGTGCATTACATACAAACAGTGTATCATATCGAACCGGCATGCTACGATGTAGAACAGATAGATCTGACGAAGAAAGAGTCTTTGCAAAGTATTGACTTGGACGTGGACTTCCTGTTCGTATTTGCAGGATTGACAGGGACACATGCATCGTTTGAAAAGTATGAACAATACACGATGGTGAATGAAGTGGGGTTGATGAATCTGTTAGATTTGATTAGTCAATCACCGTATCGTCCACATATTGTCTTCCCTTCGTCAAGACTTGTATACAAGGGAGTAGATAAACCGCTGAAAGAGGACGATGAGAAAGACGCAAAGACCATCTATGCAGCCAATAAGATAGCCTGCGAACACTTACTGCACGCCTATGCAAATCGGTACGAAATACCTTATACGATCTGTCGCATCTGTGTGCCGTATGGAAATATGTTGTCGGGAGATTATTCGTTTGGTACAGTAGGAGCATTCCTTCGCAGAGCTAAAGCCGGAGAGAACATATCGCTGTATGGCGGAGGAACGATAAAGCGCACCTTTACGCATATTGAAGATGTATGTTATCAGATTGTGAATGCGGCATTTAATCAGCGAGACAAGGAGCAGATATATAATATCGGAGGCGAGACTTTGTCCCTGCATGATGCTGCGCAGATTATATCTGATAAGTATGGCGTGCAGGTATTGACTGTAGATTGGCCGGAGAAAGATCTGCTGATTGAGAGTGGAGATACGTATTTTGATGACACGAAGATACGGGCAGCTATCCAACCGATAGAGTACAAACGACTCAGAGATTTTGTAAAAGACCTATGAGAGATCAACGAAAAATAGAAGACATCCAATTGGATTTTCTGGTATCCGCTTTGAGTGACGGACGGTTTATCAGTACGGAAAAAGTACTGAACTGGTTGCAAGAGCAGAACGAAACGGTTGTGAATAACGTGCAACCTATTCCGTTGAAGGATTTGGAAGGGTGGCACATGGCAAACGATATGCTATGCCACGCCTCCGGTAAATTCTTTTCGATTGAGGGTATTCGCATACACACCAACTATCGTAATACTCCGGAGTGGGATCAACCTATTATCAATCAGCCGGAGATTGGATTTTTGGGATTTATCACGAAGAAGTTCAATGGCGTGCTGCATTTCTTGGCACAAGCGAAGATTGAACCGGGAAACCTGAATGTAGTACAACTTTCTCCGACGCTGCAAGCTACACGCAGTAACTACACGCGCGTGCACGGAGGCACGAGACCTAATTATTTAGAGTACTTCAATGGGGAAAAACCGGTTCAGGTATTAGTTGATCAGTTACAATCAGAGCAAGGAGCACGGTTCTTGCATAAACGCAATCGTAATATTATTGTAGAGGTTGATGAGCATGAGGACGTACCGATGTTGCCGAATTTTGTGTGGGTTTCTTTGAAACAGATAAAGGAACTGCTTTGGTATCCGAATGTAGTGAATATGGATACGCGCACCGTTATCTCATGCATCCGTTATGGCAGTTATTCGGAGCAGACGCTGCATTTGCTGAATGCGCTCAATCCTCAGGCGAATCTGACACATAAGAATTCCTATATCTATTCGGTATTAAGCGAGCAAAATCATTATCACGAGTTAGAGACGATCATTCATTGGATTACTGCGCTGAAGTTCAAATACGAGATGGAGGTGCAGTCGATTGGACTATCCCAAACGCGTAACTGGATTTATGATGGAAATACGATTCATCATGAGAAAAATAAGTACTTTGATGTGATTGGTGTTCGGTGCGAAATAGGAAATCGGGAAGTGCATACATGGTGTCAGCCTATGGTGCGTTCGGCACAAGAAGGCATCATGGCATTTATCGTAAAGAAGATAAACGGCATCTATCATTTCCTTGTACAAGCCAAACTGGAAGCAGGAAATTTTGACGTGGTAGAGTTGGCTCCCACAGTGCAGTGCCTTACCGGCAACTATCGTAAAGGAGAAAATGAATATACCATTCCCTATATAGATGAGGTACTTAATGCTCCGAAAGAGAAGATTTGGTATACTTGCTATCAGAGTGAGGAAGGAGGACGATTCTATAAGGAGCAGAATTTAAATATGATTGTGGAAGTGGGAGATGAGTTTCCGTTGGAAGTCGATGAGAACTACTGCTGGATGACACTGAACCAGATGTTGTCATTCGTGACGTATAATAATTATTTGAATATCGCAGCCCGCAGTCTATTGTCGGCTATTAGTTTACAATGATATGGAAAAGATGAAATTTATCGTAATCGGATGCGGGAATATTGCGCAGAGGTGTAGTATACCGGCACTGATAAATAGCGGTGCGACGGAAGTGGTATGCGTGGTGGATACAGATGAGCGGAAACAGGAAATAGTCGAAACACGATTCGGTTTGCCGTTTGAGACGGATCTGCATCATGTGTTGGAGACCTATGATTTTGAGTCCGTGTATATCTCCACTCCTAATGCCATCCACGTGCAGATAGTGGAGCAAGTGGCTCCGTATCGGAAGAATATCCTCTGCGAGAAACCGCTTGCCGGTTCGATGGCAGATGCCGAACGCATTGCGGAATTAGGTAAAGAATATAATATCCCTATCTTTGAGGGATTTATGTACCAGTTCCATGCACAGCATAAGATCAAGAACCAACTGATTGCCGATGGAGCAATAGGTGAACCGCAACTGTTCCAGGGTTGGTTTGGTTTTCCTCCGATAGCCGATACGGACTTCCGGTATAAGAAAGCACTAGGAGGAGGTTGTGTTCTCGACTCTTGTGCGTACCTTGTGCATTCTGCACGACATTTCTACGGTTGCGAACCGGAGAACGTGTATGCCGTTTTGAGTAAAGAGGATGGACGTGAGGTAGAGACGCACGCTACGATATTATTGGATTTCGGAAATGGAAGAGTAGCAAATCTCGTGTCGGGATTTAATAATAAGTACAAGAGTCAGCAGGTGATCTGGGGTAGTAAGGGACTGCTATCGTTGGAACGCGCCTATGCGTTACCACCGGATTTTCAATCAACGTTGACGATTGAGACGCAAGAGGGAACGACGCAGCAAACGATGCCGGCATGCAATCATTTCGAGGAAGAGATGCGGTATTTTGTGGCTAATTACAAGACGCATGTCAATGAATGGCGAGAGGAGTTTCTGAATCAGACGAAGGTGTTAATGCAAATTAAGCAAAATGGATAAGTTTAAGGAGTTTATTCGCTTTGTTATCGTAGGCGTTATATCTACGGGTATTCATTATGGGCTGTATTACCTACTGAATCTCGTAATGAACGTCAATATAGCTTACACCATAGGCTATGTGATTGCATGGTGTTGCAACTTCTACATGTCTGCACATTTTACTTTTAAGAGCGAGACTTCTGTTAAACGAGGAGTGGGATTTGCTGTGAGTCATGGCATCAACTATGTGCTACACATGGTATTACTCAACTTGTTCTTGTGGCTCGGTTTATCCGAAACGCTTGCACCGATACCGGTATATTGTATAGCAGTACCAATTAATTTTATTATGGTTCGATACGTGTTTCGTTCTATATGGTTTCAAAGAAATGAAAATTAGTGATATCATGAAGCAACTCTACAATAAACTCAATAACCTCCCCGAATGGACATTTATAGTAATATATGTATTTTCTGTATTGCTATATTGTATTCTTATTGGGCTCCAAGGTTTCGATATGACAGACGAAGGTTGGGCTAGTACCGGCTTCTCGCAAATATACAATGATGCCTCTACCATCAGCGGGATATTTACAATTTACAACACCCTACTCGTTGGCGGGCTATTTCATCTGCTTCTACCCTCTTTAGGCATCATTGCTTTCCGCATCGCCTCAGCACTATGTTTAACCGCTATTGCCTATATAGTATATGGATTATTAAAAGACGTCATTAATCGATGGTATATATTTTTAGGGGTAGGCATTTGTATTGTTAATTTGCGGTTTATACGTGTTCTACATTATGACTACACTTCTGCTTTGTTGGTATTGATTATTGCCCTATTGATATATCAAGCATGCATACAACGAAAAACATACAAGATGCTAATTGCTGGAATTTTAGTCGGGATTAGTTTCTTTTTCCGCTTGCCTAATGTATGTTTATGCGGAATGATTGCAGCATTAATTCCTTTCTTTTTATACACTCGCTCAGCTAAACAAACTTTTACCTTTTTAGGATATGCAGTATTAGGAGTTATAATTGGAATATGCGTAAATGTCGGATTGATATATTTACTCCATCATCAAGAGCCATTTTATGATATGCTCAATATTGCCACTTCCTATCTTACACAATCCGATTCCACGCACAATTCAGCCGGCATGCTAAATAAGTACTTATTGCAGATACGTGATATCAGTTTACATGCAGCAGTTTTCTTAGCTTTTCCTCTTATAAGTGTTTATTTACACAAACAGGAAACTATTAAATGGTTGTCTATTACCTTGCAAATAATACTTGTTTCCCTCTTTGTTTGGACATTCGGAGGTCCATGGAAAAACACTATTTCTATATTTGCATTCTGTACTTTAGCCTTGGGATATAACGTTTTATCTTATTACGAGAATGAGCAAAAAACGTATCTTTCATTATTGGCTTTGCTAATTATGATTCTACTCCCCTTAGGCAGTGATGGTGGTATCCTTAATGTTGGTAGCAATGCCATGTATCTAGCATTACCGCTTTCTATTGGCGTAATATTTGGGCACGACACCAATATTTCTGACAAGCAATACTTTTCTTCATATAGGAAATATAGTACCGTCTTTCTTATATACACCATTATTATTGTTTTGAGTGCTACATATATGGGAGCTTGTAGAGACACTGGAAGCCGTTTGCTCAAAACTTATCGTCCAACACAAACAATAATACCAACGACTTATACTACGCGAGAAAAAGCCGCACAAATAGATTCGCTTTTTGTTCATTTGCAGCCTCACTTAACAAATAACACTTATCTTCTTGCATATCCTTCTATACCTGCCATCAATTACTTAGCAACGGCTAAGCCTTATTTAACTCAACCATGGATAGGCATTATGGATCTTAATACATATCAAATTGCCTTCGATAATGCACAAAAAGAGAAACCACTTCCTATTATTGTAGTTTCTAAATCCAATGGAGAGGAGTGGACATCCGTAAATAAGAATTGGAATAGTATCTTGGATTGTTGGGATTGGCATCCCTCTATCAAAGAGAAAAATGAATATCTATCCCGATTCGTTCAAGACAACAATTATACCGTTGTGTGGGAAGACAATTGTTTCCAATTACTCATTCCTCCTATTCAATAACACTAATATTTAATCGAGAACGGGTATTTGAGGGCGATAAGGAAATGCGCCCAGAGGGTTTGTAATAGACCGTAATGTGCTCGCATGATATGAAAACGTTCCTTCCAGGCGCGTTTTCTTTGTTTTGCGCTCACACCTTCCGTCAGGAACTTGCACACATATTCATCCAGATACACATTCTTCCGCGAAGCCGTTACTGCACGCACACACCAATCATAGTCTGCGCAAATGCGATAGTGCGTATCATAATTCGCAGCAATAGAACGGCGGACCAAAATCGCCTGATGGCTTACCACCAAGCCGTTCAAAAAATGCTTGCGTTGTAAGTCCGGCGGTGTCACCTTATGATGCTCGCTCACCTTAACGCCTTCCGCATTGACGATACAGGCCTTGCCATAAACGATATCCGTATCATCCATAGCCGCAGCTACTACATGCCCCAATGTATCCGGCGCATAGATCTCATCGCCGGCATTGACGAACCAGAGGAAATCGCCTTTCGCACGCGCAATACCTTTATTCATCGCGTCATAAAGTCCTTTGTCTGGCTCTGACTTCCATGACAATCGCCCCTCAAACAGCGGTTCTAAACGCTTGACTATATCGATAGTGCCATCTTTCGAACCGCCATCAACGATGATATACTCATAATCCTTGCAACTCTGCGCAAGTACACTCCGCATCGTCCGCTCAAGCCATTTAGCCGCGTTATATGTAATGGTGATAATAGAAATCATTTGCCTAACAAAGATTGATAAAGCTGAATATATTGCTGAGCAATAACAGACTCGGAATAATGATTAATTACTTTATCCAATGCTTTTTCCTGAAATAGATCATTCTTAAACACTTCCTCTATACCTTTAGCAAAATCAGCTGCATTCTTATATTCTGCGACATAGCCATTTTGCATATGATTGATCATCTCGGGTATTCCACCGATATGAAAACCCACACAAGGTGTTCCACAAGCCATTGCCTCCATAATCATATTAGGAAGATTTTCTGCTAAGGACGGGGTGACAAACACATCTGCGGCACTATATATCAAAGCTTTACGTTGATCACTTGATACGTACCCCATATTTATTACTGGATGAGTAAGTAATGCCGCTAAATCTGCACTATTCTTACCAAATACTAAATACTGTACTTCATCCTTTTGTATCAGTTTATCCGCCGCACATAAATAACTGAATCCCTTCATTGGCGTGGTTGTATTCATTGCGCCGAAAAGAATGTATTTTTTATCTTCATCAAGCCCCAGTTTTCTACGTGCATCTTGTTTATCTATGGGGCGATAACAGGTGGTATCTATTGGATTAGGGATAGATTTGACTTTACTTTTTTGAGTCAAATGACTGCTTTCTGCTAACTTTGATATCCATTGACTACATCCCACAAAATGAATATTTTTCCACTGATTCAATTTCTTATTAAAGACCTCCGAGGCAAGCCGTCCGGCTATTTGAGGACAAGCAGAACATTGCGATTTATACTTTTCACAGTTATGTGCATGGTGACAAATGCCGGTAAAAGGCCACATATCATGCATTGTCCAAACGATGGGTTTTCCTAAGGCTTGCAACTGTTCTATGTTACGCAGCGACAAGCCTCCTTGATTGATCCAATGCAAGTGAATTATGTCCGCTTGCTGAATAGCAGGCAGTTGGGAAATATCCGTTCCTGTGTTCGCGATAGAAACAGCAAAAAGGTTCTTGCGAGAAAACCGATTATTAACCCAAATACAGAAACGTTCCCATAGAAAATTCCATTTGGTAGCTTTGATAACCACAAAGGACACGTCTATCCCCTGCTTCTTCAAAGCGTCACACAGCCGCTGACATGCCACATAAGCACCTCCGGGAGCCTTTGTATTTACAAGAACTATTTTCATTTATCCATCACATCATGGAATACCTTTAGGTAATTATCTGCAACTGTATTGATATTAATTCTCTGTTCTATTATCCGTAATGATTCTTTGCCCATTTGTTTCCGTGTGTGCTCATCTGTAAGGATAATTTCTATTTTTTCTGTCAAATCCTCAGCATCACCCTCTTTAAAGAAATAGCCGTTTTTCCCATTTTCTACCAGATCCTTCTCTGTTCCGTCACATACAGAACATATCACCGGCATTTCATAGCACATCGCATCATTTATCGACAGTCCTCCCATACCTGCTAATACATACACCGACGATTCTTTCATATAACGCCCTAACTCAAATGGGTCATATACGCCTCCTACAAACCGAATGTGATCTTTCGCAAAAGATAGTGACACCTGTTTCTTAAGATTTTCCAATTCAGGGCCATCGCCCACGATTGTCAATTCAGAATCCGGGAAACGAGAATATACTTTTTCGTATGCCTTTATCAACAAATCAACCCGTTTCCACGCTACCAAACGCCCGATATGTAAGATACGTTTCGAGCATGCCGGTAACAATTCGGGAGCTTTCATCACGCCCTCTTTCCTGTCAAAGAAAGCCTCTGTATCTCCGGAATTATACCTCACAAATATCTTCTCTTTCGGTACTCCGTAACTCGGCCACAACTCATATCCGCGAGAACAGTAGTTTAACGATGCATCTGCCTTACCATATAGATACTTACGAATCCACATCAATAATAAGGCATTTGCATAAAATTTCAACCCTTTGCTCATTAACTGCATAGACTCATTATACACAGGATGACTTTTGAAATAGTCGAGTTGACCAAAAGGCGGCACTTGAAAGGGTATCTCATGCAAAATCAGCTTAATAGCATGGCTTTTTAGGTACTTGAGTATTCTTGGATAAAAGAATAATTGTAACATATAGGGCCATCCTATTATCAATATATCCGGTTTTTCTACTTCAAGGGTACGTAGTAGATCCGGCAAATAGTCCTTTCCATACCATGCTTTTTCACACGGAGTAAGAATAACCAGATATTTCTGATTTTGGTCCTCATTTCTCTTAACACCGGCTCCGACGGTACGGGAATTATGCTGGGGAATAAGCATTACAAGATCAATGTCTCGCTCACCTATCTTATTAAACAAAGGGTGGTTATAATGAGTAATTGTCGTATTTACAAATAAAACTTTCAGCATTTCCTTGCTCTTATAATAGATAGAATAACTAGTCCGACTATAACTAAAATCACCAAAATGGATGCTACCAAGGAAACAATCTGCATTTTTACTAACAACTCATCCTGGCATCGGAACTCGATCGTATGTTTACCGGCAGGCACCTCTAACGCGCGCAATATGTAGTTCGCGCGTAAAACAGGCACTTCTTTGCCGTCCACAAACGCTTTCCATGTCTTATAATAAACCTCCGAGAATACCGCCAAACCCTCCTCGGCACTCTCGCTCTCATAGAACAAATTACCCGGGTTAGCATACCTTGTCAGTTCAATCTTCGCAGGCTGAGTCATTGCTAATGCGCCTTGCACTTTACCCTGCCAACAAGTGTCAATAAACGCTACCTCCTGCAAATCTGCATCGCCGATAGCTTCAATCTCTTCATTCGGTGTGTTCACCCACTGAACAGATTTTACAAACCACGCATTGCCAAAGGCTTCCGGATTACGTTGAACCCCTTGCTGTGTGATCACATAGCGCGTATTAAGCATATTGAGCACATTCATATTGATGCGTCCCGACAGATAATAGTCGATAATATCTTGATATCTACGCAACTTTGCCGGGCTATATCCACCGACCGATTTATGGAAATAACTGGTACGAGACTCATTGAACGTATTCGATGCCAAGTTCAGCACACGATAGTCCGGGTCTGTATCTGCCAGGATCTGTTTGTCTGCCGCCGTTGGGGTGATCAACTGTTGTTTTTTCGGTACAAAATGGCTGTCATTCAGGAAGTGTTTATCTACAGCCCACAAATCGCCCAAAATGAGCACTCCCATAATAGCCACAAGCACCAGACTCTTCATCTTTTCCATCTTCAGATAAAGAACTATCCCTGCGCAAGCAAGCAGAATGAAGAAGATAGAACGCCATGCGTCCGCGGTAAGCATGTGTTGACGATCAGCAATAATAGCATTCGTCAACCATTCCGGCATCTGTGCATCCACCGAGCTTGTAAAGTTTCCTGCCAAACCAGGGAAAACAACAAACAGCAGACATACTCCGGCTGTAACACCTCCGGCTATGCTGACTTGCTTCAAGGTAACATTCCTTTCCAACACTTCTTTAAGCGCCAACATCGCCATCATAGCCATCGCCGTAGTCGTCATCACAAGCGACATACTCGGTGTACGGAACTTGTTATACAACGGCAAATGATCAAAGAGCCAATTGTTCACAGCCGGGAAATTACGTCCCCAAGACAACACAATTCCTATCACAGCCGCAGCCAACAGCCACCAGCGCTCTTTTTGTGGAACAACCATCAGACCTAAAATGAACAAGAAACAGATGATCGCTCCCGCATAGACAGGACCGGAAGTAAAAGGCTGATCGCCCCAATAAGTCGGAACCGCTTTCACAAACTGTTTGGCTTGCGATGCACCGGCATATTTCTTAATAGTGTTATATGTCTCGCTCTTTTCTCCCAACGGATAATTACTGCTTCCTCCATAGAAATTCGGGATCAGCAACGTCATCGTCTCTGCCTTACCGTAACTCCACATGAAGGCATAGTCTCTGTTCAGACCTGTTTTTCCGGCCTCGCTATCCTCTGCGCCATGCAAAGCCACTCCGCCACGCATCGTCTCCTTCGAATAATCCCATGTCGTCACTAACTTATCAGCAGCAGGCATCACAGCCATAACGGCTGCTATCAGTAATATACATGATGCTACCCAGAAATGTTTCTGTTCTTTCTCACGTAACGAATAAATAAAGTAACTTATCGCTAATGGAATCAGCATCAGCAATGTATAATACGAAATTTGTTGGTGATTCCAATACACGTTAAGACCTGTTGCCAAAACCGTTACTATAAATCCTGCAATATATTTCTTGCGATAGCATAGCAAACATCCACCTATGACAGCCGGAAGGGTTGCTAAAACCCACCCTTTCGTTACGTGACCGGCATCAATAATAATCAGATTATAAGACCCGAATGCAAAAGCAACAGCTCCTACTAAACTTAACCAAGGACTACAGCCTACTGACAGCATAAAAATATAGAAGCCTATTAACAATAGCCAGAGCATACCTGTTGTATTGCCATTTAAGCCTACTTTTACCCAACCGGATAATGGACGAAAAATATTCTTTGTAGTGTTTCCGGAAGTCACGTTATACGGCATGCCGCTAAACATAGCATTAGACCAGTGCGAATCTTCTCCCGTCTGGGCACGATATACTTGGGCATCATGTCCCATACCGGCAAAACTGATCATATCTCCCTGCGGAAGTTGTTTATTGTCAAACACTTGCGGTGCAAAATAAACCACTACAAGGAGAAGAAATACAATAATAGCCACCATGTGCGGCCAACTCTGCTGCCAGATAGATTTCCAATTGATTTTATTCATTTTATATTTGTTTTTTGACCGTTTCTGATTTATTTGCTTTGAGAATTTTAAGAATTCTGAGAATTCTCACATTTCTCAATGCATTTTTTTGCATGAGACTCTTGAGACACTTTTTGTTTAATGACTTTTCCCTACCTTTTCCCTACCCTGACCTTAGTCATCTCAATGATAAAATCGTGTGCCCGGCAAACAGGAGAAGGAATCTACTACGCCAACAACCGAGCCGCGGTCATCTACCACAAGCAACGTGTGGATGGAATGATTATTCATCTTCTCGCCGGCTTCGACGATCTTGGCAGAGCGGGAGATTGTTTTCGGAGTTGTGGACATGATCGCTGAGACAGGCGTTGCGAAGAAATCCGCTCCTAAACGCTGCATCGCACGACGTATATCTCCATCAGTTATGATACCCTCAAGCTTTGAAACCCCTCCCGGCCTCCCCTCAAGGGAGGAGATTTGTTCCACTACAATGCCGATACCTAATGTGCCTTTGGTGACGATCTCGATAGCTTCGGACATCGGCATTTCGGGCGTGAGGAAGGGCAGGTTTTCGGTGAACATGACGTCTTCCACTTTCGCTAACAGTTTGCGCCCGAGGTCGCCTCCGGGATGCAGCATCGCAAAGTCCGTGGGTTGAAAATGATTCGCTTCCACCAAAGCGCAAGCCAACGCATCGCCTAACGCCAACGTAGCGGTAGTAGAAGCGGTCGGGACCAAATTCATCGGATCCGCTTCCGTCTCTACGGCGATGTTCAGATGGATCTGCGCACACTTGGCTAATGGCGAATCGGGATTGGAGGACATGCCGATGATGCAGATTTTCTTTGCCTGAATAAGCGGCAAGAACCTCAGCAGTTCATCCGTTGCGCCGGAATACGAGATAGCCAACACCAGATCGTCCGAACCTATCATGCCCAAATCACCATGGTACGCATCCAAGGGATTTAAGAAGAATGCCGGCGTGCCGGTACTTGCTAAGGTAGCGGCTATTTTCGATCCGATATGTCCGGACTTGCCGACTCCGGTTACCACGATCTTGCCTTTGCAGGCTTGTATCGCCTTCACGGCGGCAATGAAATTCTCATCCAAACGTGGGATGAGTGCTTCAATCGCCGAAGCCTCGCATTGCAAGCATTCTTTCGCGCGCGCTATAACGCGTTCTATATTTAGAGGGTCATTAGTCATTCTCAATTGTCAAGATTTTCGCTTGTCGAAAATAATCGTTCGAGCGAAGCGAGATAAGAATTATCAATTATCCAATAGTTGGTCCGCTATTTCGCGGATAGCACCTTGTCCACCGGGTGTAGTCAATACTTTGATGCCGGGAACGGCTTTCACTTCGGGGCGTGCGTTCGGCGGACAACAAGGATATCCCACCGCGCGGAGCAGATCCAAATCGTTTATATCATCACCCACATAACACACCTCATCGAGCGTAATACCCAATTGGGAACAGATTTCCTCTGCGGCTTGCAGTTTGGTCAAGCAGTCGGGGTTCACTTTGGAGCCGACGCCCAAATAAAGGAACTGCAACTTCAGTTTCTCTGCGCGGGCTTTGACGATCGGCGATTGTTCGGAGGTCAGGATACCGCAAGGAATGCCGGCTTTCTGAAGGCACACCATTCCCATCCCGTCATAGACGCAGAAACGTTTCAGTTCCTCGCCGGAAGCGGAATAATACATGCCGCCGTCCGTCAAACAGCCGTCCACATCGGTCAGGAAGAGCTTTATTATTGGTGATTGATGTTTGGTCATTCGTTATTGGTGATTTTAATAAACGCTTCGGTTATTTTGGACCATGCGTATTTGGTTTTCTCTTTTTGCAGGTACGCCGTATAAGCGGCTTGCCGGTTATTGGTGAAATAATCCAATACATCCTCGGCTATGGCATCGGCAGTCGGCGCACAGGCATACCCCATTTGGTGGTCATGGACGATCTCTCCCAAACCGCCGACATTCGTTACCAACATCGGTTTCTCGAAATGGAATGCCACTTGTGTCACACCGCTTTGGGTAGCGGATTTATAGGGTTGCACGATGAGGTCAGCCGCTCCGAAATACTTCCGCAGATCGGCATCGGGGATGAACTCATTACGCAGAATGACGCGTTCGTCAAGTCCGTTCGACGCTATCTGCACGCGGTATTTCTCTTCGTCCTCGTAGAACTCACCGGCAATGATGAGTTGGAGCGAAGGCAGTTGGTCTTTGATTTGCGCGAAGGCATCTAACAGCAAGTCCAAGCCCTTGTACGCGCGCACAAGTCCGAAGAATAGCATATAGTTCTTCTTGGGATCTAAGCCCAATACCTTACATGCTTCCTCTTTGGTCATCCGTTCGCCGTAATGGTCATAGATGGGATGAGGGGAAACGGAGACCGGAGAAACCCCACCCCGACCCTCCCCACAAGGGAGGGAGGATTCAATTTTCTCAATATCCTCTTTTACGCTCTCCGAGAGGGCGACAAAGCCGTTCTGGGATTTGACAAAATACGGCGCGAAGAGTTTATCCAGGATGGAGGGTTCGTGCGGCATCATGTTATGGACGAGTGCGATTGCTTTGGTCTTGCCGTTCCGGCGAGCAATGCGCGAGATCAGACCATATGCCGGCGCAAAGAACGCCATCCAGTAACAGCAGATGAGCATGTCCGGAGCCGCCTTACGGAGCTGATGTCCCACACGCAACCAATTGAAAGGATTGCAGGAGTTCAGTACACGGCGGATCAACAGATCGTTGGGCGCTTTCTCAGACGAGTACTGCGTCTTGCCGGGGAAAAGGAAGGAGGGATATTGGAGTGTGAAGGTCCACACTTCGACCTCATGTCCTTCGGACAAGAACTGCCGCGCAAGGCGTTCGTTAAACGTAGCGAGACCACCGCGATACGGGTATGCTGTTCCTAAAATTACTATCTTCATTTTATCTATAAATCTTCCTTGTAGGTTATTTTGCGGTTCTGCTCGTCTCCCGAAACGATATAAACCGGTATTTCGGGTTTATAGGCTTTGAGGACTGCTACGTCATCCGTCACGGAACGGATGTAGCCTTTCTGTATAGCATCCTCAAAAGCGGCGGCTATCACGTCCAAGTGAAACGCCTGTGGTGTCTGTGCACGCATAAATCCGCTCCTATTCTTCACCGCTTGTACTTCGTTGTTTAGTACCTCGTAGAGGGTGTCGGTAACCGGAACTGCAACCGTGACTGCTTCGTGCGTTTCCAAGGCTTTGCAGACATCCGCGATGATACGTTGCGAGACAAAGGGCCGCGCGGCATCGTGGAGCAATAACCCCACCCCATCCCTCCCCACAAGGGAGGGAGAACAGAATGCTTTGATAGCATTGTAGCTGCTTTCCCAACGCTCTTTGCCACCGGGGATGATTTGGGACAGTTTATGCCAGGTGTTGGTTTGGCGCAACTGTTCCATGGTGTTGATCCAATCGGGGTGCATGACAACCGCTATCTCGTCAATGAAGGGCGAGTCTTCGAAGGCATCGACGGAATGCTCCAAGATAGAGCGTCCGTCCGCCAACGGCAAGAGTTGCTTCGGTTTTTCTCCTCCCACTCGACTGCCTATTCCTCCTGCTAATATGACCGCGAGGTTATACATACAATTCACAATGCACAATGCACAATTTACAATTGGTTATTGTTCAAACGCGTTCCAGCCTTGGGCTTTGAGGGCGAGTTCTTCGCCGTTTCTGCCGATGAGGTTACAGCCGTATTCGGGCTTGGTGATGTGACCGATAATATAGAGGTCCTCAATGGGGATCAGTTTCTCGTAATCGTCCAATGAACAGGTGAAGAGGAGTTCGTAGTCTTCTCCTCCGTTGAGGGCGCAAGTAACGATATTGAGGTTCATTTCTTCGGCAAGTGCCGCTGCTTCGTAGTCAATTGGCAGTTTGTCCTCATACACACAGCAACCCACGTTGGACTGAGTGCAAATATGCAGAAGTTCGGACGAAAGTCCGTCGGAGACATCCATCATCGCTGTGGGTTTGACACCGGCTTTGTGAAGCGCTTCGAGAATGTCTCTGCGTGCTTCGGGTTTGAGTTGGCGCTCCAACAAATACTCTTTGCCGGAGAAGTCGGGTTGCTCCGCATTTGCGAGACGTTCGCGCTCCAAGAGTTGGAGCCCCATATACGCCGTTCCGAGGTTTCCGGAGACGCAGATGAGATCATTGAGTTTGGCGCCATTACGATAGACGATGTCTTTGTCGTTCGCTACGCCGAGACAAGTGATTGAGATGGTCAAACCGGTCATGGAAGCACATGTGTCTCCGCCCACCAAATCTACGTTGTACCGCTCGCACGCCAGACGGATACCGCCGTAAAGGGCTTCGATGTCTTCTACGGAGAAACGCTTGGAGATACCGAGCGAGACGGTGATCTGCGTCGGCGTACCGTTCATGGCGTAGATGTCCGAGAAATTAACCACCGCCGCCTTGTAGCCGAGGTGTTTGAGAGGCACGTATTCCAAGTTGAAATGGATGCCTTCGAGCAACATATCTGTTGTCATCAGCACACGCGTTTCCTTGGAATTTTGTCCTTTCCCGAAATTCATTACCGCACAATCGTCGCCGATGGATTTCTGGGTAGAAGGTTGCACCGTTTTGAGGTCTTTAGTGAGGTGCTTAATCAAGCCGAACTCACCGTATTTGGATATTTCTGTCATAGCTTTATAATCGTATATGCACAATTCGGCTACAAAGATACAACAAAAATTGCATATATGCAAATTTTTTTGGTTATTTGGTCAAAAATTATCAAAAATTAGGCAAAAATGGTTTAATTCGTTCACGAAGGGAACAAAAGAAACAAAATTTTCTTTCGTCCAAAACAAGCCCAAAAGACCCCCAAAAAAGCAAAAAAAATCCTTGGAGCAAAGTTCACATGTTCCTGATGGCATGACGATGGTAGCATGAGGGTCGCTTAATGTATCGTTTATCTAACGTATATCTATCGTGTATCTATCGTATATCTATCGTGTATGTATCGTAATTACAAGCGGATTAGAAGCCGAGAAAAATAAATAAAGCATCGTGGATCAAAGATCAAGTGGGAAAGTTCAGTTATTGAGTCAAAAGAGAGTATAAGCAGTCAAAAAGTAGTAAAATTTAAGAAAAAAGCACTTTTTTATAAAAAAAACACATGTGCGCTTGCGTATGTGAAAAAAAAAGTGTAACTTTGCGCGTTTTTTGTGTACATATACAAAACGAATAAGAATATATGACAAGATATATAAAAGGAATATAAAAGAAAATCAACAGATGAGACAGCATCTGTGAAAAAAGAATTCAACAGATAAACGGAACATCAACATATATGATAGAATATATAAAAGGAATATTGACAGAACTGAACCCGACGGAAGCTGTGATAGAAGCAGCGGGTGTGGGTTACGGAATAGCGATCACATTGCCGACATACAGCGCGTTGGTGGGAAAAGAAGAGAAAGAGGCGAAACTCTTTATCTCGGAAATTATCCGCGAAGATACGCATGAGGTGTATGGTTTTGTGACGAAAGTAGAGAGGCAGTTGTTTGAGTTACTGCTGACGGTAAGCGGCGTGGGGGCATCGACTGCACGGATGATCATGAGCGCATTTAACGCCGACGAGTTGCGGATGTTAATTGCAACGGGCAATGCGAAAGCGATGTCGAAAGTGAAAGGTTTAGGTCCGAAGACCGCCCAACGTATCATCGTGGATCTGAAAGACAAAGCAATCAAACTTGATTTGGGCGGCGACCCGACGGAGATTCCGATGTTAGACGTAGAGGCCGACAGCGGCGTCAAAGCCGAGGCCGTGAGCGCATTGACGATGCTTGGATTTGCAAGTGCAGCGAGCGCGAAAGCGGTAGATAAGATATTGAAGAACGACCCGAGTATGAAAGTAGAGGCCGTGATCCGAGAGGCATTGAAGATGCTATAGAAATTAAAAATTAAAAATTAGAAATTACAAATTGAGACATAGATTTTTTCATATCATATTGGTTAGTCTGTTGCTGTGGATGCCTGTGTTGTCCACGGGTGTAGCCGCACAGAGCAAGGGAAAGAGCCTGAAGGAGCTGATAGCGGAAGAGAAGGCTCAGAAAGAGGCGGAGAAAGCGGCGAAAGAGGCAGAGAAAGCGCGTAAGGCGGAGGAAGAGGCGAAGCGAGAGGAAGCCCGCAAAGCGCGTGAGGAACGGCGTAAGAGAGCCTATGAACAGGCTAACAGCGAAGACAGCGTGAGTACAACGGCTCTGACGCCGGAAGAGGCAGCGGATTTCGTGACGGAGACCGACAGCAGTTACTGGGCTCCGACCAAAGTGAAACAATTAGGCGCTCAGAACTTCGGCGAGTTAAGCAGTCCGAAGAGTTCGATGGACCTGCGGGATCCGGACAACATCACCACGACGGTGGAGTATCAGCCGGAGACGGGTACTTATGTGCTCCGCACGAAAATGGGCGACACGGACATCACGACGCCGTACATGCTGACGCAAGACGAGTACAACCACTACGCGGAGCGGCAGATCATGCATCAGTACTGGCAACAGAAGATCGGCGAAGTGGAGCATAACAACGAGAAGAAGTTCGACATCACGGACATGAAGTTCAACATCGGTCCGGCAGACAAAGTGTTCGGTCCGGGCGGTGTACAACTGAAGATGCAAGGAAGCGCCGAGTTGTTATTGGGCTTCAAACACCAGTACATCGACAATCCCTCTCTGACGCGCCGGGCGAGAAACAACAACATCTTCGATTTTGACGAGAAGATCCAAGCCAGCATTCAAGGTAAGGTCGGACAGAAGTTGAATTTCAACCTTTCGTACAACACGGAGGCGTCGTTCTCGTTTGACCAGCAGAACCTGAAGTTGAACTACAAAGGTGAAGAGGACGACATCATCCAGAGCATCGAAGCCGGAAACGTGTCGTTGGATTTGCCGAGTTCGTTGATTCGAGGCAGTAAGGCGCTTTTCGGTATCAAGACGAATCTGAAGTTCGGCAAATTCCGCATTCAGGCGTTGATCAGCCAGCAGAACAGCGAGGCTCAGACGGTAAGCAGCAAAGGCGGTGCACAGATGACGCGCTTCGACATCAGCGGCGACAGTTACGACGAGAACCGGCACTTCTTCCTCGGTCATTTCTTCCGCGACCATTACGAAGAGGCGATGGCTTCCGTTCCATATGTAGCGAGCGGCGTGAAGATCAACAAGATCGAGGTGTGGATCACGAACAAACGCGGTAACTATGACCAGGCACGTAACATCGTGGCTTTTGCGGACTTAGGTGAAAACAGCGAGCACGTACAGAACAGCGCCTGGAGCAGCGCGGCGAATGTGATCCCCGATAACAACGCCAACACCCTTTACGGCGTCATTCAAGGCACTCCCTTCCGCGACATCCAGCAGACCAGTTCGGTATTGGAAGGTCTGAACGGCATGGAAGGCGGTGTGGATTTCGACAAGATCGAGTCAGCACGTCTGCTCTCCAGCAGCGAATATACGCTTAATCCCGCGTTGGGTTACATTTCTTTGAAGAGCGCGCTGAACCAAGACGAGGTGTTGGCGGTAGCCTATGAATTTACGTACAACGGTCAAGTTTACCAAGTGGGTGAGTTCTCGACCGACCAGGTGGTAGATACGCTCTATTCCTCTCCGGCAGATCAGAACCGTTCGGCGACCCTGGCTCTGAAGATGCTGAAAAGCACGACCAACGCGCCGGGTAAGAAAGGCCGCGGCACATGGGACCTGATGATGAAAAACATCTATTCGTTAGGCGCGACCAGCATCAATCAAGAGAAATTCGAGTTATACGTGACATACCGAAACGACTCGGTGGGAACGGATGTACAATACCTGAACGAAGGTCCGATCAACGGCAAACAGCTGATCCGCGTGATGAACTTAGACCGTTTGGACCAGAAGCACAACGCGAGTCCTGATGGCCGGTTCGACTGGTTAGAGGGTCTGACGGTGTATGCCTCGAACGGCCGCATCATCTTCCCGGTATTGGAGCCATTCGGCAGTCACCTGGCAAAGAGTTTAGGCAATGACCCGCGGTTAGTAGCCAAATACTGCTTCCCGGAGTTGTACGACTCGACTTTGGTCATCGCGCAGGAGTTGAGCGAGAAGAACAAATTCCACCTGACCGGTAAATACAAAGGCACGAACGGAAGCGAGATCCGTTTGGGTGCGATGAACGTGCCTCGCGGTTCTGTGACGGTAACCGCCGGCGGTGCGACCCTCGTGGAGAACGTGGACTACACGGTCGATTACACGATGGGAACCGTGACCATTCTCAACAGCTCGATCTTGGAGTCAGGAACGAACGTGGATGTGAAATTGGAAAACCAATCGACGTTCTCGATGCAACGCAAGTCCCTTTTCGGCGCCCATATGGAGTACGAGTTCACCAAAGACTTTGTTCTCGGCGGTACGATCATGCACTTACGCGAACGTCCTCTGACGACGAAAGTGACCACGGGTTCAGAGCCGTTAGCGAACACGATATGGGGTCTCAACGGCAGTTGGAAGACGGAGATGCAATGGTTAACGAACGCGATAGACAAGATCCCCTGGATCACCGCCACCGCTCCTTCCACGTTCTCTTTGAACGCAGAGTTTGCGCACCTCATTCCGGGCCATACGGGCGATGTGGGCAAAGTAGGAACGGCGTATATCGACGATTTTGAGGCCACGACGACGAACATCGACGTCCACTACCCCAGTTACTGGTATTTAGCGGCAACTCCGACGGTCTTTGCCGAATCCAAAGATATCAACCAGACGAGTTACAACAAGAACCGTGCTCACATGGCATGGTTCGCCGTCGATCCTATCTTCGGTTTCCCGCAGACGAACACGCCGGACCACATCCGTAATGACTTAGCGGCCTTGAGCGACCACCGCACGCGTATCGTTTATCAGGAAGAGATTTATCCGAACCGTCAGGAAGCCAGCAACGTGGACACGAAGCTGTCCGTACTGAACTTAGCATACTACCCCACCGAGCGCGGTCAGTATAACGTCAGCGCCAGCGAGATCAACAGCGAGGGTCAGTTGACGAACCCGAAGAAACGCTGGGCTGGTATCATGCGCAAGTTGGACAACACGGACTTCGAAAAAGCGAATATCGAGTATATCCAGTTCTGGTTGATGGATCCGGGTCTGACGAACCCCGACGGGTACGAAGGCGAGTTGTATTTCAACCTCGGTGATGTGAGCGAAGATATCTTACGCGACGGCAAGAAGAGCTTCGAGCACGGTTTGCCCGTGAGCGCCGCAGACCAAGGCCGCATCGATTCGACGGTATGGGGTTACACGCCGCGTACGAACAGTACGGTAGTGGCGTTCAGCAACGAGGCAGGTGCGCGGGCTTTGCAGGATGTGGGTCTGAACGGACTGAGTACGACGCAAGAGCAGAACTGGCCGGCATACAAGACGTATGTAGATGAGTTGCGGAGCAAAGTGAACAGTTCAGTACTCGCACAATGGGAGAACGACCGTTTCTCGCCGCTTAACGACCCTGCCGGCGATAACTACCACTATTACCGCGGCACGGACTTCGACCAGGAGCAGGTAAGCATTCTGAACCGCTACAAGCACTTCAACGGAACGGAAGGCAACTCGCCGGCATCGGAGCAGCAGACCGAGAGTTACGGAACGGCAGCTACCATGACCCCGGATATAGAGGATATCAACCAAGACAACACCCTCAACGAATACGAGAAATACTATCAATACAAAGTGATCCTCCGTCCGGACATGATGGAGGTCGGCCGCCAGCACATCACGGAAAAGAAAGTGCGCCGCGTGACCCTTCGTAACGGCGAGACGCAGGAAGTGACATGGTATCAGTTCAAGATACCTCTCCGCGGCGACAGTGCGAACATGCAGCGTGTGGGTTCGATCCGCAACTGGAAGTCGATCCGCTTCATGCGTATATACCTGACAGGCTTTGAGAAAGAGACGCACCTTCGTTTTGCGACGATGGATCTGGTACGTGGCGACTGGCGTCAGTACACGCGCGACTTGGCGCCTGTGGGCGTAGCCGTCAACACCGGAGCGCAGATAGACGTACAGACCGTCAATATAGAGGAGAACAACACCCGTACTCCGATCAACTACGTGTTACCTCCGGGCGTGAGCCGTCAGACCGACCCGGGTCAGGCACAACTCATCGCGCAGAACGAGCAGGCTATGGTGTTGCGCGTGATGAACCTCAGTCCGCGCGATGCACGTGCGATGTACAAGAACACCGGCTACGACATGCGTCAATACAAAAACCTGCAGATGTTCGTCCACGCGGAGCAGATGAGCAGCATTGACCCCGAGCTGAAAGACGGCGATTTGAGCTGTTTCATCCGTTTGGGAGCCGACTTGCGCAACAACTACTACGAATATGAGATCCCGCTTGTGCTGACACAGCCGGGTCAATACAATAACAACTCCGCCGCAGACCGCGAGATCGTTTGGCCGAAAGAGAACATGTTCGACTTTGCACTCAAAGTGCTGACGGACGCGAAGATAGCGCGAAACAAAGCCAAACGCGCGGGCAACGAGGGTGTGAGCAACACTATTCCTTACGTCATCTACGACGAGGCCTCGGGCAAGCCGCAGAACAAGATCACGGTGCTCGGTAACCCGACCTTGGAGGAAGTGACGACGATCATGATCGGTGTACGCAACTCCGGCCAGCACGACGCCAGCGGTGAGATATGGGTGAACGAGTTGCGTCTGAGCCAGTTCAACGAGCAAGGCGGTGTTGCCGCGATGGCGAATGCAGCTCTGGCGGTGAGCGACATTGCGCAAGTGAATGTAGCAGGGCGATTAGAGACCGCCGGCTATGGTTCGATCGAATCGAACGTGCTGGACCGAAACCTTGACAACTTCTACCAGTTGAGCGTCAGCGGTGCCATAGAGGCAGGCCGTCTCTTCCCGGAGCAGGCGAAGATCCAGTTGCCGATCTACGCTTCCTACAGCAACGAGACCACCAGTCCCGACTACGACCCGTTGGACACCGACGTCAAGTTAGCCGAGACCCTCAATACGTTTAACACCAAACGCGAGAAAGACTCGATCAAGACCCGTTCGAACACCGTGCATGAGTCCACGTCGTTCAGCGTAAGCAACATGAAGGTCAATATCCACTCGAAGAAGAAAGACATGTTCTACGACCCGGCGAACTTTTCTATCTCCGCGTCGTACAACAAACAGAACGAGCACTCGCCGGAGATGGAAAAGAACATCACCACCGACCATAAGGGTTCGTTCCAATATTCGTACAGCTTCAACCCCAAACCGTGGGAGCCGTTTGCCAAAGTGGAGAAAGTGCAGAAGGTGAAATTCCTCAAAGAGATGAACTTCTACTATCTGCCGCAATCATGGGCATTCAGCACGAACATGCACCGTACTTTCAGCCACATGAAGATGCGCGATTTGGCAGGTGTGTCGGCAGAGGCGATGGATCTGACGTTCAGCAAGGACTTTACCTGGGACCGCAACGTGGATATCAAATACGACCTGACGAAGAACATGAAGTTCTCGTTCCAGAGCGCGATGAATGCGATCATTGACGAAGGTAAATACACGCCGGAGATCCTCAAAAGCGGCTATTTTGACGAGCAGTTCAACCACGACAAATACGAGGCATGGAAAGATACGATCCAACGGTCGTTAGCCAAATTCGGTTCGCCATACACCTATCAACAGGTGTTCACCGCCAGCTGGAACGTGCCGTTCAACCGTATTCCGGGTCTGGACGCATTGACCGCGAACGCATCGTACAACGCGAACTACAACTGGACCCGAACCGCTTCGACGACCAATGGTGTGAACCGCGGTAATACCGTGACCAGTTTGCAGACCTGGCAAGTGGACGGAACGATCAATTTTGAGACCTGGTACGGCAAGTCCAAATACTGGAAGTCGATGACACAGCGTTACACCGGCCGTGGTGCGCGGAGGAACTTCAGACCCAAGACGTACACGCAGACCGTAGCTTTGCACAAAGGCGAGGCGGTAGAGATCACCCACCGGCTCAACAGCGAACTGCTGACGGTTACTGTAGCGGACTCGACCGGCAAGAGCATTCCAGTTCATTTCAGCCCGTCGGGTAACACAAAGATCACGATGACCCCGAAAGCCGATTGCGCTTCGGCGACCGTGACCGTCACGACGCGCGACCCGAACGAGCGGACACCGGCACAAGTGGCAGGAGACATGTTCGCTTACGTCGGAACGATGTTCAGAAGGTTACAAGTGACTTACCGCGAGACGAACTCCATGACGATGCCGGGCTTCATGCCGGAGGCCGGATTCATGGGTCAGCGCAAAACCAACGGCGTTTATGCGCCGGGCTTTGATTTTGCGTTCGGCTTCATCCGCAACGACATCTTAGAGCGCGCCAAACGGTATCAGTGGCTCTCGTCGGACACCACTATCGTACAACCCGCAACGCGCGCGCACACGTCCGATTTTGATATTAAGGTGACCATGGAGCCGCTGCCGGGTCTGAAGATTCAGCTGAACGGAAAGCGCTACATGGCCGAATCGAACTCGATCATCTATTCCTACGACCATTTGCAGGAGAACATCACCGGTTCGTTCAACATCACGCAAGTGGCAATAGGAACAATGTTCAAGCGCGTAGGACGCCAAGAGGAGAACTTCAACAACGAGGCCTTCAATACGTTCATCGCGAACAGGGCTATCCTGACCGACCGCGTACAAGGGCAATATACCGGGACGGTACTGCCGACAGTGGGCTTTATGAGCAATATACCGGCAGGAACGGTGTATGACCCGAGCAAGCACGGCAAAGTGAACCGCAACTCCGCCGATGTGTTAGTACCGGCGTTCCTGGCGGCTTATACCGGCAGAGACCCGAACCGCGTGAGCCTCAACCCCTTCCTGGGCTTCCTGAGCATCCTGCCGAACTGGTCAGTGACCTATGACGGTTTAGGCAAACTGCCGTGGATGAAAGACCATTTCAAGTCCGTCACCCTGACGCACGCTTACACCTGTAAGTACGCCATCGGTTCATTCGGCTCCTACTCCACTTGGGTCGGTTCCGAATCGGCTAACCGCCAGATCGGTTTCGTACGCGACGTGACAACCGATACCCCGCGTCCGAGTTCGGCGTTCGACATCAGCAATGTGACCATCACCGAGGCATTCTCGCCGCTCATCGGTGTGAACATGACGATGAAGAACTCGATGAACCTCAAAGCCGAATACCGCAAACAGCGTAACCTGGCACTCAATGTGACGAGCGTACAACTGACAGAAGGCCACACGAGCGAGTTTGTGATCGGCGGCGGTTACACCATCAAGAACCTCAGTTTCATCACCAAGAACAAAGACGGCGCTCAAAAGAAAGTAAGCAATGACCTCAAACTGCAAGTCGATATATCGTATAAGGATGTGAAGATGCTGCTCCGCAAAGTGGAAGAAGGTATCACACAGGCATCGAGCGGAAACAAGGTGTTAGGCATCAAGATCTCGGCGGACTACGTATTGAGCCAGAAAATCAATTTACAGCTCTTCTACGACCACCAGGGGACAACTCCTCTCATCTCATCCAGTTATCCCGTCAAATCGGATAATATCGGTATTAACATCAAGTTAATGCTCACGAGGTAATTGAGATTTGAGATTTGAGATTTGATATTTGAGATTTGAGAATTAGGATGTATCGAGTAGGTATCATAGGACCGGAGTCAACGGGCAAAAGCTCGTTGGCTCTTTATTTAGCCAATAGATATAAAGGAACGTACGTGCCCGAGTACGCGCGCACGTATATAGAGCAGAAAGGGAGCCAGGAGGTCACGTATGACGAACTGTGCGGCATAGCGCGGCATCAGATAGAGGAAATGAAACCTTACTGCTTGAGAGAGAACCGGTCTGAAAACGAAGTGGCTTTCTTTGATACGGAGCTGATTGTCACGAAAGTGTGGTTTGAATATGCTTTTGGCAAAGTGCCGGAATGGTTAGAGGAGGCGATAAAAGCGTATCCTATGGATGTGTATCTGCTGACTTATCCGGATCTTCCGTGGATCCCAGATCCGGCGCGCTACAACGGCGATGAGGCAATGCGGTTAGAACTGTTCAACCGGTACGAAGCGGAGATACAGGCACTGGGCATTCCTTACTATATCATTAAGCATGAGACACCCCCCGCCCCCCTCTCAGAGGGGGAGAAGTGGTGATTTCTACATCCAAAATAAAAAACTCACTTGAAAGTGAACTTTCAGATGAGTTTTCTTTTTGTATGTGATCCATGCAGGATTCAAACCTGCAACCCCCACATCCGTAGTGTGGTACTCTATTCAGTTGAGCTAATGGACCAGACTTTCAAAAATCATTTGTGCTTTTTGTGTCCCCCGAGGGACTCGAACCCTCGACCCACTGATTAAGAGTCAGTTGCTCTACCAACTGAGCTAGGGAGACTCGCTTTCACTTTGTTGGTATGATCCCGAGGGAGAGCCAAAAAATGTCGTTCTTCTCAAAAGCGGGTGCAAAGGTACTGCTTTTTTTTGACATACGCAAATATTTTTGCATTTTTTTTCAAAAAAAACGCATATTTACGCAAAAAACAACAAAAAGTGCGACATAATGAGACTTATTTTGTCGATTGATGTGATTTTTCGGTCCTTCAAGACAAGGATTTGGCAAAGTTTTCCGCCTCCTGAATTTGTTCAATTTTTCCCACATCCATCATCCGGTAATTGACGGGAATATACGCAAGCAAGGTTGATTCAGGGGAAGTGAGCGAGTTTGTTTCGCAGAGGTGGAGATAGAAATCTATGAGGGAGAATTTTTCCTGCGTCATTTCATTCAAACGTGCCAACACCTCCGGGCTCAAGATCTGCATGCCGGAGAAAGCGAGTTGCCGGTAATTGGTGATAGGTGATGGGAGATTTTGAGGTTTCCGTTCACCGGTTTTGATATTCGTCCATCCCCGGAGCATGCCTGTCTCGTCAAAGAGCAGGTAGCGCTGTGTATTGCGGTCAGAGACTACCAATTGGGAGAGGCCTGTCGATTCATAACGGGCGATGAGCGCTTTGATGTCTATATTCGAGAGGATATCCACATTGCAAGCGAGGATAGGTTCGTTCAGCGTCATGAATTGCTCATTGATGATTTTCCTGAGTCCACCGCCGGTGTCGAGGAGTTGATCCCGTTCGTCGGAAATGGTGACGGACGTACTCCACCCTTCGTTTTGGCGGACGGTATCGATGATCTGGTCGGGGAAATGATGTACGTTGACAAAGATGTCGGTTATCCCGGCATCCCGCAGTTTCTCCACTTGCCATTGAAGAAGCGTTTTCCCGGCGAGGGGGACCAATGCCTTCGGCATCGTGTCGGTCAGGGGCTTGAGACGCGTACCTAAACCAGCAGCAAAAATCAGAGCTTTCATAAACAGGCCGTCCTTGGGTGAAAATTATAATGTTACGTTTATTCCTCGTTCGCGGTGGATGAGACGGATACGGATGTCGTATTTCGTTTTGAGATGTTGCGCCAAATGCTCGGCACAATAGACAGAACGGTGTTGTCCGCCGGTACAACCGAAAGAGACTTGAAGATTCGCAAAATCGCGTTCGATAAAGCGCTCCACGTGATGATCCACGAGGCGATAGACCGAATCCAGGAAGGTGAGTATTTCGCCATCTTTCTCCAAGAAGTCTATCACCGGCTGATCCAAGCCCGTCAGGGCTTTGTATTGGTCGTATTTGCCGGGATTATGGGTCGAGCGGCAGTCGAAGACATAGCCGCCACCATTGCCGGATTCGTCAGCAGGAATGCCCCGTTTAAAGGAGAATGAGTAAATCGTTACTAATAGCATAGAGATAGGGGTATTGGGTTTGTAATTCGCCATGCATGGCGAATAGTTCGGATAAGTTCCGCAGGGCATTGGGGATTGATTCGAGGAAATGGGTTTTGCGCTCGAAATAGCCCCTGTAGCCATACGCGCCGAGTACTTGGAGCGTGCGGAAGAGGACGAAATGCGGCAAGAGGGCTTTCCAATCTGCTTCAGCCAAGCTTGGCTGAAGGTTCTTCAATTCGTCCAGATAGGCGTCTATGAGTTCGTTGCGGAGGTTTTGGGGGATATTCGCCTTCGCCTGCCATAAGAAGGAAGCTACGTCATACTGCGTTGGTCCGCGTCGGCCGCCTTGGAAATCGATAAAATACGGCATGCCGTCTTTGATCATCACATTGCGGCTTTGGAAATCGCGGTATAAGAAAGTTGAAAGTTGAAAGTTGAAAGTTGATAGAAGATTTTTGACCATTTGGTCGAAATCATCTTCAAGAGCAGGTTCGGAGAACTCGATCTTAGTGCCTTTGAGGAAACAGTATTTGAAATAATTGAGGTCCCATCGAACAGACCGTTCGTCCATTGCGGGAACAGGGAAACAGACGGACCAATTAAAATTCTGCGCACCTTCGACTTGTATGTGTGCGAGCGCGCGTATCGTGCGTTCCAACAAGGTGCGCTCTTCGGCGGAGAAGATGCCGGTCTCACGTCCGTGTTGAATAGCCTCAAAAAGGAGGAGGTCGCCCAAATCCTGCTGGGTATAAGACATCTCATCATCGCTGACCCAATAGAGTTCGGGGACAGGAAGGCCTAATTCATGGAAATGGCGCGCCATGTAGATGAAGGCGTGATTCTCGTCCCGGTTCGTACCCTCCACACGGATGACAGAGCGGCCGTTCGTGTCCGTCTCGCGCGAATAAACCCTGTTACTTCCTTGCTTTGCGATTTGCATAATTCATTAGCATTTAAATTGCAGCGCGTGGTGGAGGCAGGTCACTTTGCAGGGACCGATGATGTTTTCCAAAATACCATCCGCCTCAAAGAGTATGTGTTTGTGATAAGAGATCTCGATCTCTTTGCCGCAAAGGGGATAGATAAAGGGCAGTTCCGTCAGTTTGCCGTTATAGAGTTTAGGCAAAGCCTTGATGATCTGTTTGAGTGTGGGTTTCTTGACGAACATCGCGTGGAAGAGCCCGTCTGTAGGGTCGGCTTCGGGGTTTTGCTTGATGCCACCTCCTGAGAAAGGTCCGTTTCCGATGTTCATAGTGAAGAGCCGGTCGTCCACCGCCACTTTGCCGTCCACGCTCAATACCATGTGTTGCGCTTTATGCTCGATAATAGCGGCTATGAGTCCGAAGAGATAGTTCACATGGTGGGAGCCGAGATAATACTTGAGGGTCTCGGCTTTCTTGCAGCAGAGGGGATCCACACCGAAACCGACGGAGTTGATGAAATAGCGATGATGCTCAATACCGTTTCGCCAATAGGTAACACAACCGATGTCGATAGGATGTCCTTCGCCTTCGAAGAAGCGTCGGAGGCTCTCTTTGAAGCGTTTGTCGAGGAGCCAGTAACGGGCGAAGTCGTTTCCTGTCCCGCGGGGCATGAGGCCTACTTGTACCTGCGCGCGCTGCTCGGGTGCGATATTCGCCCGCATGATGCCATTAATCGCTTCGGAGAGGGTACCGTCACCGCCGAGAATGAGTATCTCATCATAGCCTTTTTCGACTAACTCCCGCGCTAATTCAATAGCGTGTCCGGCATACTTGGTGACACGATAGGCGAAAGGCAGATGTCTCGCGCGCAATAGTTTCCATAAGTATATGCGTTGCGCGCGAAAGGCTTTCTTGCCCGATTTGGGATTAATTATGATGCCTAACATGATAAGATTTACGATTTGACGATTTACGATGTACGAATTGCGGTGCAAAATTACAAAAAAAAATCGAGATATGCAAATGTATCTCGATTTTTTTTGAAATTAGCTATCAGCAATTCGCCTTTAGCATGATTTTTACTTGAAGTACTCGTTTACTTTCTCGTTCAGTACGATTTCCTCCTGGAAGATGTAAGCACCCGTCTTAGGCGACTTCACCATCTTGATGCACTTAGAGTGCGCACGTCCGGAGTTACCGGTTTGAAGGGTTGCGACCGCTTTCTTTGCCATAGTTCTAAGCCTTTCTAATTAGGGTTAATTACTTAATCTCTTTGTGAAGGGTGTATTTCTTCAAATAGGGATTGTACTTCATGAGTTCCAAACGGTCCGGAGTGTTTTTGCGGTTCTTGGTCGTGATGTAACGGCTCATACCAGCAACTCCGCTGTTCTTCTGCTCGGTGCACTCAAGGATAACTTGAACGCGTGCTTCTTTTGTTTTCTTTGCCATAGTTCAGCTCCTTTCGTTTAATTGAGATAGCCCTTCTCAGCGGCTTGTTTCAGCGCGTTGTCGAGACCGATCTTGTTAATAGTTCTCAGACCAGCTGCACTCACGTTCAGCTCGATCCATACATCCTGTTCTACCCAGTAGAACTTGCGGCGGAAAAGGTTCACATCAAAACTGCGTTTGGTGTGACGCTTCGAGTGCGAAACGTTGCATCCGCCCATGGCTTTCTTGCCTGTAATTTGACAAATCTTTGACATTGTATTATATATTTTATTATTATTTTCAATCAGGACGTTCTTCGCAATAAACGCGAAAAATCGCGCAAAGGTACTGCTTTTTTTTGACATGACCAAATATTTTGACAAAAAAATGATTTTTTTCTTACTTTTTTGTCCAAAATCGTCATTTTATCGAGAGTTAAAATTATCCTTTTATCACTGAAATTTTGGATCGAGATCCCGAAAGACCCGCGAAATACCCGCGAAATACCCGCGAAAGAGGCGCTAAGTTGAAAGGTATATGATAACTGAACTTTCCCACGTGGTCTTTGACATGTAAATAAAAGAAGATAAAAGCTTTGAGTGCTTTAGGAG
>CAMNCW010000035.1 GCA_946534715.1 uncultured Bacteroidales bacterium | reverse complement strand
CAAAACGATTGCCGGAACACCCACCGAAGCCAACCAACAACTGCTTGCGCGTCTCATGGCATTGAATGAGGAAACCGCCAATGCCCTCATAGACTGGCAAAGCATTTACCAGACTATCGATTTGGTCTATGACGGTTTCTATACACGTCTTGTGCAGAAATATGGAGATGTGTTGAACGAGAAGGAACTGCAACTCTGTTGTTTGCTCAAAGCGGATTTCTCCACCAAGGAGATCAATATGCTCACTCGTCAAAGTCTCCAAACCATCTACCAGCGCAAGACCCAAGTCCGTCAGAAACTCAATCTCGCCGAAGCCGAGGACATCACAACGGCGATAATATAATTAGAACAACGCTCATAAAGGGCGTTGTTCTTGTATATCTCTTTCACTCGCGCCCTATCAACTACCAGAGCATTACTAGAGCATTACCAGAGCACTACCAGAGCACTTGTATAGTTCCGTTATCTATACCTTCCTGACACCTTATTCTGTCTGCCCCTTGCGGCGGCGGAGCACGGGACATGAAAAAGCAGACCCACGCAATGCGTGAGCCTGCCGGAGTGCGTTTTTCACCGGTTATATTACATATTCAAGCTATAAGATTAATATCCGGTTACGATGCAGGCGGGTGTTTTTGCGGGAATTGAAATGCGACTTGTCGATTAATATCCGGTTACGATGCAGGCGGGTGTTTTTGCGGGAATTGAAATGCGACTTGTAGCCGCGGTCTTTTGAGACAGAGAAGGCATAATAGACGCGGACACCGAAGTCGAGATAACGACGGCTCTTTATTAGCGGATCTATGCTGCCGATGGTGACTTGCGGAACCGGGCTTGCGGCATCGGTGATGGGGCTGACTTGGATTAAAGCTGCCGACTGATACAGGTCTAACCTCGCTGACGGCTTATCCCAAACCCCGAAATCCGCATAGAGTTGGAAACCGAGGCAATTTCTATCATTAAAGTACCATTCATAGCCTAATTCGGCTGTCATTAAGACGGAGAACTGACTACTGAAGACTGACTGCTGATAGCTGGCAGGTGTCTCTATCTTGCCGGTAATCTGTTCGTTGATTACGTGGACGTTATAGGCAGGGTAATAGGCATTGATGTTGGCTTCTGTGATGGTTAATGAGGATGACGCTGAGAAAGGCACCATGAAGCGCGGACCAAGATTGAGGATGACGTTTCCGAAGCAGAAAGACGCCATGAGTGTCGCTTCCCCTTTGGCAAAACGGTCGGTCTGCCGGAAGGTTGAAGAGACGGTATAATCCATTTGGTTGCCAAGGTAGTCGAAGTTGGTATAGGTGTCGGTATGGTTGCCTTGGATGCCGGCTGTGCCGTAACCGACTCCGCCGCCGAGGGTAAAACCGATGCCGAAGCGGTCGGTTACACAGCCGTAGAACGTATAACGCAGGTCGAGTGTTCCCGTTCCGCCAAAGGCGGGCTTCACTTCTCCGGATGCTCCAAGCGCTGCGTCAGGCAGATAGGTCTGCCCGCCGCCACGCACACCAATCGAGAGCATGGAGGTTTGTGCCCAAAGAGGAGTACAGAGTACAGAATACAGAGTACAGATCAATACTATGAACTTGTCACTTTTCACTAAACTACTTCTTTCAACTCTAAACTATTTAATAACGATATATCGTAATACGGTTCGTTGATCGCCGTTTTGGACAACAACGTGATAGCATCCGGCGACCCCCTCGGCTTGAAGACTCATCCGCTCCACACCATCAGCGGAGAGAGTCTGCAAGCGATGTCCGGCTATGTCATAAACGGTGACGGTAGTCGGTGCATGAGGGTTCAGTCGCAGTATTCGCTGCGATTCGTTCGGACACACAACAGTCGGTTCCAAAACCGGCGGAACGGCTGCCGGCGTAGTCGATGCGTAATGGACGATCTCCGAACGCAGGATGCTTCCACATAATTCTCCCGACGGATTGGCACTCATATCCACTGCGGCGTAGTAATCGCCTGTCCCGAGGAAGGACTGATCGATGGTCAGGTAGAATCCTGTACCCATCGGTTCGTCATCGCCGGTGGCATCTTCTTGGAACGAATCGGGTGCACCTTTCACGCGGTACCAAGAGACATTGTTTTCGCCGAAGTGGTAACCGGCGGCATTGATGGTCTTGATATCGAGCATGATGAGCCAATCGTAGAGTGCTACGACCGGCAGAACGGGATCTTCGCAGTTAGGGGCATAATAGGCGGTGTATTGGACATTACCCAATACCTCGACCCGCCTGACCGCAGAGGTATCGCCGTCGTTCCAGTGAACGAAATGCCAATCCTCCACAGCCGTAGCCCGCAGTTCAATCCACGTTCCGCAAGGCACCTCGACTGCCCCTATCGGCACCGCGAGGACCAGGAATAATATGTATAGAAGCCTACGCCGCATCAACTATCAACTAGACGACTTCTCTATACTCTCAACTATCACCTATTTACGGCAAAACCGTCACGGTTACATCACCTTGATTTGCGTCGTCAGCCTGTACGGTTACGTTGTAGATGATGGTCTCGAATACCGGAGTGAAGGTCGGCAGGACACCTGTGTACTCGAACGGACGCGGGTTGATAGCGTAGTTCGGGTCGGTCGGATCGGTGATGTCAGACCAGTGTACGAACTGCTGACAGTCGTCTGCGTTCTCCGCTTTGTAATACAGCGTGGTGCTGTGTGCAACCGGGAGAGTAACCGTATTCCCGTCTCCATCGACAATCACTACATTCGTCGGAGCCGTGGTCTCGTCCGCAGCGAAAGTAGCGGTAAAGATCTTCGCTTCCTTGATGTTCGCAATGGTACGCGTAGCGTCGGTACTACCGTCGTTCCATTGAACGAAGTGGAAACCGGCTTTCGGAGTAGCGGTAATGGTTACACTTCCGTCACAGTTAACGGGGGTACTGGCCGTTGCATCAGCAAAAGCGTTTACAGCGCATACCAGGCTTGCGCAAAGCACTACAAATAATTTTTTCATAACAATTTGGTGTGTTAATTAGTTAATATTTTTGTTCATTTTGAATTCTTAATTTTTAATTTTTAATTCACAATGATGCTCACATCTCCCATCTCCGGGTCTTCGGCTTGGACGGTGACGGTGTTCGTACCTTCGCCTTCGATGGTGTATTTCTTCCAATTGGCTTTTGTATTATATAACTCTTCCGTTCCACAGGGCACATGGAGGGTGATACTTGGTTGTGGCGATTGACCGGTGAAATATCCCGGCCAACCGGGTATATTATCCGTCCAATATACGTAAATATCCGTTAGTGCATCACTATGATATAGCGTTTGAGTGGTCAAAGAAGTGAGCGATGCCGGTATAGATATCGACTGCAGTTGGGTACAATACGGAAATGCGTTTTTGAGAGATGTCACTCCTTCCGGAAGCGTGACAGAAGTCAAACCATGGCAGCCTTTGAAAGAAGCACTACCAATAGTGGTCACCTGATTGAAATCAATGGAAGTGATACTTGAACACCCTAAGAACGTAAGATTTTTGATTTCCGTAATGCCGTCAGGAATCGTCAATGTTGTCACAAGGGTTCCATTCAGATATAGGTTTCCTCCACCTAAATATTCTGTGGAACCACTATTGTAATTATTGCGCATAAATGGAGTAGCTTCTACTGAAACGCCAAACTCGACATTACACCATGCTGCCAAATCGGTAATATATAACGACTCCATCGCATAGCAGCCGTAGAATGCATTTTGCTCAATAGAGGTAACGGACGGAGGAATCGTCACGGATGTTAGATTTGAGCAACCATTGAACGCATTATATCCGATACTTGTGACTCCATCGGAGATAACAACAGATGTAATGGATGCTCTATGCGATCTCCATGGCATATTTACTCCCGGATAATTACTCATCGCCCCTGTTCCGCGGATGGTTAGGGTACCGTTACAGGATTCAAAGGTCCATTGTACATTATCGCCGCAGGTACCGGAAACGACACCATCTATATTAAACTTGGGATTCCAACCTTTGGCGATATAGTTAACAGCCTGCCCGCAAGGTATATGCAACCTAATTTGGGACGCTTCGAAATTGTGGATATTGGATGGCATAGTAGGTACGGCATCGCCTGTCCATGAGGCGTAGACATCCGTTAATGCGGAACAATCTCTAAAGGCAGAAACTCCGATACTTGCGACGCTATTTGGAATGGTCATAGAGGTCAAAGAGGAACAGCCATTAAATGTAAACTCACCAATCGATGTTACTCCATTAGGAATATTCACAGAAATCAAAGAGGAACAATGATTAAACGCGTATATTCCTATGTTTGTGACACTATTCGGAATATTCACGGAAGTCAGCTTAGTACAACTAGAGAATCCGGAATTACCAATAGAGGTCACACTGCTTGGAATTGCAACAGAGCTTAATTTCACGCATGCATAAAAAGCATAATTCCCGATGGTAGTAACACCATTGGCGATAGTGACGGAGGTAATAGACATTCTGTCAAGATACCAAGGAGCACCGGAGGATGAGACAAAATCCTTCATCGCTCCGCTACCGCTGATAGTCAGCACGCCGGTGGATGTATTCAACGACCAGATGACATTATTTCCATTCGCGCCGCAACTACCGCTATACACTGCCGCCTGCACATAATTGCTCCCCGCACCACCGATAAGGAGCACGAAAAGGAGGATGATGCTATGTATGCGACGCATCATGTGCATGTGTATATCAAAATCGGCTGCAAAAGTACAACTTTTTTTTGACATTTCATTCGCAAATCGTACAATTCGACTCTCAAATCGTACAAAAGTGATTATTGTAGGTTTTTATGGCGGTATTCACCGGTTATATTACATATTCAAGCTATAAGATTAATATCCGGTTACAATTATATAATGATATGAATAAGTTAGAAGAAAAGATGGTAGATTACTTCAAGGAGGTAATCATGCCGGAGTTGCTCAATGAGAAGAGCAGCTGTCAAGAATTGGACGTGCATGTCCTTGTTCGTGAGGTCACGAAAATGGTCAGTAACGAGTTAATCAAACGTGGGGAAAAGGGTCTTAAGCATAAAGTAAGTAATATGCTCCATATTGAAGAGCATACCTATTACCGTTACATTCGTCGATAGCCGCTGCCGTGGCGGCCGGCGCGTCGCCGGTGACAGCATGGGCAGTAGCCGTAGCGGCTGTGCAGCGGATAGTCGAATAAAAAAACCTATAAAACCCCTTTACTGTTTGCAGTCCTGCGGACTAGTTATATTCGGCTGTTTGTGTGCCTTAGAATGCAAGCATCCAAGCCCCACAACCATCCAAATATACACCTCTATGAGGTTGCA
>CAMNCW010000034.1 GCA_946534715.1 uncultured Bacteroidales bacterium | reverse complement strand
GGTCAGCGGATTACCATTGAACGCCGAATTGCCGATGGATGTCACCGTAGAGGGGATAGTAACCTCTGTCAGGTTACAGCCCCAAAACGCACGCAGACCGATGGTCGTCAGCCCTTCCGGCAGGATCACGCTTCCTAATTTAACACATCCGTAGAAAGCATCGGTGTTGATTGTATTGATTGAAGACGGCAGGCTCACACTCTGCAGGTTTGAACAACTCTCAAAAGCACTTGTACCAATACCGGTTACAGGATACGTGTAGTTATTGAACGTCACGCTCGCAGGAATCGTCACGGAAGGGTAGTCCTTATAGACGGACTTGTCCGAACTCTGGTCGCTAATTACTGTTGCGGTGGTTGACCCCAAGGAGTAATAGAGACCGTTTAACTTGACATTCTCTGCCCAAACACTAGCGCCGGTTACCAATGCCAGCAAACAAAGAGTAAACTTCTTCATGTTATTTTCGTATTTCATTAATTATCATCGAGGCAAGCGTGCAACCGAATACTGCCGTCACTTGCATGAGCGAGCCTTTAATCTTCTCCCCCTTTGAGAGGGGGATGGGGGGTGTCGCCTGTTCCGTCGAATAGACGCATTTCACTTTCCGATAGGGATGGAGCCCTATTTTCTTCATCCGCGCGCGTACGGCTTTGGCGAGTGCGTCACCCTTAATGGACATCAGTTCGCCGGTTGTTACCGCTGTGGGGTCGAAACGCAATGCCGCTCCCATGGAACTGAACACCTTAACCCCTCGCGCGCGCGTCGCGTTTATTATAAGGTCTGCCTTCGCCGGCACATCATCTATCGCATCGATTACAAAATCATACTCCTCAAACCGAAAATCGGAAGATTCGCTCGTTTTTCCCTCTCCTTTCAAGGGCAGGGTGGGCTTGTACATGGCATGAACGGCTTCTATTTCCGCCTCGGGGTTGATGGTCAGCAGTCGCGCTTTGAGCGCCTCCACTTTAGGTTGATTTAATGTCTCGCGGGTAGCAGGTAACTGCCGGTTGATGTTGGACGGTTGCACCGTGTCGCCATCTACTATCGTCAGATGGATCAGACCCGTTCGGATGAGTGCCTCCGCACACCACGATCCCACACCGCCAACTCCGAAGAGAAGGACGCGACGGGTACGAAGCTTTTCCATTACCTCGGAACCCAATAAAAACTCACTCCTACTAAAAAAATCTTCCATAAATGCGAATTTCGCTGCAAAATTACAAAAAAATACGCATTTATGCAAAAAAAATGCAAAAAAATTTGGTCAATTCAAAAAAAAGCAGTACTTTTGCACGCTTTTTCGCTTGAACGAGTGAAAAATAAGTCTCGGGATGTAAACCAGCGAAGCGTTTGCAGACCGAAAAGCGTAGCATGACACGTAGCGTTTTACAAGCGTGTAACGCGCAGTCACGCAAGTGTCAATGCAAGCGCGCCCAGGTGGCGGAATAGGTAGACGCGTTGGTCTCAAACACCAATGGGAAACCGTGCCGGTTCGATCCCGGCCCTGGGTACGAAGAAAGGAGGTGTATGCAATGATTATCGTTCCTGTTAAAGAAGGTGAGAACATCGAGCGCGCGATTAAGAAATTCAAACGCAAATTCGATAAGACGGGTGTCGTAAAAGAGCTCCGTCGTCGTCAGCAATTCGACAAACCGAGTGAGCTGAAGCGAATCAAGATGGCACATGCGAAGTATGTGCAGTCGTTGCACGCTCACGACGATATGTAATTCTGTCGTCACTCCGATTTCAAGAGCCGCTTGCCGGCTCTTTTTTCGTATATACTCCTTATTTTTTGTCCCTGTCCGTAAAAAAACAAGATTTATTTGCATATATCAGAAAAAAATTGTACCTTTGCAGCAGTTTTAATCGAGTGCTGCTAAGCACGAGAAAAACGGCTTTATTAACCGAAATTGCAAAGGTATGTCCACACGAAGTAACGAAATATCACTATTCCTTGCTTTTTGCATTGAGCAATACAAACAACGGCATAACTTAACAGGGGAGCAATCAATGCGTATCCTTGACCAATACGGTGTTTTGGAATATCTGGAAGCCGGATATGAGCCGCTACACACCCAAAGCGCACAATGGATTATGGAGGATATTGACGAATATATAAATAAAAGAAAGCAATGAGAGTCTATCACGGCAGTTTAGAACGTGTTCCGACACCTGAAATTCGTCTGGCTACCCGTACGCTTGACTACGGGACAGGCTTTTATACCACCACTTCCGCTAAACAAGCGGAGGACTGGGTGCGCAAACGCATGAGGGATAGCGGTGCACGAAAAGGCTATGTCAATGAGTATGAATTGGACTCGGAGGCTGTGAAACAGTTCCATTGTGCCTTTTTTGATTCTCCGACAGACGAGTGGTTGGAGTTCGTCATGAAAAACCGTTTAGACCGCAATTTTATCCACAATTACGATGTGGTATATGGTCCGGTAGCCAATGATCGTGTTTATACTTGTTTTACCTTGTACGAAGGCGGAGTAATGAGCAAGGAGAACTTGCTTGTAGAATTACGTACATACGATTTGGTGGATCAATATCTGTTTCATACAGAGCAAGCACTCAAGACATTGACATTTATAAAGGCAAAGGAGATATTATCATGAGCGAGATAACACAACAAAATCTGTATCTGCTTCTGCCTTTCAAAGTAAGTTGGGTGGCAGACATGTTGGCTGAGGATGAGCATATTAGTACGATTGAAGCCATTCGCCGTGTATATTCTTCCGCCATGTATAAGCAATTAGAACAAGAAAGTACCAAACGTTGGCACGAAGGTCCTGTGTCATTGTATCAAACACTATAACCACCCGGACAGAGTACAACATCAGCATAAAAAGCGGCAAAAAGAAAATCTCTCTTTACGTCGACTTTTCCGCAGATCTATCCGCATACCAAGGGAAAGAAGTAGTAATAGCTTTCCGTTATGTAAGCGATACGAACTATGCGCCACAATGGGAGATTAAAAACTTTACTGTAAAGCTGGCTACTACTACTGTTGTAAGCAATACAAAAGCAGAAGGATCATCTGCCACCAAAATTCTCCATAACGGTCAGCTCCTCATCCTCCGCGACGACAAAACCTATACCCTCACGGGACAAGAGCTGAAGTAAGATCTGTCCTCATAATGAACCTTATCCCATCTCTCTTCCGCTTGGCGTCACTCACCAAGCGGATTTTCTTTCTTGGTACTTCCGCGGTACATGAATGCCACGTCCTCTTCTTTCGTTGCTCTGCATTCCATGCCGGTTCTATAAAAATTTGCATGACAATCTTGGCAATCTTGACAAAGTTCTGCCTGAAGTTTGCCAACTTGGTCAACTTTGCCATGTC
>CAMNCW010000033.1 GCA_946534715.1 uncultured Bacteroidales bacterium | reverse complement strand
CGATATTGACGCTTCGGTCGAGCAAGCGCGACGTTGCATCGAGGCGGGAACAGAACTGCTGCGCTTCACCACACAAGGTCTGCGTGAAGTGGAATCGCTCAAAGAGATCCACGCCCAAGTGCTGACAGCTGTTCCGCTGGTGGCGGACGTGCATTTCAATTCCGAAGTGGCGGATGCCGCGGCGGAAGTGGTAGAGGCGGTTCGTATCAACCCGGGCAATTACAGCAAAGACGCCTCAAAACTGAAGGAGCGTTTTATACACCTATTAGATATATGCCGCGCGCACGAGACCGCAATCCGCATCGGCGTCAACCATGGTTCGCTATCCGAACGGATGATGGACAAATACGGCGACACGCCGGAAGGAATGGTAGCATCCGTCATGGAGTTTCTGCGCATTGCCGTGGAGCAGAATTTTAAGAATATCGTCATTTCCGTCAAGGCGTCCAACACACGCGTCATGGTCGAGACCGTGCGTCTCTTGGTCAAAACGATGGACAAAGAGCACATGGCTTTCCCGCTCCACCTCGGTGTGACCGAAGCCGGTGAAGGCGAAGACGGACGCATCAAATCGGCGGTCGGAATAGGTGCTTTGTTGGCGGACGGAATTGGTGACACCATCCGCGTCAGCCTCAGCGAAGCGCCTGAGAATGAGATTCCCGTGGCGCAAGAGTTGGTGGATTACTTTGTAAACGAAGACTCCGTGCGCTATGATGGTTCTGTGACCGCAGAAGTTTGGGATAACATCGGTGGCTTGGTGGAAGTGCGCTATTCGTCGCTGGAGAATAACTGGGAGACTTTCTGCCTGCAAGCCGCAGCGGAATGCGGACGCTTGCTTTGGGAGTTCAATGCTTCCGAACTAACGCTCATCAACCCGAATTTCTCGGAGAACAAACTGAATTTCCTGAGCAAGGACATCCTCCAAGCCGCGCGCGTGCGTATATATAAAACGGAGTATATCTCCTGCCCGGGCTGCGGACGAACGATGTTCAACTTGGAGGAGACGATCCGCAAGGTGAAAGCCGCCACCGCTCATCTCACGGGCTTGAAGATCGCCGTCATGGGCTGTATAGTGAACGGTCCGGGTGAGATGGCGGATGCCGATTACGGCTATGTGGGAGCCGGTCGTGACCGCATTTCCCTCTATCGCGGCAAAGAGTGCGTCCTCAAAAACATCCCGCAGGAAGAAGCCGTCACCCAACTCCTCGCCCTCATCGAAAGCGACCAACACAGCAAGTAAATTTGGATAAGAGATATGTAATCCTCAAAATACACACTCATAAGGCGCAAAGGCTCAAACCTTTGCGCCTTTTGCTTTTTCTTTGTCCTATTATCGCAAAAAAATAACAATTTATTTGCTTATGTCAGAAAAAAGTCGTACCTTTGCAGCGGATTTCATTTTCCAAATCGTAAAAAAATGTAATTTTGGGAAGTGGAAACAATAAAAAAAGATCATAACGTATGAAGATTATTGAACGTACAGATTATTTGGAAAGCCTGCAAAATGTGCGTCTTATGCCGGACATTAAAGTAGTAACGGGTGTTCGTCGAGCAGGTAAGTCAGAGCTTATCCGAATGTACATGGAGTGGTTAAGAAAAAACGATAAGAAAGCTAATATCATTTTTATCGATTTTACTTCGCTCGCAGCAGAACCATTACAAGAGTATCATGCCCTGCATAACTACATCGAGGAGCAATATAAAGCAAAGAAGAATAATTACGTCTTCATTGATGAGGTACAAATGTGCGCCAAATTTGAGTTGGCAATCAACAGCCTCCACGCGATGCAAAAGTATGATATTTATATCACTGGCTCCAACGCTTTTCTATTAGGTTCTGACTTAGCTACGTTGTTTACTGGGCGTGTTATGAGAATCATGGTTTATCCTTTCAGTTTTTCAGAATACCGAACCTATTTTGGGTCGCAGGAGATACAATCCCAATTGGATCAATATATACAGGACGGAGGACTTGCCGGTTCTTATGTCTATACAACGCACGCAGAGAAAGCTAAATATGTGCAGGAGGTGTTTCATACCATTATTGAGCGCGATATCATTCAACGCTATAAACTATCGGATGTGTATTTGCTCAATAAGGTAGCGGAGTATCTAATGGATAATATAGGCAATACCACTTCTTATAGAAGTGTGAGCGGCTATTTGCAAGCGGAACAGATAAAGACGAACCACGTTACTGTTGGGAACTACATGGATTTTCTATGCCGCACATTCTTGTTCAACCAAGTCAAGCGTTACGATGTCCGAGGGAAAGGCTACTTGCGCATGATAGACAAATACTATCTCGTCGATAGCGGTTTCCGCTATGCCTTGCTCGGCACACGTAATATGGATTACGGGCGCATTTATGAAAATCTGGTGGCATTGGAATTGTTGCGGCGTGGATATGATATCTATGTCGGCAAACTATACCGGAAAGAGATTGATTTCGTAGCCATGCGTGGAAATGAAAAGATATACATTCAGGTGAGCGACAATATCAGTTCCAAAGAGACTTTTGAACGCGAGTACTCGCCACTTTTGCAAATCAAAGATGTGTACCCCAAATTCATTATTGCTCGCACGCGCGTCCCGAAATATGATTATCAAGGTATTCAGATCATCGACCTGGCCGAGTGGTTAGCAAATCAATAAAATCGGAATACTTCATACACTATACTCCCGAACAGGACTATTTATATCTTGGCTACTAATGTGAGGCCGTTCTTACCACCGATGGCATAGCCTTCGTAGTCGGCATCTCTTGTATGCAAATGATCCACTATCAACGCTTGATCTTGCGCTATCGTGCGGCAGGAGAACGTGTCACCGGCATGCAGCTTGCTGTTGACGGCTTCCTCCACGCGCCACCGATAGTCGCCCAAATAGCTCAACACACAAACGCGGTTCGGTAGCCACGCAATACGCACGCGGTCGCCTTTCTGGCACTCGTCGGCATGAATTGCGGCGGTATGAATGAAGTCCGATTCTTCGTTTGCTTTTGCGTATTGTTCCAACACGCGCACCGTGCTCTGCCGCACGGAAGGATAGCCTTTCTTGTAACCCCAAATACGGCAGAGGGTGTCTGGACTGATCCGTTCGCCAGTTGCACGCAATATAGATATACTCAGTTCTCCAAAGTCCGCTGGAGTTGCCGGAATATGCCCAAAACGTACTTCAACCACCCTCTTCAACTGGCTGATAGCGATGCTATTCGTTTGAAAAGAAGTCTCCATAATCTGAAAATTTGCACAAAATTATAAAATTATTTGCATATACGCAAATTTTTTTGTACTTTTGCACCGTCAATGGATACAAATTCGTTCACATCGGGTCCTATCCGTCCGCTTAGTTCGCAAGAATTAGGTGCAAATCGCTTCACGGATTATGAGTTGTTGTCCGACTCCGGGCACAATCTGATTTATCGTGCGCAAATGGGCGGCAAATGGGTCGTTCTGAAGGCTGCCAAACCCATCGAAGGCGAACAGACTCGCAACCAACTCTTGTTGGAACGTGAGTTTGAGATCATGCATCGTCTGGATTCGATTTATGTGGTTCAGACGATAGCCATGGTGGATGATCCGCAGTTAGGACGTGCTATTTTGATGGAGTACATCAATGGCCGTCCATTAGACCGATTCATAGCAGAAAAGCCCTCCTATACAGAGCGTCGGCGCGTAGCGGACGAACTGATGGAGGCGTTGATTTTCCTGCATGAGCGCCAGATAGTTCACGGTGATCTGAAGCCGAGTAACATTCTCATTACCGACTCCGGCAATCATGTGCAGCTGATTGATTTCGGCTTTGCGGACAACGAGTCCTATATTGCCAAGAACATCGGTTCCACGCCTTCTATCTGCCTGCCCGAGCATTTGTCCACCGATGCGTTAACTCCTCAACGGGACATCTATGCCTTAGGCAAAATCCTCTCGCTCCTTTTCCCGCATTCTGCGAAGCCGGTTATCCGCCGGTGTCTTGCTTCTAATGGTCGCCGGTACACTTCTGTTCGTCAGGTTCGTGCAGCATTCCATCGTTATTGGCGGATGAGGTGGCTATTACCGGTGATGATGGCTGTATTGCTTGCTATAGTTGCCTTTCTGTGGTTGTCGCCTTCCGATGAGTCGTCACCGCAACAGATGACCGAACAGCATTCAGTCGATTCTACATGGCTAAACCTGAAATACGAAATCGACAAGCAATATACATCTCTCTATATCACTTATGCCGATTCACTGTCACACATGCCGGAAAAGACGATGAATGCCGCTATGTATAAACTTTCCGGCTATGCAGATGAATTACTGAAAGAGCATAGAGTTTTAATAGAAAAGTATCCTCAATATGAAGTTTCTTTGCAGGAACTCTATCTCTCGCATTTAATTCGCGACCACAATCGCTTGCGGAGTATCTGCGAGGATTATCCGATGATCTACTCAAACGCAAATAAAACGGAGTAAATTCGAAATTTAGGGCTAATTAGGGCGTAAGGGGTCAAACCTTTGCGCCTTTCGCTTTTTTATTGTACCTTTGCACACGCAAATCGCGTGGTGGTACACCAAACGTGTGATATGTTGCAAAAAATACAAAAAAATGCCGAATTATTTGTGTAATTCAATTTTTTGTTGTATCTTTGCAGCGTCTTTATGAAAGACGCCCCGTGTCAGCGGACACGGACTACATATTTGAAAAATCTAACACACCAATTAGGTTCACAGAAATCTCGCAAGTTTCATCGGAATCGTATTCAATTGGCGGATGTTAGTACACGTTTGGTGTACTACTTTTGCTGTATTTACGATTCGGGCAATGCGAGAGCCTCTGTGAAGATACAACAGAAGTAGTATTTTATTTACGTGCAAACTTCTTTACCTTAATTTTAGTATTATGAAATAAAATAGTAACCTTATAATAAAAATTGACAATTATGCAATGTCCTCAATGCGGAAACACCGCCATTCAACCAGGTCAAAAATTCTGTACCAAATGTGGTCAGCCGTTAGCCAACCCTGCCCCGCAGTCTAAAACTTCATCCGATACCTGCCCGAAATGTGGAGCTCCGGTTACACAAAGTCAAAAATTCTGTACCAAATGTGGACAGACATTGTCGCAAAAAACGACTCAGCCTGTTCAGCAAGTAGAATCTGTCCCTATCCAAGGTGTAGAGATCGTTCGCGGAAGAGCAATATGGAACATCCAGAAAGGTGAAATCGGTCGCGTGATCCGGGAGTCTGAATTTGCAAGCATGGAAGGCTTGGAAGGTATTATTATTCAAGAAGGCTGTACCGCTCTCGTGTATGTGGATGGTTTATTGGTAAGTACCATGCAAGCAGGTTGTTATACGTTCCCTGTTTTGTCAACAACGGGTAGCCGGCCCCGATTCGCATCAACAACGAACAAGGAGGATGCGGAACAAGTAGAGCAGCAGTCTCAACGAGGTATCTTCGGTAAAATCACGAAATGGGGACGTGGAGTGATTAATTTCCTTTTCGGAAGAAAGGAAGGTGAGTCAGACGAGCAACACAGAACACGTACAATCCGAACTACTCAGAGGTTGAATTCTATCCCTGAGCCAGCCGTTTGTCGAGTATATATAGTCAGCAATCGTATGCTTGACCTTATCTTTGGCGCGCAGAAGGATGCTGAAGGAAACATATCGTTTGTGCCTTTTGCCGTTTCAACTCCTAAACAAGAAATCAAAGTAGCTGTTTCGTTAAGAATGCAGGTTACCAACTTGCAACAATTTGTAACGAATTACTTGGCAGATTCTTCCTTGCTGACTATTGGCAATCTGGTAACGATGCTTACTCCTACCGTGGAGTCTGTTACTAAACAGATGCTACGCAACTATGAATACCAAGCAGAAGGACTTCCTGAGGCGATTGTTGCCAATTTGAAGGCAAAAATTCAAGCGGCTGTTAATGAAAAAGCGAATGGTCTGGAAGTGGTACAAGTGCTAGATATTACCGATTCCAGCGAAGATCAGGAGCGTTTCCGTAAAGTGGAGCATGAGATTTTTGCAAGCGAGCAAGAGTTGGGATTCTTAGGCAGGACCAATGAATTCCGCAACCGTTTAGAACAAGAACAGAATAGGCGAGTTATAGCAGAGGCTATTAACCAGCAGGATTTGCGGCGCGAATTGGATAAGATCAATCAAGACAATCTGTTAGACAAAGCCGAGTTAGAAGAGTTTGTTTTGCTTTTGGAAAGTCAAAAACGGATTCACGAAGCAAAAACGAAAGCAGATGAAGAGGCAGCGATGCTTGATTTAATGCGTTGCAGACTTGTCAAGCAGGACGAAATAGATGCTCTGAGAAACGAACTGCAAAACAAAAAAGAGTCAAGAGAAAATGTTTCTGAAATTATGCGCGTGCATAACATGCACAAAATTAATTTGGAGAAACAGATTGCCGAGTTTGAACTGAGCGACAAGAAGCAAGAGCATGAATTTGCCCAACAACTCCGCCAAGCTCAACACCAAGGCAATATCGTTGAAGCTCAATTGGCTGCGAAACGAATGATGGACTCTTATCAGGATGAGCGAAGAGCAAAAGACGATGATTTCGCATTCCAGCACCAGCAACGTCAGAGTGATTGGGAGTTCCAACAGCAGCAGCGCCAACAATTACTCGAAGAACAGAAAGAACAAGCAAGCCATCAAAGAGCCAGGACTGATAAATTTGACGACATGGATATCTTGGAACGCAAAGCACGAATAGCTCAAGAAAACATGCGTCAAATGCAGGAGGGTAACTTACGTGCACAACAGGAACAAAACCGCTCTGCCGAGACGCTCCATTCGATGGATGTACAAGAGCAAATGAATCGTGACAATATGTTCGCGAACATGAGTGCAGAGCAAATCCGAGCAGCACAATTATCGCATCTTACCGGTGATGCTCAAGTAGCTATGGCTCAGTCCTATAGCAGTGAGAGAGAGAATGAATTACTGCGTCAGCAGCAAGAACGAGCAGAAGCTGCCCGCAAGGAAGATTTGGATCGTATGGAGCGTATGTTCGGCACGATGGGTCAACACATGTCCGCTATGGGGCAGAGCATGGCAGGAATGCAGCAGCAGCGTGCTAACGAATATCGTCAGGATGCGTTACACCAGCAAAATCGTCTGGATCAGACTACTGCCACCGCAATGGGAGTCAGTGCTGCAGCTGCCGGTAATATTGCGGCTTATAATCCGGGAACTGCTGCTCCAACTCAACCATCTGCGCCCGTTAATGCTCCAGCAGGCAAACATTGTCCTGCTTGTGGTGCTGCCGTACCGGAAGGAGAGATGTTCTGTCCGGAATGTGGTCAAAAGTTATAAAGCAGAAAGTATATGTTTTGTCCGGAATGTGGAACTAAACTCCCGCAAGGATGTATCTTCTGCCCTGAATGCGGAACGAAAGTAACTGAGTACACATCTAAATCGTGTACTCAGGACTATTCGTACCGGCTTCTGCTTATTACCAAATATGAGGCTCTTGCCCGTAAATACAAAACAACTTTAGAAGAGATTGTTTCTGTGTTGCAAGCCGTCATCTCCCGTTTACAAGAAGCATCAGTAGATGCTGTCCTTCTTGATGTCAGCGAGATAACGGAAGACGGAGAAAACTGGGAAGAGTACAAAAAGGCTATGGTTCATGCCATTGAGCAGCAGGGATGGGCTAAAGGTCCGGATACATACGTGATGATCATAGGAGGAGACGACTGTGTCCCTATGCCGAGGGTATCTAATCCGAAATATACAAAAGATGATCCGATGGGGCTTAAGAAGTTGCATTGTGACACCATGTATAGCATGGACTACATGCCCTACACGTATGATTTCACAGGAGGTAATGACAGTTTGACGCTTTACCAGAAATACGAGGATGTTGATTTTGTCATATCCCGTCTTCCGCTTCCGGAAGATGCGGATTGTGAGAATGAAGCATTTACTTTTGAGGAAGACATGAATGCCTATTTTGACAAGGCGATTTCCAAACTATCCGGAATAGAAGTAAACCGAGTAATCATGACTTCCGCTCAAGTTTGGATTCCGGCATCAACGTATATGGTAGAAGGGTTGCCTTCTGTCAATATATCTCGTTATCTCCCTTCTTCTGCAAGGGAAGGAAATGTAGTTGTGGCACCGGAAGTCAGTATAAAGAATGAAGATGTATATAGCAAATATAGCGATGCATACCGCGAAGCGGACTTAGTCTTGTTTAATCTGCATGGAAGCGATGCACCTTCCGGAACGGCATATTATGGGCAGCGGGGGAATGACTATCCGTCTGTGGTCGTTCCTAGTAAAATAGGATACACTTCAGCGGGCATAATAACCTCTTGTGCCTGTTTCGGCGCTCGTTTTGTGGGTTATCCAAGATATGCTTCGATGTTATTGGCATCGCTATACGAACCAAATAATAACATTGTGCTATTTGCCGGTAGCTGTTCCATTGCCTACGGTGGCAGCCCTCATGCATTTTCTGAAACAATGCTTAAGATCTATACGGACTATCTGATGAGCGGAATGTCGGCAGGTCAAGCATGGGAAAAAGCCAAATTGGATTATCTGCAAACCACATCGGACAATATCAGAGGAGCTCTTGCCACATTCCTTATGTTCAACCTGTACGGGTTGCCGATGCTCCATGTAAAAACCAATAATCAATCCAAATATAAAAAATCTATTATGGAAGACAAACAAAGTTCGGTTACAAGGACTTGTTCCGAAGAACGAACCACTCTATTTAAGCGTAATCCGGAGACTAATTCGATGGATATTTTAAGTGAAGTTCGCAATGCTGTGGATGCCAATCTTGCGGCAATACGCCAAACAATTGAAAAAGAACTGTATGAAAAGTTGGGATTGAGTGCCGATGACTTGACCAGCATAGAGAGTTATGTTTCTACGGATTCAAACGGCGTACAGCAAAAGGGCTACTATTTCAACTATGTGCAAAAGAATGATCTGTTTACCAGCATAGTTAACGCGCAAACAGATGAAGAAGGGAACATATTAAAAACGGAACATACAAAATAATCAATTATGGCTGATTTTAATTTTAATTTAGGCGATGCCAATTCCATCAATGGTGATGTGAATGTGGAGAATAAGGTAATTGAACGCGACAAATCCCAGAGAGAAATCGTTCTTGAGCAAGAAAATCAATACCGAATCAAATGTCGTGAGTTTTTGAGCGATAATCTCATTTCAGCGGAAGAACGCTCCGTGTTGGACAAGTTAGGAGCAGAGTTGGGTATTAATAAGGATCGTCAACAGGAGATTCTGAAAAATGAGATAGAGGCAAACAAATCAAAGCACTTGACGCTTGACAAAACGTCTTCTGTATTGTTCTTGCAGTTTGTCAAAAAACTGAAGGCGTATGATATTGAGGGTATGCTCAAACTCTATCCTCGTTTGAAAAATATGGAAGCCGATTTCGAGGATTCAATGGTGAAATTCTATTATTTTCTGCTCTCATCACTTGTTCGTCCATCCGAATGTATTAAGCGTTATGAGAGTCATAAGGAGGATAACTATTGGCTGACTTATTGGACTGTGTTGGCTTACAAAATGAGACGGCAGGCATATCAAGCAGAGCGTGCTAAAGACCAATTGTCTCTTTGGCCGGAGTACGAAGAGGAGAATAGAACACTTCTCAATATAGCCATTTCAATTATAGATAGTGATTGGGAAATGGCTGAGGCTTTCCGGCAAACATTGGAGGGTAATTATTCCGAAGAACTGGCATCTTTTGCAGCCACCATCTTTACGTTGATAAACAATAGGGATCATCTTAACGAACTTGACTGCGAATCGGAACAATTACTGTATTTGGATGGATTTTTCTATCTGCAGGCCAATCGCAAATCATTAGGCGTTCTTAATTCGAATGGCTCATTATTACCCACAGAAACTCCTGCAAATAAGCCGATAACCACTTGGGAGCATCAAATTACTCCTCTTCCCGGGAAGCTAACTCCAATCACTCCGACTCCTTTTACAGAGAAACAAGTGAACGATTTGAAAGTTAAAGTGGAGGATCACTATTATGACACCAAAATGAGATACGAAGAGGTAGGTGATGGCTTATTTATTATAGGTTTAAATTTTAGTGATTTTGGCGTGAATATTTGGAACAACAAAACCGAAGAATTATTGTTGGGAAAATTAGATAAAACATTACGTAATATTACGCCAGTTTCATCGGATGTTTTTGCTTTACTTTACACAGAAGATTTAAGAGATAGAAATCAATTATATTTTCTTTCTTCCAAATCCCTCTCTCAACCTTTCTCCAGTTTTCACAACGGAAATGTTCCAAATAACTATCTCGTAATAAATAATAGTGGGAAATGGGGATTGTACGATTTAATAAAAAAAGATTTATGCGTTCCAATTCAATATAATGAGTGTTGTTCTCAGATCAAAGAATATAACACGCACAAGAAAGGTAAAATAAATAGATGGTGTGAATGTGTTTTTTCTAACGATTCAGAAAAGAAAGGATGCTATATTTTTGACTATCCTTTAAATAGGTTATATTTCAATAAGAATGCATATGTCGCTGATGACCTTAGAATTATTAAGGGGTCAAATATAGTATTCGTAAATGATGGAACTAATTGGGCTATTTTCTGTCTCGGTAATCCCAATAATGAGTCTGCTACAGATTATATCTTTGAGAAATTGTTTGTTCTTGAAGAATCGACAGGTTTGATTGGTGTAATGGTGGATGGATTATTTGGTATTTGGGATGGATTGAACGGGGGCTATGTCGTTGAACCTCAATTCTTAGACCCAAGCAAAGATAACGACTTTGAATGGGAAGATCCCAAAGATAATAATTATTATGATGACGATGAAGACGACGAAGATGAAGATTGGGATGAAGAAGAGGAAGAAGAGGAGGAAGAGGAGGAAGAAAATGATAACAGGTTTAAGGGCGATGTTCTAATTCTCAAGAATGAAGATGGTAACAGATTCTATTTCAATATTATAACTTTAAAATATGAATAATATGGAAGAAATAATTAAAAATCTAAATAAGTCCACACTATTTCGGTTGTCATTAGGATCGAAAGAATTATTTCATAGTAATTTTTTAGCGTGGCTGGCTGAAAAAAGTACGGCTTTTAATCAAGAATTCTTGAGTTTCCTTGGTCTGCCGAACTACGACATTAAACCATCTAAGATTTATCGAGAAAAAGAGCATATCGATCTGTGGCTTGAATATGAGATTCAAGAAAACCAAATTACCAAAAAAGTCAAAGTTTTTGTTGAGAATAAAGTAAAAAGTATTCCATATAAAAGCCAATTGGATTCCTATGCAGAAAAACAAGAGTCGAAAAAGGAGAAGGATGTTGAAAACTATTATATCCTATTGTCGCTCTATAGACCATCTTTTATAGTCAATAACGATTGCTATAAATCTCCATTTGGAAATTGGAAATATCTGTCTTACACCCAATTATCTGAAATTATTAAAAAACAAAAAGACATTATAGTTAATGATTTTGAAGATAATAAATACGCTGCACATATAATCGATGATTACATTAAATTCATCAATCAATTAAGTAGTTTAGGCGATTATATCAGTGATTCTGTAAAAAATAATCGATTCTATCCTTCTCATCTCGATTCCGATTGGGAAATGTTTCAAGAAATTCGCATGGGGGATTTCTACGAGAAATTCAGATACGCAATATTGGCGGAACATTTGAAAGACGAGCTTGAAAAAAAACATATTTCTGAGAATGTAATTATGGGAGTAAATCCCGGTACATGTAAAGAAGACGAACTTAGTAATTCTCAAGATGCCATTTACATAGATACAGGCATGAGTCGTTCGAACGGGTTAATCGATATAAAGATGGTTCTTAATCAGGAACAGGCTCCCAAATCAAGAAAAGTAATCGGAATTCAAATTCAAGATGGAAAATTGCGCCGGTTAGTCGAGACGAACACGAAAGGCAAGGCTATAGATATAGTAAAAGACAAAACAAAAATAAAAGATTGGTTTGACGGGAGAGATGAATGCTTTGACGCGGGGACTAAAGTACAAAAACAAATAGATAATGAAGATATACGTTATCATTCATTTGGTGAAAGTTTTGTTTATCGTAGAAAAGAACTTGATGAAACATGCTCCTTGAATGAGTTAATGGATATAATTATCAACGAAATAAAAAATATCAAAGAATATGTATTGTCCTAATTGTAAAAAAGAGTTAAGCGGCAAATTTTGCCCGGAATGTGGCACTCCATTGATCGAAAAACCAATACAAAAGGGAAAGTCATCTGTTAACTTAGGCGATGCCAATGCAATAAATGGCAACCTGAATGTGACTAACATAGTATCAGAACGCAACAAGTCCAAGGAGGAGATTGTTCTTGAAAATGAGAATAAATACCGTCAGCAATGTCGTGTGTATCTGACGGATGGAAGAATCTCTGGGGAAGAACGCTCTGCTTTAGATAAATTGGGAGCAGATTTGGGAATAATGCCTACACGTCAACAGCAGATACTCAAGAACGAGATAGAGACTTCTAAGACGAAGAAATCAACTCTGGATGGTAGTTCATCTATTATATTAGAGCACTTCATTCACAGAATGGAAACTTATGATGTAGAAGGGATGTTGAATCTCTACTATCGTATGCAAAATATAGTGAACGGGATTGATGATGAGCGAGCAAAGTTTTACTATTATTTGTTAACATCTATAACTCGTCCCACGGATTGTATCCGGCTCTATGAGAGTCATAAGGAGGATAATTATTGGTTGACCTTCTGGGCGGTTTTGGCGTATAAGATGAAAGGAAAAATCGAACAGATGGACGCTGCGAAAAACTATTTGTCCAATTGGTCGGAATATGATGAAGAAAATGCGCTTGTTCTGGATATGGCGACGTCTGTATTGGATTTTGATTGGGATGCAGCAGAAGCATTTTACGAAGCACTGGAGGAAAAATATTCTTCGGAATTGAAAATCTTCGTTTCAGCATTAGTATCACTTATTCATGCAAATCCTGATTTCGAAAAAATACAGTTTGAGCAAAATCAACTGATCTATATAGACGGATTTTTCTATAAGCCGGTTTGTCGTCTGCCATTTGGAATTCTCAAACCGGATGGAACGTTGGATAAAAATACATACGTGCTATCTATCACAAAGTATGAGAGTGAGTTTGCAGCTATGATGCTGCTGCGTGCTACATTGGGATGGGGAAGTACTTGTTCGCGGGAGATGATGTCTAATCTGCCATGTCGAATATTGAGGTCAGGACAAGTAGAAGATGTAATAAAACTACTCAAAAAAGCAAAGGAGTATGGTGTTTCTGTCTCTGTTGAAGGGATAGGTTGTGATGGACAGAAAATGTCAGATAATGAAATTTTTAAACATCTAAATTTTAAGTAAGTCATGGAAACACAATTAAAATCTTTAATAGAAAAGTATTGTTTGAATTCCAATCTGACAGATAATCAATTGGATGAGATTATTGATTTGGCTTTGGCTACAAAAGCCAATCCCAAAGAAGTAGAGGAATATATTCAGGAAAAGACCGAGGAACGCAAAGCACAAGAAGCCAAAGAGGAAGCAGAACGCAAAGCACAAAAAGCCAAAGAAGAAGCGGAACGCAAAGCACAAGAAGCCAAAGAGGAAGCGGAACGCAAAGCGAAAGAAGAAGCAGAACGCAAAGCAAATGAAGAACGAATAAAACAAAAAGTTGAAGAATTTGCCATTGCAGCAAAGGAGAAACCGACACAGTTATTCAATGACGTATTTAGTGAAGAGGGAGTTGACCATGATGCAGTAATAGTATTTAAGAAAAGGCTGCGTTTAGAAGCAATGGAGGCATATAAGCACCGTAATGATTCACCTGAAGCGGCTGAATATAACCGTATATTATGGGAAGAATATGATAAAGTAGTGAAAACAATTCAAAGTGGGAGAGTGGAAACAATGGATGATTTGAAACGTATAATGAATTTTTAAGACTGTTTTAATATGGATAATTTAGATGATATGATTAACAACCTCAATGCTGATCTCAATCGGCAGATGGAGGAACTGAATAGGGAAATGGATGATCTTTCTATCTTCGATCAGCCACGGCAGGAGGAAGCTGATGATCAAGCAGATTCCCCACAGCATTTCTGTCCTCAGTGTGGAAATACTGTAACAGAGGATATGATGTTCTGCCCCAAATGTGGCTGCAAGTTGAAGCAAGATGAGACTCCGGTTGAGCAGGAGGAAGAAACTCCTTCAGCGCAGAAGAAGAATTTTATTCTGTGGTTTGAGTTTCGGTATGACAAACAGGTTGTATTCAAAGAGATTCCGACCGAAGAAAATGTTCAATCCTATAAAGATGAATTGGAGAGCGATTATGAGTTTGAACTGACAGACGGGATGTTCGCAAATGGTCTTCTTACCAAAGACGGAATGCAAGAGTTGTTAATTGGTGCGAGCGATTTGGTATCGAGAGAATTAGCGACCAACTATGATCCGGTAGTATCCGAAATTCTTGCATGTCGGGTAATTCCCAATCCGAGCGGTCTGAAAGAGTGGTATAATGATGATGTAGGTGAATGGGATAATAGTGAGGAGATTGATCCGGATGAAATCTCTTTAGAGGTGGATGACTATGATGATTCCGAATACAAAGCACGCGCTGTTTACCACATGCATGAAGTTCATGACATGTTTTCTATCCAGTTAGACGACATAGCGGACTTTGATCCGTTTAAGGTGGTGATTCGCGATGGACACAAAGACGGTAGTGACTTTAATGCCTATTATGATGGCGAGATGCTGAAATTCTTAGGAGTCGGCAAAGGTGATGATAACTTTGATTATGAGGAGGAGATTGAACTTGTCAAGTATGAGTCTCCATCGGGAGAAGAGCAAGAGCCATCATCAGATGCAGATAGCTGTAGTGGAAAAATCAATCTTCAATTATTCCCAGAAGCGCCTTATCGCTTGTATTTATTCCCGATTATCGGCGAGGAAGCAAATGAACGAGTGGACGATGAAGGTTTTGATGTGGAACTTTCTCAGGAACTTGAACAGGAATATAGTGAGCAAACAGAGAGAAAATACGATATCATTTTTGATTTCTATGCTTCCAGTGACGGTATGTATTATTCCATTGATGATGGAGATCAGGACGAATTGGAAGACAATGCTATCAATATCGATCGGAGCAAATATGATTTGGAAGAATGGGAGGAAGAACCGGATGATGATTTCCGACTCATTGATAAACTTCAAAAAGATGATGATTTAAACGAAGACAACCAAGAAGTGTTCAACGATATTATGAATCGTCACAACAATGAGGAACATGTGGATATCATCGTTGAGGCTATATGTCGCAGATTACAACAAGTGGCGCAACAATTAGTAGATGAAGGTTTGGCAGAGGATGTAGATTCTGTTCGCTTTGGACTTTGGTATGGTCAGTTATCAGGAAACCAGTATGAATTCCAATTAGAAACTGACGATTTCAATCCGGAAGTGTTGAAAATGATTGATTGCTCGGATTGGAATGATTGTTCTCATATTTCCGAGGTAATGCAAGAGTCTTGGCCGGATAGATTGGCAGCATGTATAATATATGATGGTAAATTCTATCAATCAAGTGGTGGCTCTGTAGATAACTTTAATTTCAATGCGGATCTGGTAGATCACAATTTGAAAAGTTTACTTTAATATTAATCTTTAAATTTTACAATTATGGCAGCAATGTTTGAATTACGACTGAAATCCAGTCATGGTGGTCTTCCAAGTGGAACAACAATTCATGTAGCATCCAATTTAGCATCTCCAACAGATGACCAAATCAAGGAAGTTCTCAAACGTTTTGGAGGACGTGCAGTTGACGCAGGTTGGATAGGATATTGGGATTGCAGAAAAATGTAATAACTAATAGCCATGTATTATTTTTCAGCAAGCCGGGTAACAGGCGGCAATGCTGTTTTTCCGGATCAGATTATTATTGATGTCGATAACGAGACATTAACCTATCGCAAAAAGAAACTGATAGGATACGAAGATGTCAAACTTCGTTTCGGCGCAATAGGTTGTGTTTCACGCTCTGCCGGATTGGTGTTCTGCGATGTGATTATAGAGACAAACGGAGGACGCACTATCCGAGCAAAAGGATTTACCCGATCCGATGCGGAGGACATAATAGATTTGTTATCGTAATTGATTGAATTTGACAAAAACATAATGACACAAACGCAAAAAACGCTTTTGTTCATAGACATGGATAATGTGCTGGTGGATTTCAAATCGGGCTTGGCGAAAGTGTCCGAAGAAATCAAACAACAATACGAGTGCGATGAAAAAGGCAAACCGCATTACGATGACATACCCGGCATCTTTGCCCTGATGGAGCCGATGCCCGGAGCTATTGAGGCTGTACGCGCATTGAAAGAGAAATACGACCTCTACATCCTCAGTACGGCTCCGTGGATGAATCCGTCAGCTTGGTCGGACAAGGTGAAATGGGTGCAACATTACTTCGATTCGGCACGCAAAGAGGGTGTTTTTTACAAACGCCTGATCCTTTGTCATCATAAAGACATGCTCATCCGTCCGGGTGCATATCTCATTGATGACCGCCCAAATCACGGGGCAGAGCAGTTCGGAGACCATTGGATTCAAATGGGTTCTAAACGTTTCCCCGATTGGAAAAGTGTTGTCCAATATCTGATGTAAAATCCATTAAGAATACTATGTACGAACCATTTGAAAACTTGGAGAATTTTGAGGCGTACTTTGGTGACGAACTCAAGGACGCTCCAAAAGGAGAAGTGGTCATCCGTCTTATCGAAGGCGGCAATGAATACATGATAGTCGGCGATACAAAGTGCGGCTACACGCCGGGCATCAAAGTCGGCTATCATGTATGGATTCAATCTCCCAAAAGCAGTTACATGACCTCCGAAGTGCAATCCATAGACTTCGCCGCAGAAACTTTCACCTGTGTCCAAAGCACTTACCATTTCCATTTTGTAAAAAAATGAGGTCTTGATTAAATTTTCAGAAATTTTTACTATATTATAGTGTACGCACGCACAAAACAGGATTCTGCTAAACAATTATGAAACAGCATTTTACCAAAGCCGAGAAGGAGGCTTACCATCAGGGGCAAGCCTGCATCAAAGCCGCACACGAGCGTTTTGACAACTTCATGTCCGAGCATGGGTGGACGAAGTACCATCTCTTCATGCGCGGTTCGAAATGGACGAAAGATGCCGACACTATCATTTATGATAGCGACGGCTGGCACCTGAACGGACAAAACATAACCGAGAAAGAATTACACCAATTCATCCAATAATTCGCAGTTAAATAAATTTTTGGATTGTTTTGGGCGTTTTTGGACTTGAAGAAAAAAGAAAATAATTGTCTCTGATTGTTGATAATTGTTGACTAATCTAACCTCCCGATTTATGACAGACGAAGAATTTACCAAAGAGCAGATGGACGAACAGCGCAAAGAGGTATCCCGTTTGCGGAGTGAGCTGAAAGCCTTCAATAAAGCGCGAGCAACCATGTCCAAAGAAGACAAAGAGCACACGCGTCAGCAAGCCAAAGACTTGCAAGACCAATATGACCGTGCGTTAGGGCGGTTATATACCATGCGTAATTATTTCCTGTGGAACAGTTGTGTTGATCGCGAGTATATCTCCGCGTATACTGACGATTGACCCCTACTCTTCTCTGTGCATGTCCAAATTTGCCCTCTATAAAAATTTGCATTGAGATTCTTGAGACACTTGAGACTCTTTTGTCTAATTTGCTCATTTTTAGATGAATCGTTACTCATAGAGATCCCAACTGTCCCAACTGTCTCACATCATTTTTTGTATTGACCGTTTTGACCGTATTGACCGTTTCATCCCCTAAATGGTCAAAACGGTCAATACGGTCAATGTGGTCATGCTTTTTTATCGCTCATTACCATACATTAAATTTGCACTGGCATAAATGGCATAAGTGGCATAAATTTCCCGATTTTATGCCGTTTCTGCCACTTCTGCCACATCATTTTTTTTAATGAATCAGCTAAAATTGGCTGATAAATCGTTAGTTCTTCTTATATATTCTTAGTCATTCGTTAACCATTCTCGGACCTATTACGTACCCTGAACGGACCCGGAAACCGATTCAAACACCTCTCCGAAACACCCCAAACCGTACGTACACGTCCGTAATGGTCGCGAGATGGTCACGGAAATGAAAGCTAAATATCGCTAAGATTGCGGTCTTGCACTTTCGTGAAATTTTAGCGCCTCTTTCGCGGGTATTTCGTGGGTTTTTCGCGGGTCTTTCGGGATGTCAAATCATTTTGGGGGTCATTTGGGGTCGTTTTGGACAAACTAAACTTAAATTCCCGGATATAATTTCCTCAAATCACTGAATAAATATTGATCAATCCCTGTTGATTATATAATCACAGAGCGGCAAAACTCAAAGCAAGAATCTACAGGAAAGCGGCATTTGGGGAGAAAAATATAAAAGAATTGATTTTTTTTGCCCAAATACTTGCGTATATCAAACTTTTATTGTAATTTTGCAGGCAAAATTGGTTTGAAGGACATGCAACACCCCAATTTATATATCATCGCAGGGCCCAATGGAGCCGGCAAAACAACGGCATCATTCAGTCTATTGCCGGATGTGTTGCATTGCCTCAATTTTGTGAATGCAGACGAAATAGCGCGCGGTTTATCACCCTTCGCTCCGAAATCGGTAGCCATTCAGGCAGGTAAAATCATGTTGCAACGCATTGATGAATTACTGCTGCAAGGTGTAGATTTTGCAATAGAAACGACGCTGGCTACCCGCTCGTACGTGCAGCTTGTGCATAGAGCGCAGCAGCTGGGTTACAAGGTACACTTGATTTTCTTCGCCTTGGAAAACGAAGAACAAGCTATTCAGCGTGTAGCACAGCGTGTGAGCAATGGAGGACATAATATCCCGGAAACAGACATCCGCCGCCGGTTCAAACGCGGGATAGCCAATTTGCTGCATCTCTATATGCCGATATGTGAAATAGTATATATAGTAAACAACAATAGTGTCCCTGCACAATTAATCGCGCAAAAGACTCCTCATTTGGGATCTCTTCGCGTTTTGGAAGATGCAATGTGGAAACATTTGATAAGAATAGGAGAATAAATCATGAACGAACGTGAATTTGATGTCAAACTTCGTCAAGGATTGCAAGAGACGGCGAAAAGTGTTGTGGAGCAACACCGCCGTGACAATCAACCACTTATCTTCAGCGAGAATGGCCATGTGAAATACGTGGATCCGTTCACGGTTGCCATATAGTTACATTGTTAAATCGTTAAAACACTAAAATATAAAACTATGCAAAAAAGTCCATTACAAATTGCGCGTCAGGCTTATAAGCCGAAGATGCCGGTAGCTTTGCAAGGAGCAGTTCGTCTTGTTGAAGGCGAGAAAACTCAATCCGTAGCAGACCAGGAGGAGATCCAAAAACTCTTCCCGAACACATATGGTCTGCCGATTATTACCATGGAACCCACCACGGGCGAGAACAAATGTGCAGAACCGTTCAACGTCGGCGTGATCCTTTCCGGCGGTCAGGCTCCCGGCGGTCACAACGTCATCAGCGGTCTGTATGACGGTCTCAAAGCGCTGAATCCGAACAACAAACTGTACGGCTTCCTCGGCGGTCCTTCCGGTCTCATTGACGGCAAATATCAGGAGTTGACAGGTGCTATTATCGACGAGTACCGCAACACCGGCGGTTTCGATATCATCGGTTCAGGTCGTACCAAACTGGAGGAGACCTGGCAGTTTGACAACGGTATCGAGATCTGCAACAAGCTGGGAATCAAGGCCATCGTGATCATCGGTGGCGATGACTCGAACACCAATGCTTGCGTGCTCGCTGAGTACTATCTGCAGAAGAAATGCGGCATTCAGGTCATCGGTTGCCCGAAGACCATCGACGGCGACCTCAAGAACGAGATGATCGAGACCTCCTTCGGGTTCGACACCGCTTGTAAGGTCTATTCCGAGCTTATCGGAAACATCCAGCGTGACGCTAACTCCGCGAAGAAATACTGGCACTTCATCCGCCTCATGGGCCGTTCCGCAAGCCATATCGCACTCGAGTGCGCGCTCCAAAGTCAGCCGAACATCTGCCTCATCTCCGAGGAAGTAGAGGCTAAGAAAATGACGCTGAACGATATCGTTGAGGGTATCGTCAAAGTGATCGTAGCCCGTGCTAACGCAGGTCTGAACTTCGGAACCGTGCTCATTCCTGAAGGTCTGATCGAGTTCATTCCGGCGATGCGTGTCCTCATTCAGGAGCTCAACGACATGCTGGCTAACAACGAGGAGTTCACGTCCCTCGACGGAGACGACGCTAAACGCGAATACGTGAAGTCCATGCTGACACCGGCATCCTGCGACCTCTTCCGCTCGCTGCCGAAAGGTATTGCCAAACAGCTCACGCTCGACCGTGACCCCCACGGAAACGTCATGGTATCGCAGATCGAGACCGAGAAACTGCTCATCGAAATGGTTCAGAAACGTCTCGCTGTCCTCAAAGCAAACGGCGAGTACAAAGGCAAGTTCTCTGCCCTTAACCACTTCTTCGGCTACGAAGGCCGTTGCGCTATCCCGTCGAACTTCGATGCTGACTACTGCTACTCGATCGGCGTGAACGCTACGCACCTCATCGCAGCAGGCAAGACCGGATACATGTCGCTCGTTCGCAACCTCACCAAGCCCGCAGCCGAGTGGATTGCAGGCGGTGTGCCTATCACGATGATGATGAACATGGAGAAACGTAACGGTAAGATGAAACCGGTTATCCAGAAGGCTCTCGTGGACCTCAACGGCAAACCGTTCCAATATCTGCAGGCTCACCGCGAGGCATGGGCTGACCCCGAGACCAGTTACATCTATCCGGGTCCGATCCAGTACTACGGCCCGACCGAGGTCTGCGATCAACCGACACGCACTTTGTTGCTCGAAAGAGGCAAATAATAATGTACAAAGGAACAATGTACAAAGTACAAAGGGGCATCGTTTTGCTCCTTTGTATGGTATGCAGTTTTTCCCTGTCCGCACAAGACTTCTCTGCGGACAGGGAATTATTCGCTGCTTACCTACGGGAAGACATGACGGTTTGGCAGGCATACATCGATTCCGTTGCTACGGATTCGCCTTTGAACACACATCTTTTGGTGTACGAATACGGCTTCTGCGGCTACATCGTAGCAGAGGCGAAAAAAGAAGGGAAAGAGGCGTTGATGCCGGAAGCCAAACGGTATGTGAAACAGTTCAAAGAGCACGTGGAAGCGATAAAAACGCAGTTACCGGCAGGCCATTACGAGATGTACAAATCGGCGGTGTATGTGTTCGAGTTGCGGCTTCATGAGTCGCTTCATCCGCTCAAAGCGATGGATTTGGCGAAGAAAGCAACGCACTTAGCGCCGGAAGATCCGATGACGCTGACCTATTACGGCACTTCCCTATTCTACGCGCCCAAAGCGTTTGGAAACAAGAAAGAGGCTTACAAATGGTTTGAGAAAGCCTCTGTCTATTTTGCGGACCCGAAATGGGAATATTGTTGGCTTCGAGAAGCCAATGAGATGTATAAAAATAGATGTTTGAATTATTTTAAGCGATAAAAATTTGCATATATCAAAAAAAAGTTGTACCTTTGCAGCGAATTAGGAAACACGTGATCGTTTCCAATATTGTTTCACCTTAAAATAATAAACATTATGAAAAAATTTTTCTCCATTTTAGTGACGTTAGTGCTTACATCCGCACTCGCGCACGCCGCCTTTGATTTCAGTTATACCTATTTGGGAATAACTTTGGGCTATTCGTACGTAGAAGGAACCACTAATGAAGTAATGGTCACTCCTGAACTGAGTACTTACACAAGCGGGACAAGCAACGCTACCGGCACGTTTTATAGCAAAGTTAATGCCCAAAATGCTGTGAGTTTTCCTGCGAACAAAAATGTTGTTATTCCGGACACAGTGGAATACAAAGGTAAAAAATTTGCGGTAACGGGTATTGGTGCAAATGCTTTTTTTGCAACCGGATATACCACTTCAAGTGGCAGTTATAGTTCTTCTTCTAAACAACTGATTAAATCAATTATTATCCCACGAACAGTTAAGCGTATTGAGGAAAGAGCTTTCTACGGCGCATTCCAAGCGTATGGTTATAGTTCTTCTTCTAATACAGTATACTATGTAACCATACCTGAGAACGTAGAATATATCGGTGCACAAGCCTTTACAAATAACAATCTTAATATCACATGGCTTGCGAAAGCATGCACGATGGATTCCACTGCTTTTGAGTATAACGTCATACAAGATTTGACTTTTGGCACCATGGTCGAAGAAGTTCCTGCCTATTTATTCGCAAACAACACGAATATAACGGAAATCACCTTACCATATAACGTGCGCAAAATAGGTGATTACGCATTCTATTTCTGCTCCAAACTGCGTCGTATCGGTATGGGAGAGAGTTTGCAGGAAATCGGAGCGTACGCCTTCCAGGAATGTACCGCACTCAATGAGATTGTCTGTGCGGCAACTGTTCCTCCGGTAGCCGCTCCTCATGCCTTTGAGAATGTGCCCATTAATGCTACCATGGAAGTACCTTGCGGCAGTGTGAATGCCTATGCCACAGCAGATGAATGGAAATATTTCTGGTACTTCACCGAGACGATTCTTTACAAGGCTACCGTATTGGTAGAGGATGATCAGCAAGGATCTGCGTCTGTTGAATATGATTGTGCTCAAGCCACTTTCCGGGCAGCTCCGAATGAAGGTTTCAAGTTTAAGGAATGGAGTAACGGACGGACTGACAATCCGCTTACCTTGGCCATGACAGGCAACATCGAACTGACCGCTACGTTTGAGGCCGTTCAATCACCCCAGGGAACAGAAGAAACACTCATTCAGAATTCACCGGTTAAGTTCCTCCAAAACGGTCAACTCCTCATCGAGAAAAACGGAGTGCTTTACAACGCACAAGGAGCTGTTGTGAAGTAAGAATGTCGTAAATAAGAAAAAAAGCGCATTTCGGTGCGCTTTTTTCGCATTTTTACTTGCATATATGCAAAAAAAGTTGTACCTTTGCAACCTATTTTGCGGTCACCGTTCCGCCCTTCCTTTTACGCTTCCTGCCGGACAAATGGCTATAATCCCAACTATTTTCCCAAGTCATTTATTTGGCAGAATGAAAAAAAATCAGTACTTTTGCACCAAAAATTCAAACTTTACGGATTATGCGAACTACAATTGATAAATTTTTGCAGCTGGGTATCAAGCTTTGCATGTTAACAGGCGTTGCGTTCACGTTCGCTGCATGTTATGGTCCTCCCCCGGAAAGGCGTTGGCAGAATGAGCCTGAATTTCAACAGGACCAACAAAAAATGGAACAACAGTTGCAATCAGCGGCAGAGGAAGCGGAAGAGGAAAAGGCAGAATGACCAAGACGTATCAAATAGTATTTTTCATCCTTCTCATGGCGGCATGTGTGTCATGCGCATCCCCTTCTGCCGAATCCCACTACGCGCGGGGAAGACAATACCTTGAAGCAGGCGAGCCGGTGAAAGCAATGCGTTCTTTCATCGCTGCTACACAAGTGCCTTCCGAGGAATATATCTTCAAAGGCCGTTCGTACAGCAATATGGCTACCATGTGCCGTAAAGGCGAGCGGCATGACTTGGCGTACGCGCTGTATGACAAGTCCCTGGAGCAGTTCACCCTTGCTGACGATTCACTTAGGCAAGCCTTTGCGCTCAATAATATGGCGTGGGAGAAAGCGGTACTATCGGATAAGACGTCTGCCTTGGAGTTGATTGATTCAGCATTGCTGCTGTCTCAGGATTCAGCCCTTCTGGCAAAAGTATTGGAATCGCGCATAGCGGCGCACCTATACGCCTCTGAATACGATTCGGTGCTCCTATATACCGCTCACATAAATGCCCCGTCGGTCTATATGAATATGGTACGCGCACAAGCCTTTGCGCTTCTTGCCGAGAACGACTCCGCGGTCATATATGCCCGCCACGTATTGCAGCAAACCCATAACCCGCGCTATTTGGACGATGTGTATTATATTCTGACCCAATGCGACCCGGCGGCAGTGGTAGAGGATTTGCGTCAGCTCTCCTCGCAACGCACCGATGTGCAGCGGACGTTGGAACGCAATCAGCCGGAATGGATTGAAGCCATGCTCATTGCGCAACACTCCCTGAAACCCCGAAACCCCAAAGTACGTTACATCATTTGGGGTCTCATCGCGCTGGCATTGTGTCTCGGAGCGTCATGGGGCATCGCTCGGTTCCTCCGCCGCCGTTCACGCGAGAACAGCATTGAGCAGCAATGCCTCGAACTGAGCAAAGCACCGGATATGAAAGCGCAATTATGCTGGAATGACTACCCTCTCTTCCGAAATGCCTGCAACGCACGCCTTTCCGGCATCGTGGACAAATTGGAGCAACGCGGTTTGTCGGAACGAGAGATCCGAATCGCCGTGCTGGTTCTAATAGGTTTCTCGTACGCCGAAATGGCAGAAATACTTTTCCGCGCAGAGAACGGTATCGGTAAAGACAAATATACGATCGCCAAACGTCTTGGGGTCAGTGCCAAAGAACTGAGGGAGACGCTGATCTCGATTGCCAAAAGCCATGTATAAACAATGGATACATACTATAATTCTCGTTTTATTGGCGGCTTCTATTCATGCCAATGACACGATTTCAATACCGCTGACGATGGCCGTTTTTCAGTTTATGCCACAAGACGGACCTACAGGAAGCACGCCGGATCCGACCGACCCTAACCAGTTCCGGGCTTCGTTAACCGGTAACAAACTGCTCATTGAGACGCAGAAAAATGCCGTCTCCTATGTCGTCATACAGGAGACCCGGAGCAACTACAACAATGAAGATTATTTCTACGCTCTGAGCTACAGCGCAGTTTCGTGTCCCATCACACGCCCCGGGAACTACACCATCCGCATTGGGTATTGGACAACAGATTTTATTGGTTCGCTGCAAGTGAAGAAAATCGTTCTCTCGGATCTGAACGGACATATACTATCCCCCGACGGACAGGAAACAGACATTACCGCCTTGCCTTCCGGCTTCTATTTCCTGCGGGTAGAGACGTCATTAGGTACCACAAGTTATAAATTTTATAAGCAGCCATGAGAAAATATATTCATTTCATATTAATTCTGGTCGTTTGCGGTCTTTATGCCGGATGTTCGAAGAATTCCGGCTATACATTCCCCAATGAAAATGGCTATAGTAATATCAATGTCAGCCCGCGGTTGATTATTAACGGCTTGGTAACCAATACTTCCGGCGAACCGATAGAAGGGATTTACGTCGCTGTACTCAATGTGCGCGATGAGAACGAACCGGATATTCTGACCTATAATTATTCGATTACCGACTCGCTCGGGCAATATACCATCATTCGGTATCGCGGACGTGAATATCCCGCGGAAATAACCGTCGTCGCTACCGATTCAACAGGGACTTATCCCGAGCAATACAGGTTCGCACCCGTAACGTACGACTCCGTCTATAATACCAGAGGTGTCAAAATGCCTTTCAACGGCTATGCTACAGTAAACTTCAAATTATAAAACGTTATGAAAAAGAGAATCTTAACCCGCGCCAATGCGCTGATCATCCTGTTGTTAAGTGTCTTAGGTTTTACCGGATGCAGAGAATATTTAGTCAAATATGGCGTTCCTGAACCACCTAAGCCAACCCGGGTAGCAGAGACCGTAGAGAACGAGGAAACACAAGACATTCCATCCGCAACAGACCAAGCCCGATGAACCTGCGTCTTAAAATAGCACTCCTGCTCGAAAGCCTGCGGCGCAAGAACTTGAAGCAACTGCACCCCTTGCGCCAGCTCTTCTGGGAATCCACCTTGCGGTGCAATGTTCATTGCCTGCATTGCGGCAGTGACTGTGTGGCTTCGGTCGAGACACCGGACATGCCGGCGGAAGATTTTCTCAACGTGATCGACACCGAGATCACGCCGCATGTGGATCCGCATCAGGTGCTCATCATCATCTCCGGCGGCGAACCCCTCATGCGCAAGGATCTGGCGGATATAGGTCGTGCGCTCATGCTACGCGGCTATCCGTGGGGAATGGTCACCAACGGTTTGGCACTCACGGAGACACGTTTCCGCGAACTGGTAGCCGCCGGCTTGCGCTCTATCACCGTCTCGTGCGACGGTCTGGAGAAAGACCACATCTGGCTTCGCCAACACCCTCTGGCTTTTGAAGGGGCTACGCGGGCGATCCGATTGATTGCGGATTACAATACCAATTACCCAGCTCCCTTAACATGGGACGTCGTCACCTGCGCTAACCAACGCAACATCGGTCATTTGCCGCAGATACGGGAAATGTTGTGGTCGCTCGGAGTGCGCGATTGGAGGGTCTTCGGCATTGACCCCATGGGACGCGCTGCCACCAACGAGGAACTGCTTCTGACGGATGATCAGTTCCAATATCTGATGAAATATATAGCCTCCGAACGCGAAGCGGGACACCATGTATCCTATTCCTGCGAGGGCTATTTGGGCGGGTATGAAGGCCGTGTACGCGACCATCTATACCTCTGCGCAGCGGGGATCTCCGTGGCTTCGATTCTAATTGACGGCTCGATCTCCGCATGCACGTCCATCCGCGGCAAGTATTATCAAGGCAATATCTACAAAGACTCGTTCTGGTCTGTTTGGGAAAATGGTTTTCAGTTGTATCGTGACCGCTCCTGGATGCGAAAAAAAGAGCCCTGCAACAACTGCAAGGCGTGGACTTTCTGCGAGGGAAACGGCATGCACCTCCGACGCGAAGACGGCTCACTCATGCTCTGTCATCTCCACCGGTTAGGGCAAAAAAACTAACCCTCAGCATATTTTTCACAAATTAAGTTTTTTCTTTTCTCTTTCAGTTCTAAAAGTGCTTAAATCGGCATATTCCTGCAAATAAATTTGCATAATTCAAAAAAAAGTTGTAACTTTGCGCTCAAAACGCAAAGATAAGGATGAAAGTATTACTGATTAACGGTTCGCCGCGCAAGAACGGCAACACTTTTACTGCCCTCAGCGAGATAGCAGCTACCCTGCAAACGGAGGGCATTGATAGCGAAATTGTATGGATCGGAAACAAGCCCGTTCGTGGCTGTATAGCCTGCGGAACTTGCAAAACCAAAGGGAACGGTCGATGCGTCTTTGATGACGATGTATGCAATGCCATTTCCGCCAAGTTCGCCGAGGCGGACGGCTTTGTGTTCGGCTCGCCGGTGTATTACGGTCAGCCCAACGGCGCGCTGTTGGCTATCATGCAGCGGGCGTTCTTCTCGAACGGCGCTAACCTGCAAAACAAACCCGCCGCCGCTGTCACTATCTGCCGTCGGGGCGGAGCTACTGCCGCTTTCGAAGCCCTGCAGATGCCGTTGCAGATGATGAACATGCCGGTGGCTACTTCGCAGTACTGGAACATTGCCTATGGGCGTGAGGAAGGCCAAACCGCGCAGGACACAGAGGGCATGCAGACCATGCGCACATTGGCGCACAACATGGCTTGGATGATCAAAGGACTTCGAGGTGAGAACGCGCCTGCTGTTCCTAACCGCGAGGCTTGGCAACCGATGCATTTTATACGTTAACATAAACACATAAATACATGAGGAAAATTTGTCTTTTACTGCTCGTTTGCAGTTTGATTCCCTTGCTCGCCAATGCGGAGACGAAAGAGACACGGAGCGCACAGAAACATGAGGTGCGTCTCGGTTATGGCGACCCGATGTTTGAGACGATGCGATGGAAAGATGAGCCCAACAAATTGGGAGTGCCGATGAATGTGCGCCAACACTACCGCTACACGGGACACATTTACGCAGAGTATATGTACCGCGTGAACTGGTGGTTCGGTGTGGGCGGTCAAGTGGATTTCGGAGCAACGATGTTCGATTACAACTCGTATCAGTTGGATGCGCAGGGCAAGCAGTTCCTGGCTTCGAGTGACCCGCGTTTTTTCTATGATCTGTGTATCATGCCTTCTGTTCGTTTTACGTATTACCACCACGAATGGGTCAACCTCTATTCGGGCGTGCAACTCGGCGTCGGCATCCATGGCGACTACCGCGGACGCAGTGAATTAGGCGGAGCGTTAGGAATTACCGCACTCGGCCTCTCCGTCGGACGAGACCACTGGTTCGGTACCGCTGAAATAGGCGGGCTGAGCAACTTGCAATCCCTCACCGCCATTTACCTCCTTTGGACGAAATGGTTTAATGTTTCCGTGGGATACCGGTTTTAATGGATAATTGAGAATTGTAAATTATGAGACACAATATATTTTTAATCAGCATATTGGCTTTAGTGCTTGCTTCTTGTCAAGCGGACAAGAAAGACTACACGTCGTTTGTGAAAGACGCTGCCGGCTACCACGTGATCAGCGATGGAGACGTGGATTTAGACAAACAATATCCCGTTTGGGCGGACCAGCTGGGCAATGTGCCTCCTGACGTGGACCCGTGCGACCCGGAGGGCTACAACCAAGTGGAGGGCAAATCGACCTTCATGCAGATGTTCTCGCCGCTGATGAACATGATCACGTATTCATCGGTGCATCAGATCGTGGGCACCTATCAGTCCGAATACAAAGGGCAGCCGATCATTCTCTCGGGCAACATGTACGTCCCGAAATCCAAGAAATGCAAAGGTCTGATCATGGCATGCCACTATACGTACGCTGCGTTGAGCGAATCGCCCTCACAAGGTCCGACCCTATCTGCTCTCTTGGCCACCAAGGGCTATGCCGTCGTGGACGCTGATTATGTGGGATTTGGCGTCACCTATCAAATGGTTCACCCGTATCTGGACAAGAACGCAACAGGACGGGCAGTAGCCGATTTCGGACGTCTTGCACGACCCTTCCTGGAGGCGAACGGCTACACGTTTGAGACCAATGACATCTATATCTTCGGTTATTCGCAAGGCGGTCATGCAGCGGTAGCTACCCAGGAGTTCATCGAGTCGCACCCGGATTATTACAAAGATCTGCCGCTGACCAAGGTGTTCTGCGGCGGTGGTCCGTATGACCCCAAAGTGACATATGATGTTGCCAAGAAAACCGACGTCATCGGCTTCCCGGCGGTCGTTCCGATGTTCCTGCAAGGAACGATCTATGCCAACGACCTCAACGACAAGAGCCTTGCGTTGCCTATTAAGGAGGAAGATTTCCTCTCTGATGAGATGCTCAAAGACGACCGATACAAGACATGGCTCAACAGCAAAGCCTATACCATGGATCAGGTCAACCTGCTCATGAAAGGGATCGGTTGCGGTAAGTTCTCCACCATCCTCCGTCCGGAAGCTATGGGAGGAGAGGAGTACGCGCCGAACAAAGTGCTTTTCGCCAAACTCGCAGAGAACGCTACCACCAACTATTGTCCCAAAACACCGATGTTCATTTTTCATTCCAAGGGCGATGACGTGGTAACTTTTGAAAATGCAGAGATGTTGCAAAAAGCATTCCGCGAACTCGGAGCGGACGAAAGCAAGATCGAATACGACTTCGGCGAATACGGCTCTCACCGTACTGGTCTGCTCAAATTCCACATCAAAGTACTGAAAATGTTAAAATAAAACTATACTTTTATCCTTATGACAGTATTAGAACGTTTAGGCGCATTGCGCGCTCAGATGAAAGCGCAAGGTTTGGCGGCTTATGTCGTGCCGGGAAATGACCCGCACGCAAGTGAATATATGGCATCCCACTGGTGTGAAATGCAGTGGATCAGCGGTTTCAACGGCGAGTCAGGAACGATGGTGGTGACGATGGACAGAGCGCTCCTCTGGACCGACAGCCGCTATTACCTCCAAGCCGGCATCGAACTCAAAGACACTACGATCGAGTTGATGCGCGAAAGCGATATTGACTGCCCGAAAATAACCGAATGGCTCTGCGAGAATGCACAAGGGGCAAAGATAGGTATCAATCCCGAGATGTTCAGCGTCAACGATTTTGCAGAATGGAAAGAGCAGTTCGCAGACGCTGGCATTGAGATCCGGAGCGTTGATCTCATCAAACCCATCTGGACGGAAGGCAGACCCGCTATCCCGAGCGACAAACTCTATCCTTACAGCGAAGATTTTGCAGGTGAGAGCGTGGAAAGCAAGTTAGTCCGGATGCGCGAACAACTTGCCAAAAAGAAAGCGAACGCAATGATAATCAGCGCGTTGGACGAGATTGCATGGATGCTTAACATCCGCGGAAACGATGTGGAATATAACCCCGTTGTGATCAGTTATGTAGTGCTCGAAGCGGACAAATGCACCCTCTTTGTGGATGCCGCCAAAATCGATACGGTAGCGCAGAACTACTTGGATTTCAACAATATAGACGTTCTGCCGTACGAAGCGGTATTCGATTATATCCGCAGTCTCAGCGGCGCCGTCCTCTACGACGGAGCACGCGTCAATGAGGCGCTCTTCGAGGCTATTCCCGAGGGATGCAAAGCCCTCAACGCCAAATCGCCGATCCTCATTGACAAGGCAAAGAAAAACGCCGTGGAGTTGGAAGGCGAACGCATCGCTATGCGTCAGGACGCAGCGGCGCTCACACGTTTCTTCAAATGGCTCGAAGAAGAGGCGTTTGCAAACGGTCAGACACAAACAGAATGGACCCTCATGGAGAAACTGCATGAGTTCCGGGCAAAGGGAGAGAACTTCGTCGAAGAATCATTCGGCACGATCGCCGGCTACCAAGGCAACGGAGCGATTGTCCACTATGCCGCAACGAAAGACAACTGCGCAGAAGTGAAGCCGGAAGGCATGTTGCTGCTCGACAGCGGCGGACAATACCTCGACGGTACGACCGACATCACCCGTACGGTTTGGCTCGGAGGACGTATTCCCCAGCAGGCGAAAGATGACTACACGTACGTGCTCAAAGGACATATTGCCCTCCAGCGCGCTCGCTTCCCGCGCGGCACAAGAGGCAACCAACTCGATGCACTTGCCAAACAGTATATGTGGGAGGCAGGCATCACCTTCGGTCACGGAACGGGTCACGGCGTCGGACATTTCCTCGGCTGTCACGAAGGACCGCAGAACGTGCGCACCGACAATAACCCCACCGCGCTGGAGGTCGGACACATCATCTCCGATGAACCGGGTATCTATCGTACCGGTAAATGGGGCATCCGCACGGAGAACCTCATCACCGTCATTCCTGCCAAACAGACCAAAGTGACCACCACCGAAGATGAATGGCTGACCTTCGAGACCTTGACCCTTTGTTTCTATGACACGAACCTCATTGAGATGAGTCTCATGACCGAGGACGAGATCGATTGGCTCAACGCTTACCACGTGCGCGTCTATAAAGAAGTAGCCCCGCTGCTCAATGCGGACGAGGCGAAATACTTGGCACGCAAATGCGCGGCGTTGGAACTATAAAAAGCCGAAACTAAAAAACCCCTTCCCGAAAAGGAAGGGGCTTTTTTTATGAGTATTATAGCAGCTCTACGCTTCGGTTCACGAACTTCGCGAGGGCTTCGCCTTTCAGTTGACCGCTCGCCAAGAGCGCGATGTCGATGAGTTGTTTCAGACGCTCGTCTTCGCCTTCCAACTTATACACCGTCTTAATAACCGTCTCTTTCTTAGGTTCTTCCGAGCCTTTCTCCTCCCCTTGTGGGGAGGCCGGGAGGGGTTTTTCCTCCTCCACTTGCTCGCTCGTCTCTTTATTAACCAACTCCTGAATAAGCGGGTGAGCAGTGTTGATCACCAAGTTGTAACTATCCGGCATTTGTCCGTAGAAAGACATGCCTTGTTGGTGCGCGGACATCTCCTTCATACGGCGCATGAACTCATTCTGCGTCAGGAAGACAGGCAGCGCGTCCGCAGATGTAGCCTCGCAGGAAACATAGTATTTCAGTTTCTCTGCCTCGGGCAGCAGGCTCTCAAACGCCTTGCGAAGGCCCTCTTTCTGCTCATCGGAATACGTATCTTTCGCCGCATCCTCTTTCTTGATGAGGTTCTCGATCGTGTCCGAATCAATACGCACGAAACGCAGTTTCTCATTTTTTTGCTCCGCCTGCGACATGCAGTGTACATCCAACTCGCCGTCCATCAGCAGCACATCGTACCCTTTCTTCTTCGCACGCTCGATATACGTATAGTGCGCATCCGGGTCGTTCGTGTAGAGCACGACCATGTTACCGTCCTTATCTACCTGATTCTCACGGATCTGGTCCTTGTACTCCTCCAACGTAGCGTACTTGCCGTCCAAGTTCTTCAACAGCGCAAAGTCTTTCGCTTTCTCGTAGAACTTCTCATCGGTCAGCATACCGAACTGGATAAACATCTTGATATCGTCCCATTTCTTGGCGAACTCATCCTTGTCGGCTTTGTACAACTCGGCTAACTTATCCGCCACCTTCTTGGTGATGTAACCGCTGATTTTCTTGACGTTATTGTCGCTCTGCAAGTACGAACGGCTCACATTCAGCGGAATATCCGGGCTGTCGATCACGCCGTGCAAGAGCGTCAGGTACTCCGGCACGATGTTCTCCACCTCATCCGTCACATAGACCTGGTTGCAATAGAGCTGGATCTTGTTGCGGTGGACATCGAGGTTCGTCTTGATCTTCGGGAAGTACAGAATACCGGTCAAATTGAACGGATAATCCACATTGAGGTGAATATGGAACAACGGCTCTTCCATCTGCGTCGGATAGAGTTCGTGGTAGAACTTGTCGTAGTCCTCATCCTTCAGTTCCGACGGTTTGCGCGTCCATGCGGGGTTAACATCATTGATAATGTTCTCCTCATCGAGCTCCACTTGCTTGCCGTCTTTCCATTCTTTCTTCTTGCCGAAAGCGATCTCGACCGGCAGGAACTTGCAGTATTTCTTCAAAAGCCCCTCGATGGTAGCGTCCTCCAAGTACTGGCTGAACTCATCGTCGATATGCAGCACGATATCTGTTCCGCGCTCGGCTTTGATCGTATCTTCCATCGTGTATTCGGGGTCGCCCTCGCAAGACCAGTGAACGGCTTTCGCGTCCTCCTTGTACGACTGCGAGAAAATCTCCACCTTCTTCGACACCATGAATGCCGAATAGAAACCGAGACCGAAATGACCGATGATAGCTTCCGTTTTGTCTTTGTACTTGTTGACGAACTCCTCAGCGCCGGAGAAAGCGATTTGGTTAATAAACTTATCCACTTCCTCAGCGGTCATGCCGATACCGTGATCCGAGACCGTCAGCGTCTTCTTCTCCTTATTTATACTTACGCGCACGCGCGTGTCGCCTAAATCGCCTTTCACTTCGCCCACAGACGACAGCGTCTTCAGTTTCGTCGTGGCATCCACGGCATTCGAGATCAACTCGCGAAGGAAGATCTCATGATCCGAATACAAAAATTTCTTGATGACGGGGAATATATTATCACTTGTTACCCCAATATTACCTTTTGCCATATGATTATAAATTAAAAATTCGATATAAAATGTTTTTCTCTTTGTTGTGTCTTTTTAGACTAATCTCATCTCCCCCTCTGAGAGGTGAAGGGCTTTGCCCGATCGGACTGCCAGTGGCCGTCCGTAGAACAAATCCGGGGGGTGTCTTGCTTTTTTTCAATTCTCAAAACGCGTGCCTTTGACAAAATATCTGCCAAAATGGCAGAATTATTTGCACATGTCAAAAAAAAGTTGTACCTTTGTCGCCGTTTTTTTACGGCGAACAGATATGAATGAATTTTTAGAAAGAGAAGAAGCTATATTAAAGATGCTCAAAACCGTCTTTGACCCCGAGATCCCGGTCAATGTGTACGATTTGGGCTTGATATACGGCATTGAGGTAAAAGAGGACGGCGTTTGTGAGATCACCATGACGCTCACGGCCCCTTCATGCCCTGCCGGAGATTTCTTAGTGGAGGACATCCGCCAAAAAGTGGGGTCTGTTGAAGGCATCAAAGATGTCAACGTCAACATCGTCTTTGAACCCGAATGGAACAAAGATATGATGTCGGAAGAAGCCAAACTCGAACTCGGCTTCCTCTAACGTAAAATCGTAAATCGTCAAATCGTCAATTAATATGATTTATTTCCTCAGTGATGCCCATTTAGGCAGTTTGGCAATCGAAAAACCCTGGCCGCATCAGAAGAAACTCATCAGCCTCTTGGAGGAGATGAGCAAGGATGCCGCGTCGATCTACATGTTGGGGGACATGTTCGATTTCTGGATGGAGTACTTCATGCACGACTCCAAAAAGAAGCTCTTTCATCCCTTCTGCAAGGAGATCCGCAAACTGACCTCCAAAGGCATCCATGTACATATCTTCACGGGAAACCATGACTTGTGGACCTTCGGCGGTTTGGCTGAGTTAACCGGCGCGCAGATACACTATGCGCCGTGTACCATCACCCGTTACGGCAAAACGCTTTATCTGGCGCACGGCGACGGACTGTTGCCCTCCAATTGGGAAACACTCTACCCAAAGGAGATCCGCAAGAAGATCAAAGGTTTCATGCGTCTGCGCGAAATCTTCAAAAACCCCTTCTTGCAGTTCTGTTTCCGATGCCTGCCGCCGAGCTGGGGTAACAAATTCGGCTACACTTGGGCGAAAAACAGCCGGCTCAAAGAGCTTGCTAAACCCTGTCCCTACAAAGGCGAGGACAAAGAGGAACTGGTGCTCTTTGCCAAAGACCAGGAGCAGCAAGGCAACCACCGTGATTATTATATCTTCGGTCACCGCCATATTGAATTGGATCTGCAAATCGCTTCCGGTAGCCGCGTAGTGATCTTGGGCGACTGTTTCAAACTGTGGACGTACGCCAAATTGGACAACAAGGGACATTTAACACTTTGTAACTATGAGTAGCAGAGAAGAAAAATTAGCCGCCTTCGGGCGATTATTGGATATCATGGACGACCTTCGGGAGAAATGTCCATGGGACCGCAAGCAGACCTTCGACAGTCTGCGGCAAAACACCATCGAGGAGATATACGAGTTAGCAACCGCTATCTCACGCCATGACATGAACGAGATCAGCAAAGAGTTAGGAGACGTCCTCTTGCACGTCGTTTTCTATGCCAAGATGGGCTCCGAGGATAAGAATAATTTCTCGGACTTGTCCTCAGAAGAGCAGCCGCACGACAATTTTGACATTGCCGATGTCTGTAACCGCCTGTGCGACAAACTCATCTTCCGTCACCCGCACGTCTATGGAGACGAAGCCGCCAGGAATGCCGAAGATGTTTCCAAACTCTGGGAACAGGTCAAACTCAAAGAGAAAGGCGGCAACAAAACCGTCTTGGGCGGCATTCCCGACTCCTTGCCGAGCCTCATCAAAGCGTACCGCATACAGGACAAAGTCGCAAATGTCGGCTTCGATTGGAAAAACAAAGAGGATGTCTGGGCAAAAGTGAAAGAAGAAATAGCCGAGTTCGAAGAAGAAATGCGCAAAGAATCCGCCCATATTGGCGGATCTCCCGAAAATGTATCCGCCAATATGGGCGGATCTCACATGACGGAAGAGTTCGGCGACCTGCTCTTCTCTTTGATCAATGCCGCACGCCTCTACAAAATCCGTCCTGACAACGCCCTCGAGCAAACAAACCTCAAATTCATCCGTCGCTTCAACTACATCGAGGCAAAAGCCAAAGAGCAGGGACGTGAACTCAAAGACATGACCCTTGCCGAAATGGATGCACTATGGGAACGTGCCAAAACTGATATTGAAGGGGGTGATAAGGGGGTGATTACGGGGTGATTACGGGGTGATTAGGAGGTTATTCAGCGTAGGATAGAGGAAGAATAAGCAGAAACAAAAAAAGTGCGGCATAAAAGACTCGAACTTTCACTCCTCTCGGAACCAGATCCTAAGTCTGGCGCGTCTACCAATTCCGCCAATGCCGCTCGCGTTTGGGCAAAGCCCATGTTTGATTGTTTGGTTTGGGGAAATTAACAATTTCAAACAATTTCAAACCATTTCAAACCATTTCAAACTAACAAAACTTTGAAATCGGGTGCAAAGGTACAAAAAAAAATTGACATATGCAAGAAAATTTGCAAACTTTTTATCATATTTTACCAAATGGCGTCAAAATCGTGCATAGACAGACACCTTCTCCCGTTGCATATGTGGGTGTAATGGTCGGAGCCGGCACGCGCGATGAACTGCCGGAAGAGAACGGTATGGCGCACTATATCGAGCATTGCGTCTTCAAAGGCACTGCACATCATTCCGCACGGCAGATCATTCATGCCATAGAAGGTATCGGCGGAGAAATTAACGCTTATACCACCAAAGAAGAGACCACTTTCTATGCCGCTATCCTCTGCGAACACGTACAACTCACCCTGCATCTCATCGCGGAGATGATCTTGCAACCCACCTTCAAAAAAGAAGAAACGGACAAAGAGCGGATGGTCATTCTCGACGAGATCGAGAGTTACAACGACAGCCCGTCCGAACTAATCTACGATGACTTCGAGAACCTCGTCTTTTCCGGCACAAGTTTGGAAATGCCTATCTTGGGCACGAAAAAGACCTTGCGTCATATTTCCTCCAAACCCGACTTCCCGCTCAACTGGATGAAAACCCACTATACGCCCGACCGCATGGTCGTTTTCTGCCAGGGAAACATCAAACCCGAGAAGATTTTCAGGTTAGCGGAAAAGGAGTTTTCCGGAGTGACATCCCGAAATACCCGCGAAATACCCGCGAAATACCCGCGAAACACCCGCGAAAATGGGCTTGAAAATGAACATGAGCGGTCTTTCAAAAAACACACCCATCAGGTCCACGCCATGTTAGGCGGAAAAGCCTATCCTATCGGTCATGAAAACCAACTGACGATGTTCCTCCTCAATAATATCTTGGGTGGCGGCAGTTTGAACAGCCGCTTGAACCTCAGTCTGCGCGAAGCAAAAGGCTTGGTTTATACCATCGAATCGACTTATACTCCTTTGAGCGACACGGGCTACTGGTGCGTCTATTGGGCGTGCGACCCGGAGGATTTTCCGCTTTGCCGCGAACTGGTGGAGAACGAATTGAACAAATTCCGCACGCACCCCATGACGGAAAGCGGACTAAAGCACTCTATGGAGCAACTACGGGGACAATTGGCGATCTCCGCCCAAAATCAGGAAAACAGCGCTTTGGCGATGGCTAAGTCCGTTTTGTACCGAGGCGAAGCTCCTAATTGGCAGGAAGTAATGACTCGAATTGAACAAACGACACCCGAACAGCTCCTAAAAGTTGCACAAGAAATCTTCAAACCCGAAAATGCTTTCATTTTGACATACAAATAATCTGTTTTTGTAACATTTATTATAAAAAATGCACAAATATATCACTTTTTTGCCAAAAAATTTGGTTATATGAAAAAAAAGTAGTACCTTTGTGCGATTTTTTCGTCTTTACACGTACGTGCGAACATAATTAATAATATTTTTTATATAATAAACAACGCAATGAAAAAGATTTTTACACTTTTGTTTTTGGCGATGCTGACAGTAGGTCTGTACGCTGAGAAACAAGTAAGCGGTGTGGTAGTCGATTCTAAGGGCGAGCCGGTTATCGGCGCGAGCATCCAGGCAGAGGGAACCACACAGGGTACGATCTCGGATTACGACGGTAAATTCGAGATGGACGTTCCGGAGTCTGTGAAGACACTGGTCGTAAGTTTCGTTGGTATGGCTACCCAACAGGTTGCTGCCGGAACGAACTTGAAAATTGTGATGACCGAGAATACTGAAGTGATTCAGGAAGTCGTAGTCACCGGTTTCGGTAACGTAAGTAAAGGTTCGTATGCCGGTTCTGCACAAGCTGTAAGTGCAGACGACATCGAGAAAAAGAGCCCTTCAGAGGTTTCCAAAGCTTTGGCAGGTGAGGTTGCCGGTGTGCAAGTTGTCAACACCAGCGGTCAGCCGGGTTCAAATGCATCCATTCTCATCCGTGGTTATGGTTCTGTAAACGGACGTACTGCTCCGCTCTACGTAGTAGATGGTGTAACTTACGACGGTGACATCTCTTCTATTGACCCGGGCGATATTGCTTCTACTACGATCTTGAAAGACGCAACCGCTACCTCTCTTTATGGTGCACGTGGTGCGAACGGTGTGATCGTCATCACTACCAAAAAAGGTACTTCGGGCGACGAAGGACATATCGACGTGGATGTCAAATACGGTGCTAACATGCGTTTGTTGCCGCTCTATGACGTCATCACCTCGCCGGAGGAGTATGTGCAATTATCATGGTTGAGCTTGTATAACTCCAAATTTTTTGAGAGCCAGCAATCCGCCTCGAATGCTGCAAAGAACGCCAGCATCGATCTTTTTAGCGGCAATGGTATCCCTGCCGGTTATAACTTGTGGCAAGCACAGGGTAAAAACTTGATTAACTACAATGTTTCCGGAAATAAATTAGTGGATTATGCGTTCGATACTCGTATCCCGCGTAGCACAGGCTATGAGAATCTCGAGTCGTGGAAAGATGCCATCTTCCGTGTCGGACAGAAATTAGACGCAAGTGTCAAACTCCACGGTGGATCCGAGAAAGTAAAATATTTTACTTCTATCGGTTATTTGAAAGACGAAGGCTATTATCAGGCGTCTGACTTTAACCGTTTCTCTGTTCGTTCCAATGTGGATTATGAGCCGAAGAAATGGTTGAAAGGTAATGTCAATTTGGCTTATACCTATTATTCGATGAATAACCCCGTACAAGATGGCGAGGGTGCTATGAACAATGGTTTTTACTATGTAAACGCTATTCCTTCCATCTATCCGGTTTATGTGCGCGATGAGAATGGTAATATCCCTGTTGATCCTCGCACAGGAATGTTGATGTACGACTATGGTAATGACTTGGGACGTTCCTTCGGTTTGGGTATCAACCCTGCCGGCTCGCTCCGTCTGGACAAACAAAACCAAGTGCAACACGAGGTGGACGCAAAGACTTCATTGGAGTTCAAACTCTACAAAGGCCTGAAATTCATCGTCAATGCCGGTCTGCACTACTATAACAACCGTTACTCGAAGTTGACCAACAAGTATTATGGCGATGCGGAGGGTATTGGTCGTATTCTGCAACAGAGTTCCAACCTCTTCACCGTCTCCGCACAAGAGATGTTGGAATACAACGGTACGTTTGGCGACCACACCATGCGTGTTATGGCGGGTCATGAGAACTATCTGTATCAATCAAATGCCCAATATGGCTATAAATCTTATCTGGCAGACGGCGCAAGCTTGGAGCTCAGTAATGCCATTAAGATGAATGAAATAGAGGGTAATTCCACCCGCTATGCGTTGGATGCCTATTTTGCAACCGCGATGTACACCTTCAAGGAACGCTATACCATCACCGCCAACTATCGTGCAGATGGTAGCTCCCGCTATGCAAAAGGACACCGTTGGGGTCACTTCGGCTCAGTGGGTGCAGCATGGACCTTCACCAACGAAGACTTCATCAACGATTCGGATGCCAAGGATTGGTTGAAAGATGGTAAACTGCGTTTGAGTTGGGGTGTACTCGGTAACCAGATCAACTCGCTCTATAGTTATACCAACATGTACGGAATCGTCAACTCCAACAACCGTATCGGTTTTACCGAGGGTAGTTTAGGAAACCCGGAAATCACCTGGGAGCGCACCAACTCGGTTGACCTCGGTTTGGAGTTCAGCATCGCGAAATACCTGGATGTAGAACTTGACTATTTCTATAAGTTGACAGACAACATGTTGTTCCCTCAAACCACAGCTCCTTCTCTGGCAAAAGGAACTATTCCTACCAATGATGCAGAGATGGTGAACCAAGGTGTTGAGTTTACGTTCAAAGCACACGCGGTGGATACACGTAACATCAAATTGGATCTTATGCTCAATGGTGCACACTATGTGAACTACATGACCCAGATGCCGGAGGATTATCCGGGTCACCGCATGGTAATGAACGGCGCAATGGCGGTAGGACACTCCATGTTTGATCACTATAACGTACAATACATGGGCGTAGATGAAAAAGGTAACTCCCTCTTCGAGGCATATTATGATTCCCGTTACGGCAACTACATGGCGGATAAGGGTAATAATGAATACAACTACATTCCGTCCTTGTATCAGTGGATCCAAGACCAAAAGAATGCCGGTGTGGATAATCCGGAGCAATACCTCAAGACAACTACCACCAACGACTTGACAACTGCTACCAGCAAGTATTTGGGTAAGTCTTATTTGCCGGCTATCTCCGGTGGTTTTGGTGCCGACTTGGAAGCATATGGTGCTACCCTTTCCATCTCTTGCCAATATCAGTTGGGCGGTTATGGATATGACTATACATACATGTCGTTGATGCAGAACGGACAGGTTGGTAGCCATAACTGGCACGTGGATATGCGCAATTCTTGGTCACAAATGAATACAAACACTGATATTCCGCGTTTGTCCAATGGTGCAGGAGAATTTGACCAATATGCAAGTGCCGCTACTTCACGATTCCTGACGAGCAACTCATACCTGAGTTTGAGCAACGTGCAGATTGGTTACAATTTCCCAAAGAAGATGATCCAGAAGATTAAATTGAATAAATTACACATCTATGTTGCGGGAAACAACTTGGCAATCGCAACCGCACGCCGTGGTTACAACCCGATGACTTCGTTCACCAGCGGTTCTGACACGCACGCTTACAGCCCGCTGTCAACCATCATGGGTGGTATTAAGATTACATTCTAAACCATTAACTAAGAAAGGAAAAGATTATGAGAAAGTTACAATATTTCTTTGTATTGGCAATGGTCGGAATACTTGCTACCGGCTGTGCTGAAAGTTATTTGGAGCAATACCCTCAGGGTAGTTCCATCACAGAATCTCAGTTCAAACGGATGGATGATATTATCCAAGGTTCTGTAAACGGTGCTTATCCCTTGCTGTATCCGTACGGCGGTGACCACGATGCATTCGGCAAACGCGCTATCGATTTGTATGGCGACATTCTGTGTGGCGATGTAGCTATGCGCACCAGAAACTACGGTTGGTTTGATACGGACGAATTAGCGCAAACCTATACCCGTAAAGGATATTACTGGGCTTTTTACTACAGCATCATTCGTCACTGTAACCGAACCATCAACCTCATTGACGAAATGGGGCACCCGTCGCTGACCGTAAAAACAGATACGCTCGACGAGGCGGCATACAACAACGGTGGATATTATGCACAGATGTTGGCGCTCCGCGGATGGGCTTACTCGGAATTATGCCGCTATTTCATCAAAGAAGGCGAAATCACTACAGAACTGGCATTCCCCATTTACACCGAGGAAGACACGAAAACCGATACCGTCAAAGGTCGTGAGCGTGCAACCGCTGCGGATGTATATCTGCGTGTCGAAGAGGATTTGACCACTGCAATCGCTTATTTCGAGAAATATCCCGCAGAGCGTTATACAAAGATCCAGATGAATGCAGACATCGCACGTGTTTATTTGGCATACTCGTACCTCAACAAGCATGACAGCGTCAATGCCTTTAAATATGCTACTGAGGCAATTGCAAAAATGCCGAACACCTTGCTACCTAAGGAGGATGTTTTAACCACCGGTTTTAACGACATCTCAAGCAACAACTGGCTTTGGGGTAAAGAAGTAACCGTTGAGAACACTACCAGCTTGGCTTCGTTCTTCGGTCAATGCGATATTTACTCCTATAGTTATGCAGCCGCAGGCGATATCAAAGGTATTGATATGCTCCTGTATGACAGCATCCCTGAATGGGATAAACGGAAAGGCTGGTGGAACAAGTACTACGATATGATGAAAGCGAAAGACTCCAAGAGCGCAGACCGCTACCGTTTCGCACCGGACGGCAAGTTCTACTCCGCTACCAGCAAAACTATCATGGGAGACCGTGATTGGTTGAGCGACGACGTTTATCTGCGCGCAGAAGTACCATATTTGATCGCTGCAGAAGCGGCTGCACTCAGAAACGACCTGACCTCTGCTAAGCAATACCTCTTCGCTATTACCGATCTCCGCGTCGTGGATGGACAAGAAACGGCATACGAGGCATGGAAAGCTACGCTCAACAGCCAAGAAGACATGTTGCAAGCTGTACGTACTAACTGGCGTGTAGAACTCTGGGGAGAAGGATTCGGATTGCAAACACTACGCCGCTACGGAGAAGTGGTTAAATTAGGTGAAAACCACCGTCGTAGCAAGAAAGAAGCAGATCCTACCACGCCGCGTGTGTACACCTTTGAGTTGCCAACTTCCGAGTATTACTATAACCCTATTCTACGCGAAGAAAGTAATAACGGCGCGAAAGTGCTCGTAAGAAAATAATAGTTGACTTCGGTCAAACATATAACAAAAACAAATTAAATTATTAAATTTATTAAAGTATGAAAAAGTATCTTTATTTTGCAACAGTAGCGATAGCTGCTCTTGCAATGACCGGATGCCAAGGTCAAGGAGGTTCTGAACCGAGTTCTAAAGGCAGCATTAAGATGAAATATCCTGCTCGCGAAATTGCCATCGGTGACGAAATCAAAGTAGAGGTGGACGTTACTCCGGCTAACACGAAAGTAACTTACACCAGTAGCGATCCCGCAGTTGCTTCAGTTACCAGCTTCGGTTTGATCAACGGTCTGGAAGAAGGCAACACTGTCATCTATGCTGAAGCTGAAGGTATCGGCAAAGACAGTATGATCCTCGGTGTTCGTCAGGCAAGCGATTTGTTCGAGTTAGGTGGCTTCACGCTCTGGAGCTTGGACAAAACAACCACTACCGGTGATTTCCGCGACTCTGTTCATTTCAGCGATGGTACGGCGGCTATCTGCAAACTCTGCCCGGGTGAGTGGCATGTTTGGGACAAGAACCTCTCCTTCGATAATGCGAAAGGTTCAATGTCCGGTGCCGGCTATGTAATGATCCTCAGCAATGTGCCTACTTACATCATTGATGATAATAACTACGAGGGTGGTAAATACAACGGATATTACGTTGGTACAAGCCGTCTGCGCATCCAGGAAAACGCTACCGGTGACAGCGCTTATATGGTTAAACCGGGTCATTTCATTGATATCCAGAAATGGGCTGACCTCTTGGACGGTGTTGACACGACCCTTACTCTTGACGATTGCATCTACGACCAAGCTATGCACTACATCGACTACAATGCACAGAAAATATACCAATACCAAGCATTTGTTGGTGAAGGTTTGATCAGAGGCGATGAGGAATCCGTAATGTACAAGCAAAACATCACTTGGTTACAAGGTCTCTATGGTTTGGCTTACGATGAGGAGAAAGATCCGGAAACCGGAGAAACCAAATACACTATCCGTCGTCCGGCTGAGGCTATGACTATGGATGTTTACTATGAGAACTGGGAAGAGGAAGAGGAAGAAAGCGGTGACGAACAAGTCGCTATCAAACGCTATGTTCGCCCCTACAACGATGTTCAAGTTAAGCATAATGTAAAGACATTGGATCGTTTCGTAGTAAAAAAATAATCTTTTAGATTAAAAAATTAAAAAAAATCCTGCATACACTTGCGTATGTGGGATTTTTTTTGTACCTTTGCACCCATAATTTGGAGAAATAGGCATTTACTACGAAAATTCTACACTTATGAAAAAATATTTTTTAATATTGGTAGCAGCGTTGGTATGCTGCACAAGCGCATGGGCTGTAATGGCAAGTCCGGAACCTTTTGAGTACACCAAACCGGACGGAACAAAGGTAATGGCACGTATGTACGGTGACGAGTTTCACTCATACATCGAGTCGCTTGACGGAGAGTTATTACAAGGTCGTCGTGACGCGGAAGCACTTTCGGAAGCGGCGCAAATCCGCTCTATCCGTCGCGCCGCTCAAGGTGCCGGAGATCTCTCCTTCCCGAGATTCGGTTCACCCCGTAGCCTCGTTTTACTCGTCGGCTTCAGCGACTTGGATTTCGAACAGACTTTACAGAATTTCCAAGACCTCTTGATGAAATCCGGCTATAACCACAATGGAGCTACCGGCTCTTGCCGGGATTATTATATTGCCTCCTCGGATAGCCTATTCCAGCCGCAATTTGATTGTTTTGGTCCGTACAAACTATCCCAAAAGATGGAATACTACGGAGCGAATATCGGTACCAGCAATAGTGCGCATGCCAACGAAATGGTGGCTGAAGCTTGCCAAATGGCGCACGATGAAGGCGTCAATTTCAGCGATTATGACACCAACAACGATGGTGTATTGGATAATGTCTTTGTCTTCTATGCCGGACATAACGAAGCGGAAGGCGGAGGAGAAAAAACTATTTGGCCGCACCAAAGCAATATCTCTTATATGAATATCCGCTTGGACGGTGTGCTTTTGGCTTCATATGCTTGTACCTCCGAATACAAAGGAAGTGCAGGAAACACGCGCTGCGGTGTCGGCACGTTCTGCCATGAGTTCGGTCATGTCATCGGGCAACCGGATTTCTACGACACCAAATACAATTATTACACCGTAGGTAACTGGGATATCATGTGTCAGGGTAGCTACAATAACGGCGGTAACACACCTCCTACTTTCTCTGCATATGAGCGTATGTTTGAGGGATGGTTAACACCTAAACAATTGGTCCTGCCGGGTCAATATACCTTGACTGACATACCTTTCAAAAAAGAAGCGTATCTCATTGCAGCTTCGACACATAACCTCAACGGCTCATCACCTAACCCTACCGAGTTCTTTATGCTCGATTATCGTAGCGGAGCGAACGGATGGGATGCGTATCTGCCCGGACAAGGTATGATCGTATGGCATATCGACTATAGTGCATCTGCTTGGAGAAACAACACGCCCAATAACGGTCCTACTTTAATGCGTATGCACATGGAGGAGGCAAACGGCATAGGCTGGAAAAAACGCAGCAACTATGATGACGGACGGGCTTCGGATGTGTACCCGGGTACGAACAATGTTACTACATTCAGCCCCGTTCTCCACAATGGAACGCAGCTCCAACAACCTATTTTTAACATCAAAGAAGCCGGTAATGTGATCAATTTCACTTATATGAGCGAAGGTGGCTCCACTTTGCGCGCGGACAAAGAATCTATCGAACTGACCACTACTATGTCTGATAAGAAAAAAGTAGTGGATTGGCAACCGGAGTCCTTTGAGTTGTTAGGAACAGGCATGGATCCTGAAGCGGCTATTTCGCTTTCGTGCAGTGCCAACACCTTCTTCCTCTATGCCGGTGACTCATGCCCGGAATTATCCAGCGATGCGTGGAAGAACACCATTGAGTTAACCCCAAAGAGTGATTCTACTATCGAGCAACTTGTTTGGGTGAATTTCCATCCTACAAAGAAGAATTGTAGCGACACAAAGGCGACACTGCTGATTAGTGCACAAACAGCCAGCATCTCCATGCCGCTGTTAGGACATTCTCCGCGTCCCACTTACGTCTATGCTCCTACTACATTGAAAGCGCAACAAATCACTCCATCCTCTTTCACCGCTCGATGGAAGAAAGTGGATGATGCGGAAATGTATTATCTCACCGTTTACCAAATGAACGAAGGTACTACCGATTATGTTCAGAGTTTTGAGGACTTCAATGATTTTGCCAAAATCCGCGAGCACGGATGGGAGAGTAACACCAATTTGATCACTACTTCTGCAAAAGCAGACGGAAGTCGCGCATTGTATTTCAAGAACCTCGGCGACCAAGTCACTACGGAAACCTATCCTTCCGCCGTTTCCAAGATTTCATTCTGGTATAACGCCTTTACATCACCTATTGACACCATCGGCGTAATGGAAATAGAAGTATATGACGGCTCGGATTGGATGCTGTTAGACCGCATTTTGATGTCAAATCAGTCTAAACAATGTACCGCCAACTACGATTTTGACGAAGCACTCAACTACCGTGCATTCCGTTTTACATGGTTAGATAACGGGGGATCAGGTATAGCGTTTGATGCCTTTACGGCTACTACCTCCCAGGAGATCAAGTATCTTTACAAGGGCAGAGAGTTAGCCATCGAGCCAAGCGCAGGGGGATCAACCTTCTCTTACGTATTAACCGGACTCCAATCGGAAAGCACCTACTATTACCAAGTGCAATGTACGGATTTGGACAAAGGCTGCGAAGAGCACCTGACGGATCTGTCCGACCCTGTCAAAGTAACTACGATCAAAGGCACTTCAGAAGACGGCAAACACTTGGCGGTAGGATACGACGCAATCAACTACAACCCCGCACAACACGCTATTTACCTCACCGAGGCGAAGGACGGAGACTACCTCTATTTCTTCGACAACGCAGGTGGATTAGTGTACCAGATACCCGTTGTGGAGAATGTATTGATCTATCCGTTGGGCGTTGCACGCTTTGAGAAAGGCAAGATATACATGGTGCAGCAAGCCGTTAACGGCAAATTAGGACGCAAAAACAAATGGATTAAGTTTGTTTATTAAGAAGAATAAAACCTTAGTAATAATGTTTCTAAATATATTAAAATCCAAGATCCATCGCGTACAGGTGACGGAAGCCAATTTGGAGTATATTGGTTCTATCACAATTGATGAGGCATTGATGGAAGCCGCCGGGATCTATGCAGGCGAGCGGGTACAAGTGGTAGATAACACCAACGGCGCACGACTTGAGACATACGTCATCCCCGGAAAAAGAGGCAGCGGATGTATCTGCATCAACGGTGCAGCCGCGCATCTGGTCAAAGTGGGAGACACCGTCATCATCATGGCTTATGCCTTGATGACCCCGGAAGAGGCTAAGACCTTTAAACCAAGCATCGTATTCCCCGGAGAGGGCAATACGTTAAGCTGTTAAACCGTTAAAGTGTTAAGCTGTTAAATGGCATTTTTTGAATTACATAGCGAGGCAAAGGGCGTTGGCGCAAGAGCCGGTGTGATACACACGGATCATGGCGACATCCTTACCCCTATCTTCATGCCTGTAGGTACAGTCGGTACGGTGAAAGGCGTGCAACGATGCGAACTGGAGGACGATATCAAGGCGCAGATCATTCTGGGCAACACCTATCATCTCTTCCTGCGTCCCGGCACGGAGATATTGCGCAAAGCGGGAGGTCTGCACCGGTTTGAGGGATGGAAACGACCTATACTCACTGATAGCGGCGGGTTTCAGGTCTTCTCACTGACTGACATACGCAAAATGACAGAAGAGGGCGTGCGCTTCAGCAGCCATATCGACGGACGCAAGTTACTCTTCACCCCTGAGAGCGTGATGGATATAGAGCGCGAGATAGGCGCGGACATCATGATGGCTTTTGACGAATGCTGCCCCGGCACGGCGGATAAGAAATACGCCAAGGACTCCATGGACAGAACCCATCGCTGGTTAGACCGCTGTATCAGCCGCTTTGACAGCACGGAGGACCTCTACGGCTATCAGCAGCACCTCTTCCCTATTGTGCAGGGATGTACCTATACGGACTTGCGGCAGGAGGCATGCAAACGGCTGAGAGACTTGGACCGCGACGGATATGCAATAGGTGGTCTGGCGGTAGGAGAACCTACGGAAATCATGTATGACATGATCGAGGTCTGCAACGACATCCTGCCGCAAAACAAACCGCGATACCTCATGGGCGTCGGTACGCCGTGGAACATATTGGAAGCCATCGACCGCGGCGTGGACATGTTCGATTGCGTCATGCCTACACGTAACGGACGAAACGGCATGATCTTCACTTGGAACGGCGTCATGAACCTGCGGAACAAGAAATGGGAGGACGATTTCACCGAATTGGATCCTACCGGCACCAGTTACGTCGATCATGCCTACACCAGAGCCTATGCACGCCATTTGATCCATGCCCAGGAGATGTTGGGTCTGGAGATCCTATCGATCCATAACTTGGCGTTCTATCTTGATCTCGTCACACAGGCGCGTCAACACATCCTCTCCGGAGATTTCCACACCTGGAAAGAATCCGTCATGCCGAATATCATGAACCGGCTGTAATGAAAAAGCTCGATTGGTATATTATCAGGAAATTTTTGGGTACGTTCTTTTTCTCGATCGTACTCATTTTGTCTATTGCCATCGTGTTTGACCTGACGGAGAAGATGGACGACTTCTTTGAAAACCAAGTGCCTCTCAAAGAGATCATCTTGGATTATTACGTGCCTTTCGTGCCGTATTACATGAACATGTTCAGCTCGCTCTTCATATTCATCTCCGTCATTTTCTTCACCTCCAAACTGGCGGGCAACTCGGAGATCATCGCGATGCACGCGGCCGGCATGAGTTTTCACCGTCTGATGGTGCCTTACGCCGTTTCGGCGGGGCTGCTCTTTGCTTTGGGCATGTACTTAGGAGGTTGGATCATCCCCAAAAGCAGCGAACGAATGTTGCAATTCACCGATAAATACATCGAGCATTTCACCACCGAGAACGCACGAAACATGCAATTAGAGGTCGAGCCGGGAAGAATCCTGCACATCGAATCTTTCCAGCGCCGCTCGGGGATCGGATACAGGTGTTCGATCGAGCAGTTTGAGGGCAAGACCTTGGTGGAACGTATCACGGCGGATCGTATCTACTATGATTCGCTGGAATACTGGCATTTGGATAATTATACCCGCCGGCAGTTTGACGCAATGCGCGAGACCCTGGATCGCGGCAAACGATTAGATATCCAATTACCGATTATTCCTGACGAACTCTTCATCACCGCCCAGCAGGCACAACAAATGACCACACCCGAACTGAGACATTATATGGAACGCCAGCGCGCGCGTGGAAGCGGAAACGTCAAAGCCTTCGAAGTGGAATACCATAAACGTTGGGCGTCGCCTTTAGGAGCCTTTATCATGACGCTTTTAGGTGTGACGATGAGTAGCCGCAAAGTGCGGGGAGGTATGGGTAAGAACTTAGGTATCGGTGTCGTGCTCACCGCCGCATATATTCTCTTTTCTACGGTAAGTACCACATTCTCAGTCAATAATGTAATGAGCCCCTTCATGGCGGCATGGATCCCTAACTTCGTCTTCTTAGCCATCTCCATACCCCTCTATATCAGAGCAAGCCGCTAATTGTGTATTGTAAATTGTGAAAATTTGGCTTTGCCAAATAATCGTGCCCTTTAGGGCTAAGAATAAAAAAAAGAGCCGTGTGGCTCTTTTTTGCTAACGCAGTTCTATTCTGCGAGTTACGGTGTCACCGTTCACTTTGGCGAAGAGACGATAGGTACCGCGGTCGAGTTCGAACTCTACGAAGTTGCCTCTCTCTTTCTGTAGCAGTTTGCCCTGCATCGAATAGATTCGCGCTTCCTCCATCTGAGCGGATGTTACCACTAAGGTGTTCTCGCGGAAACGTACCGTGAAATTATCATTGGTGTTCTTGGCGGCATAACTTAAGGTACCTCCTGCAACCAATGATACTAAGGTCAACAGACTAAATAATACCTTTTTCATAATTTTGTAATTTTAAAGATCGATTATTGCGAATTGACGCATTCGTGTGCGGGATTTGAGTACTATTTTTGAAATCCGCTGCAAAGGTACTGCTTTTTTGGGTACTATGCAAATATTTGAGCACAAAAACGATAAATTTCTAATTTTTGAAGAGTCCGCTTTACAAAATATCAGTTTCTCGCATCTTTCGCTGACATTTTGTAAACTCCACTTATCAAAACAGCCGACTCACAGCACTCAATCAGCCACTCTCGCGCCACTCTCGCGCCTCTCATTGTGCATTGTGAAAATTTGGCTCGCCAAATAATCGTGCCCTTTAGGGCTAAGAATTGTGCATTGTGAATTGTTTTCGCGGGTTTTTCGCGGGTCTTTAGCGATCAAAAATTATTTTCTGGAACTTAAATTTCTGTTGCGTATTGACACAAAGGAAAGAAAAGCGCACAATTTACTTATCAAAAAGTCATCAAAAACCGCCATTTCTTTTCATTTTAACAAATAAATTCAACTAAAATTCGCTTTTTTCTACAAAAAATTTGCGCATGTCAGAAAAAAGTTGTACCTTTGCACCCAATTTGGTAATACAATACAGACTAAAGAAAGGTTTTTGGTCCAAAACTATCAAAAATGGCTCAAAAATTATAAAACAAATAAAAAATCAAACTATTTAATTATTTAACGCGTATGAAAAAGATTTTTACCCTCCTGTGCGCAGCTGTGATAGCTGTTAGCACAATGAATGCAGAGGTGTTATTCTCGTGCAACTTTAACGACTCAACTACAGGTCGTCTTTCTGTTGGCGCTTGGAGTTCGGGAACTCTTGCTAGTGATAACAGTTGGTACACCAATGGTAATCCAACAGCCACAAACCCACAATACCGTGCTGTAGTAGAGCAACAATTAACATATAGCGGCTACTGCTCATCAACAACAGGAAAAGCTGTAGAAAGCAAAAGGAATCAGCAAAAAGATTATATACTATTCCCTTCGGGAAAACAGCACACTTCTCTTAATGCTGGCGAGAAATACTATATGAGTTTTTTGTTTAAAGCCACATCTTTAAACACAGGCACTGGTGCAACAGGTGGCATCAATACATATGTTGCTGGTTTGTTAACAAGTGCAACCGGAACAGGAATCGCTTTTACAAATGCACAAGTAATGGTAACTACAGTAGATGCTAATACTTTTAAGTTTGGCATCCGTAAAATTACTGAAACGGCTCAATACGCAGAAGGGACATTCAATATTAACCAAACCTATCTTGTCGTAGCAGAATATATTGTTAATTCCGGAAGTGCAGATGATGTAGTTAACCTTTACATCAACCCGACTAAAGATAGTCAGACTATTGCCGTAACAAACAATCAATCAAACGCTCCTAACGACAAAACTGGTATAGTTGGTGTTGGTATATTAGCTATTGGCAACGCTCCGGAATCGGCTATCATCGACGAGTTGAAAGTAGTGACCGATTGGGCAGATTTGTGGGAAGGTGGCGAAGCTCCACAAACTCCGACGATTATTGCTGATCAGAGCTTTAGTTTCGGTAATGTCAATGTAAACGAAGCTGCCAATAAGAATTTGACCATCAAGGGTAGCAACTTGAAAGGCGCAATTTCTATTGCTTCGAACAACGAACAATTGGTCGTTTCGGCAGCTTCCGTAACCAAAGAAGCAGCTGAAGCAGAAGAAGGTGCAGCGGTTAGTTTGACCTTGACCGCCACCGCAGCAGGCGAAGGAAGTGCAAAGATCACCCTCTCCTCCGAAGACGCAGCAGACAAAGTCATCAACGTTACTTGGAATGCGGTTGAGCCGTTGCCGAGCGTGACCAATATCGCGGCTATAGCATCACTCGCAGAAGGAAAGCCATATGTCTTGGCTACACAACCCATTGTTATAGGCTCTATTGATGGTGTGTGGGTGCTTCAAGATGCTACCGGTGCTTTTATCTACAATGAATATGGTATGTGCGAATTGGCAATAGGGGATAAACTGGAAAAAGTAGTTATTCTACGTGTAGAAGAAGAAGAGTACACCCGTGGATTTGTTACCGCATATGCATATGATTTCCCGACAGTAGTCAGCCACGAAAACGCACTTGTTCCAATCGAGACGAATATCGCAGATATGAATAACTACGGACCAGCTTATATCAAACTGACTCAAGTGGAGTTTACGGATACAAATAAAGACAAGTTTGCTCAAGGTTGGTTTTATATCAAACAAGGTGATAATACGGCACGTATTCAGGTACCTGAAAATTGCGATATCATCGGTGAGGATATTCCGGCTAAAGCTGATGTAGTAGGTCAATTGGTTTATACAACAGGAGGAATTGCTATCTCCTCCAGTACAAACCTTACCAACCGCGTACCGCGTAGCGCAACGGCAATTGAGAATATCCAAAGCAAAGGCAAGGCAGTTAAGGTGGTACGCAATGGTCAGTTGATCATCCTCCGCGACGGAAAAGAGTACAACGTGTTAGGAGTTGAGAAATAATGGTTTATCCATCACCCCAAAAAGCACGATTATTTGACCTATCAAATAAACAAATAATATGAAACTTAAACAGACTTTCGTTCTGTTGCTAAGTGCGCTCCTCGTATGGGGAGCGCCTTTGGCAGCAGAAAATGTAAATTTACTCAAGAACGGCAGCTTTGATGAACATAGCTGTAATTTCCTCGGTTGCTCGTTTGATGAATGGACTACACCGTTAGGGCAATGTACGGCCGAAGAGACCGACAAAATCGACGGCGATATATCGCTCTCGTTGGACGTCAAATCGAACTACACCATTGACAACTATGTTTCGCTGAGCGATGACCAGTACGAAGCCGGCACGGGTTTCAAAATCGTGATGTACTACAAAGTGACGGCTATCGCTGAAGGAAGTGCAGTCAAAAGCGACTGTTACTGGGAAGCCAAAGCCGGTGCTACCAATGTGGATGAGATCAAAGAGCACGATGCAGCGGTCTTAACACAAGTAATAGCCGACAGCATCACACCGACATGGGACTCTATTGTCATGGTAACAAACAAACCGGAAAAATCCTCTAACCTGCGTATCCGCGTCTATGTGCCCAAAAGCACGAAGATCTTGCTGGATGCCTTCCGTGTAGAACAAATGCCGAAAGAGGAGCCCAAAGATCCGGTGATCACCGTGCTACCCAAAACGCTGAACTCAGTAACCGCTAATCTTGGTGACACGGTGCAGTTTGCGCCTATTAAGATCAGTCAGGCAAATGTGCTCAGCACTACCACATTCGAGTTGACCTATACCGATGCTGACCAGTTCCATCTGTCACAAACCTCTTTGGCAGCCGACCAGAGCGAATGCGAACTGATCGTATCGTATATTCCGACCAAGGCCGGCACCCACAAAGCCGTACTCAACATTGACAACACGTCTCATCCGGCGCTATTCCAATCGATCACGCTCAATGCGTCCTGTGTGGACACGACCGCCAAACCGGTTATCAGCGTAACGCCGTCCGTTGTGCCGACGTTTGAGACCACAGTTGGCAAACAGATCTCCGGCAAGATCACCGTCAAGAGCGAGAACTGCACGGATTTTCTGTATCTGAAAGTGGATCACATACAAGGTCAGGCATTCACCATTGTGGAGAGCATGTTAGCCAAGAACTTCGAATCAGAGGTGACAATTTATTTCACCCCGTTAGAGGAAGGCACCTATCAATCTACCATCACCATCAGCTCCGAGAACGCAACTCCTGTTGTGGTAACGCTCAACGGAAAAGCGAATGCCAAAAGCGAAGAGACTATTGATTGGAAAACCAAGTTCAGTTGGGATCTGTCGCACCCGGTAGCCTTGCTGAACGAAGATTTCGAGGATTCTAAACATAACGAGACCTTGATTTTGGAGGGCTGGCAGAACGTAGCACCGTTAGACGCCCGTCCGTGGTGGGGCTACGACGAAAACCGCGCTACCCCGCCCCGTGGCAACAACAAATGCGCCAAAGCGACAGCTTACCAATACGGAAAAGGCTCTACGGGCATCTGGGAAATGTGGCTCGTCACACCGGTCTTGGACTACAAGAACGCACAAGGCAAAGTGTTCACCTTTGACGTGATGGCTGAGTATCTGCCGGAGGAAGGAAGCAGCGCGACCTTTGAGGTCTATTACGTCGATCCGACGAATCTGGACAGTGTGCTCTTCCAGAACTTGACAGGTTCCTTCTCTATTCCGACTACCGGCGATGAGAACGAGAAATGGTACACCTTCCATTTGAACCTCACGAATCAGGAGAACATAGCGGATGCCTTCTGCATTGCATTCCGCTATGCAGGTCCGAATGGTGGCGAGGGGGCTGTGACCTATTTCATTGACAATGTGTCATGGGGGCGCGCTGACCTGCCGACCATCACGCCGAGCGTAACGATGATCATTGACTCGCTGGCAATAGTAGGCGAAGAGCGCGTGATAGGCTCATTCTCCGTGGCTACTTCCAACTTGACCGAGCCGGTACATATGGAGATCGCTGGCGCCAACTACAACCGCTTCAAACTCTCCGCAGAGAGTATTCCTGCCGAAGGCGGCGTAGTGGCTGTCGGTTTCAAAGGAGAGGAGGAAGGCGTGCATCAGGCTTATGTCCGTCTCTATTCCAAAGGTGCAGCGGATGTATTCATCCCGATGGCAGTTCTCTGCAAAGCCGCACAAGGCATCGAGAACATACAAGGCATCAACGCACAAAGCGCCAAGTTCATCATCAATGGTCAGTTCATCATTGAGAAAAACGGCAAACTCTTTAACGCACTCGGGCAAACGGTTCAATAATTTTGCCTGATTGCGCATAATTTAATTTTTTGCACTGAGACTTTTGAGACTTTTGAGACTTTTGAGATTTTCTTTCTCTGTCCGCACAGGCAGAAAAATCTCAAAAGTCTCAAAAGTCTCATGACGTTTTTTATACAAAGAGTTTTTTCGAACGCTGTGTTCGAAAATTGGACGTTAGTTGTTCTTAAAGATTCTTAATGATCCTTAGTGGATATAGAGGGTATTAACTGCTTTCTATCTGCCTTTAAGCGAACATCATTCAAAAACACTACCAACGACCGATAAACCGAATGGATTCAAGTAAACATGACAAAATCGTTTTTTTTCTAAAAAAAATGCCCGAATATTTGCATATATGCGATTTTTGTTGTATCTTTGCACGTTATTTTGGATTAGTATGCGCATAGGCGCACGGAAAGACAATTATTTAAGGTATGCAAAATATACGAAACATAGCAATTATTGCGCACGTCGACCACGGAAAAACAACTTTGGTCGATAAGATGCTCTACACCGCGAACGTGGTGAAACAACAGCAATCAGAGTTCAGCGATCAGCCCAAAGAGTTGATTTTGGACAACAACGACTTGGAGCGCGAACGCGGTATAACCATTCTCGCAAAGAACGTAGCCATCGAGTACAAAGGCGTTAAAATCAACGTGATAGACACTCCGGGGCACGCGGACTTTGGTGGCGAAGTGGAGCGCGTACTGAACATGGCGGACGGCGTTCTGCTCTTGGTCGATGCATTCGAGGGACCGATGCCGCAGACACGGTTTGTACTGCAAAAAGCACTCGAATTGGGGCTGAAACCCATTGTGGTGATCAACAAAGTGGACAAACTCAACTGCCGGCCGGACGAAGTGCAGGAAGAGGTGTTCGACCTCATGTGCAACCTCAACGCAACCGATGATCAGTTGGATTTCCAGACCTTGTACGGTTCTGCCAAGAACGGCTGGATGTCGCGCGACTGGAAAAAACCGACCACAGACCTGACAGACCTCATGGACGCTATCATCGAGTACATCCCCGCTCCCGAAGAGAACCCCGGTACGCCGCAGATGCTCGTCACATCGCTCGACTACAACTCCTATGTGGGCCGTATCGCCATCGGCCGTGTACACAGAGGCGAGTTCAAAGACGGACAGGCGGTGACGCTCGCGAAGAAAGATGGCACGATGATCAAGACCAAGATTAAGGAACTGCACACGTTCTCCGGTATGGGCCACGTAAAAACCGACGTGGTCAAGAACGGCGACATCTGCGCAATGATCGGTATTGACGGCTTCGAAATCGGAGATACCGTTTGCGATGCGAACGAACCCGAGGCTCTGAAACCGATCGCTATCGACGAGCCGACGATGAGCATGACCTTCTGCATCAACGACAGCCCGTTCTTCGGGCAGGACGGTAAGTTCGTGACCTCGCGTCACATTCAGGACCGTCTGAACAAGGAGTTGGAAAAGAACCTTGCTCTGCGTGTGGAGAAAGGCGCGGAAGAGAGCAGTTGGCGTGTGTTCGGTCGTGGCGTCCTGCACTTGTCGGTACTTATCGAGACCATGCGTCGCGAGGGATATGAACTGCAAGTGGGTCAGCCGCAGGTGATCATCAAAGAGATCGATGGTGTCAAATGCGAACCGGTAGAATCTCTGACCGTTAATACACCGGAAGAGTGCAGCGGTAAAATCATCGAGTTTGTATCGACCCACAAGGGCGAGATGACAAAGATGGAGATGATCAACGACCGGGTACACCTCGAGTTCACTATCCCGAGCCGCGGTATCATGGGTATGCGTACCTATGTGATGAACGTATCTGCCGGCGAAGCGATCATGGCGCACCGGTTCCTCGAGTATCAGCCGTGGAAAGGGGAGATCGTGAAACGCAACAACGGTTCGCTCATCGCCATGGAAGCAGGAACGGCGTACGCTTATGCGCTGGATAAACTGCAAGACCGCGGTAAGTTCTTTATCGACCCGCAGGAAGAGGTCTATGCCGGACAGGTCGTTGGAGAGAACGCCAAAGAAGGAGACATCGTCATCAACGTAACCAAATCCAAGAAACTGACGAACATGCGTTCCAAATCGGCGGACGACAAGGCGGTTCTCCCACCTCCCGTTCGCATGAGCCTCGAGGAAGCATTGGAGTACATCAAAGAGGATGAGTACGTAGAGGTAACACCGCACGCAATGCGTATCCGCAAAATCATACTCGACGAACTCGAGCGCAAACGCGCAGGAAGAGCATAAATTCGGTCGTGATCACAAGATCACGTGACCACGAGATCACGAAAAAACATTTAAAACAACAATAAAAATGAAAATCAACCAAAGTGAATTGAAAGACCTGATGGCTGTAGTAACGCTGACAATTGAGCCGGCAGACTATCAGGACGAAGTAGCAAAACAACTCAAACAAGTGCGTCAGAAAGCACAGATGCCGGGCTTCCGTCCGGGTATGGTTCCGGCAGGGCTGGTTAAGAAAATGTACGGAAAAGGCGTTTTGGCGGACGTACTGAACAAATTGGTAGGCGAGAACCTGCAGAAACACATCGAAGACAACAAACTGCAAATCTTGGGCGATCCGATGCCTAATGCGGAGCAGGGCAACGTGGATCTCGATCACGAGGACACCTTCACCTTTGCATTCGACATCGCAGTTGCTCCTGAGTTCGATGCAAAACTCAACGGCAAGAACAAACTGCCGATGTACACCATTGAAGCCACCGACGAGATGGTCAACAAACAGGTAGAGGCATATGCAAGCCGCTTCGGCGAGTATATCCCCGAGGACAAAGAGAAAGGTACGAAAGCAGAGGTAAAACCTTGTGCTATCGACGCTGAACTCTTCGCAAAGGTATATGGCGCAGATGCTCCGAAAGATGAGGAGGCATTCCGTGCTCGCGTAAAAGAGGACATCGTTCGCTCGCTGGCGGAAGAAACCAAATACCGCTTCGGAATCGACGTTAAAGACGCCGTAATGAAGAAGATGGAGAATGTGGTATTCCCCGTGGATTTCCTCAAACGCTGGGTGCTCGCTACTAACGAGAAAATGACCCAAGAAGACTTGGACAAGGACTTCGACAAGATGTTGGACGAACTCAAATGGCAACTCGCTAAGGATCAGTTGATGAAAGAGTACAAGATCGACGTGCAGAAAGAGGAAGTGGAAGCTTTCGCAAAACGCATTGCTAAAATGCAGTTCATGCAGTACGGTCTGATGAACGTAGAGGACGACATGCTGGCTAACTACGCTCAGGAGATGCTCAAACAAGATAACCAACTCCGTGGCATCGTGGAGCGAGTAGCGGAAGACAAGATCTTCGAGGCTATCAAAGGCGTAGCCAAGATCGAAGAGAAAACCATCAGCCAGGAAGAGTTCGACAAACTGTTTAAGTAATTGGTCGAGATCACGAGATGACGTGATCACGTGACCACGAAAAATATGGTTCACATTCATTTCATAGCAATTGGTGGCGCGGCAATGCATAACTTGGCATTGGCCGTCGCCTCCAAAGCGGGGTACAAGGTAACGGGATCGGATGACGAGATTTTCGATCCGGCTTTGTCGCATTTACGAGAGGCTGGTCTGTTGCCCGACGAGTTAGGATGGCATCCCGAGAGGATTACGTGCGACATAGACGCTATTATATTAGGAATGCACGCGCGCGAAGATAATCCGGAATTGGTCAAAGCACGCGAATTGGGGCTGAAAATCTACTCTTTCCCCGAATACCTCTACGAGCAGACCAAGGACAAGATCCGTATCGTAGTGGGCGGTTCACACGGTAAGACGACCACCACCTCCATGATCCTCTATGTGCTCCAACGTCTCGGCATCGAGGCGGACTACATGGTAGGCGCACAGATTGAAGGCTTTGAGAGAATGGTTCGTCTCTCCGACACGGCGAAATACGCTGTTTTTGAGGGAGATGAGTACTTGACAAGCCCGCTGGATCTGAGGTCCAAGTTCCTCTGGTATCACCCGCACGTTGCTATTCTCACCGGTATTGCATGGGATCATATTAATGTGTTCCCGACCTTTCCGGAATATGTGGACACCTTCCGTAAATTTGTTCACTCCATTGAGCCGAACGGCTCGTTCATCTACTTTGAAGGCGACGAGAACCTCTGCCTCTTAGCTGAGGAAGTAAAGCAAAAGCAATCCTCCTCCCTTGAGGGGAGGTCGGGAGGGGTTTCCGTTATTCCTTACAAGGAATACGAAGCCGATGTCCCGATGCAGGTCTTCGGGCGTCATAACATGCAGAACCTACAGGCAGCGATGCTCGCTTGTCATTGCATCGGCGTAGCACCGGATGATTTCTACCGCGAAATCAGTACGTTCACCGGAGCATCAAACCGTCTGGAGAAGATCTGCGAAACCGGGACATCCGTCGCATACAAGGATTTTGCGCACTCGCCTTCAAAACTTAAAGCCACTATCAATGCCGTACGCGAACGCTATCCGGAAAAGAAACTCATCGCGTGCATGGAGTTGCACACTTTCTCCAGTTTGATGGCGGATTTCCTGCCGCAATACAAAGATTGTATGAAGGAGGCGGATATAGCGTACGTCTATTTCAACCCAAAGGTAATCGAACATAAAAGACTTACTCCCATCAGCGCAGAAGAGGTACGTCAGGCATTCGGCACTGAGAATGTAACCGTTTTCACAGACAGCGAATCCCTGCAAGCCGCTCTGCGAAAAAATGTCAATTGTCAATTGTCAATTGTCAATTCGCAAGGCATTGCCTTGCTTATGATGTCTTCGGGCACTTTTGACGGCATGGACGTCAAAGATTTTGCAAAACAAGTATTGCAAGAATAGGTGGGGACTTCTATTTAGTATAATCATCTATTTATAATCAAAAAATTTGGATCCATTACACTGGTACATATACCGGAATTTATCGTTAGTCTGAAGAGTGTCAAATATACGATATTGGGAAATGTAATTCAATAAAACCATGGATAAACAACAAAAAAGAGACTACTTGTACATGCGTATGGCACGTACTTGGGCAGAGAATAGTTATTGCGTGCGCCGCAAAGTAGGCGCCCTGTTAGTGAAGGATCAGATGATCATCTCTGATGGCTACAACGGAACCCCGTCGGGATTTGAAAACATCTGCGAGGATGAGAACAACGTCTCCAAACCCTACGTACTCCATGCCGAGGCAAATGCCTTGACCAAAGTAGCGCGCTCGAACAACAGTTCCGAAGGTGCTACCCTGTATGTCACTGCCTCGCCGTGTCTGGAGTGCTCTAAGTTAATTATACAATCCGGCATCAAACGCGTGGTATATGGCGAAGAATACCGTATCATGGACGGCGTGGAGCTGCTCAAAAGAGCAAATATTGAAGTCGTATTTCTAAATGACCAAACGGCTCAATAAACGTGAAAATGAATAAATGATAAAATGCTAAAATGAAAAAGTACATTCTTCCTACATTGACCGTAATAGGTGTAGCTTTAGGCATCTTTATTGGAATGGTTCTGAGCCAGAAAGCCAATGCGCAACGACTGATTTATCAGAACGGACAGTGGCATCTGGAACAAACCAAAGTGGACAGACTGCTCCAACTGATAGAGAATGCCTATGTCGATTCGCTCAACATAGACAGTATCACCGATGAGGCGATGACGGAGTTAGTGAAGAAATTAGACCCCCACTCTGCCTATATTCCCAAAGAGGACTTGGAGATGGTAAACTCCGAGTTAGCCGGTTCCTTCTCGGGCATCGGCGTGCAGTTCACTATCCAGCAGGACACGGTGCGCATCGTGGCTGTCATTGCAGGAGGACCAAGTGCAGGCGTAGGTATATTAGCCGGAGATAAGATCATCTCTGTGGACGACAGTGCGTTCGTGGGCAAAAAGATCAACAATGAAAAAGTGATGCGAACCCTCCGCGGCGAAAAAGGCACAGAGGTGAAATTAGGCGTACGCCGCGCAGGAACAAGCGAGACGCTTTATTACACCATCATCCGTGGAGACATTCCTGTCACTTCCGTGGATGCCAAGTTCATCATCGAGCCCAATATCGGCTTCATCCGCGTCAACAAGTTTGGCGAGACCACCTATAAAGAGTTTATCTCCGCCTTGGCGGATCTATATTCCAAAGGGGCTAAGAAATTTATTATTGACCTGCGCGAAAACAGCGGAGGCTATATGGAGCAAGCAATCCGTATGGCAAACGAGTTTCTGCAACGCGGTGACCTCATCGTCTATTCGGAAGGTCGTGCTTATCCGCGTTATGAAGCCACAGCCAATGGTGGCGGACGGTTCAAGGACGTGCCATTGGTAGTACTCATTGATGATTTTTCCGCCTCTGCCAGCGAGATCTTTGCCGGCGCAATGCAGGATAACGACCGCGCTACTATCGTCGGACGCCGTTCTTTCGGAAAAGGCCTTGTGCAACAACAGATGCCCTTTGATGACGGCAGTGCTATACGGCTCACCGTCGCGCGTTATTACACGCCTTCCGGCCGGTGCATACAGAAACCATACACCTTGGGCGATCAGGAAGATTACCAGAAAGAGTTACTCGATCGCTTTGACCATGGCGAGTTCTACTCTGCCGACTCCGTGCATTTTGCAGACACCACGGCGTATTACACCAAGTCCGGACGTATTGTACGTGGCGGTGGAGGTATTATGCCCGATGTCTTTGTAGGACGCGACACCACGCTCAACACACCTTGGTATAACCGTTGTGTCAATCATGCCTATACCTATCAGTTCGCATACCAATATACAGACAAGCATCGCAAGGAACTAAGCCGTTTCAAGGATTGGAAGAGCTTGGAGAAATACCTCAACAGCCAAAACATCCTGCGTGAGTTTGTAGCGTTCGCCAAAGAGAAAGGCGTTGAACCAAACGAAGCGCAGATACAAAAATCCAAACCCCTCATGACTCGACTGCTCAACGCCTATATCGTACGGAATATATTAGGCGATGACGGCTTCTTCCCCCTCTTTGAACGAGACGATGAAATAACCAAAAAAGCAATCGAAATATTATGAAACGCATCTCTCTTGTTCTGTGCGTTGCCTGGATGACAACAGCACTATCTGCCGGCACGGTTAACTACACCGCCGACAACAACACCATCTTTGCTAACCCCGAACGCGGTTTTATCACCATGCTGACGGGACATCTATCCAAATCTGCTCCTTACGCTGTAGTAGGAGAAGAAAGCACCTTGGACAAAAAGAAAAAAGATGAGAAAATGTCCATTGTATTAGTACATTATTACCTGGATAATTTCAAGACCAAAGGCACACTTCCCAACGAAGTTCTTAATGGCTTTGATGCCGACATGCAGGTTTTGCGGAATAAGGGAATGAAAGCCATCGTGCGTTTCTCCTACGCGGAAGGAACGTACGGATCGGGCAAAAGCGAATCCGCTACTGATGCTTCTTTGGACATTGTAAAGCAACATCTGGCGCAATATAAACCCCACTGGGACGCCAATGCAGACGTGATCTTCGTCTTCCAAGCCGGTATTGTCGGAGCTTGGGGTGAATGGTATTATTCCGACAATTTCGGTAACCAGACAAGCCACATGAACGATGCACGTTGTGCACTGATTGATACGCTCTTAAAGACCGTTCCATCAGATCGCGGCATCCAGATCCGCACGCCGCTTTTCAAGACCGAGTATTTGGAATACTTAAGGGTGAGCAAGTCCGCATTGACTGCCTCCGAGGCGTATCAGAACACCGCCAAAGCGCGGCTGGGGCACCATAACGACGCCTTCCTCTATCATGCCGACAACATGGGAACCTACCAAGACACAGCAAAGCAAAAACCCTATATCGCCCAAGAAACCCTCTATGTGCCTGTTGGAGGTGAAACCGACATCGAAGATCCGACTCAAGCAGCTGAAGAGGCTTCCTATGACGCTACTATCGCCGAGATGAGCAGAATGCATTGGACTTTTATCCAGAGCGGTTTCTCGGAGGTCGTGACGGACATGTGGCGCAAGAACGGCACTTTCGACGAACTCAACCGACGTATGGGCTACCGGTTCCAACTGGTCAAAGGTACGTATAGCGAACAAGTGGCACAAGGCAATAAAATATCTTTGAACCTGCAAATCCGAAACAATGGTTTTGCGCCCTTGTACAACGAACGCCATGCGTATCTCGTCCTCAAAAACGGTACGAAAATCTACTCGCTTCCTATTGTCTCCGACCCGAGATCATGGTTGCCGAACGGCGTATTAACCACTATCAATGAGCAAATTATGGTACCTTCAACCGTTCCTGCCGGCACCTATCAGTTGTACCTCCATCTGCCCGATGCTTACTCCACGTTGGCGTCTGACCCGCGCTACGCTGTTCGTTTTGCCAACACAGGCGTCTGGGACGAAGAAACAGGCATGAACGCACTCAATGCTTCTCTCGAAGTAACCGCAAAAAGTGTGGATCCAGATCCCGAACCTTACACGCCGGGAGAGGCGGTGATCCTGCCGGCTACGCTCAATAAAGCCAACGTGAATGCCTATTCCGATAACATGACATGGTACAACAACGACTTTTTCGACTTCGGTCCCGATGATGCCCAGAACTTGGACAGATGGGCGGAATGGAAAGTCGAACTCCGTTACCCCGGAAACTATATCGTTTCTGTCAACGGCTCATACCCCAATGGGCATCAGTGGCAACTGTCGCTGCTTGAAAGCGGAGCGGAAGTCTATCCGCTTCCGGCTACTTGGGATCAGGGCGAAGTGACCGAAATCGGCAATGCTTCATGGAACCTCACTTCCGTCAGCAAAGGGACATATACCCTCCGTGTACAAAACATCTTGGAATGGAGTCAGCCGAAACTGAAGAGCATCACCCTCAACTACGATGGCGAACTTCCCACTGCAGTAGTTTATACCCCGGATACGAAACAAACAAAGAAAGTGCTCATCAATCAAACAATCTACATCCGCCAAGGCGACAAATGCTACACGCCGGATGGTAGAGAGGTCAAATGACGCCGGAAAACATCTTGCATATTAGCAACCGGCAGGACTTTCGGGAGTGGTTGGAAGCAAACCACAATACCGCCTCGGAATGTTGGGTGACCGTCAAACGCGGCCGCCCGACGGACGAAGCGGCACTCTTCTATCTCGATGCCGTGGAGGAAGCACTCTGCTTCGGTTGGATTGATAGTACTGCTAACTATATCGACGGAGTGGTGATGCAGCGGTTCTCGCCACGTAAAAAGAATAGCCCATGGACGGAACTGAATAAGGAACGCGCGAGACGCTTGGAACGACTTGGACGGATGACTTCCGCAGGAAGACGTGCCCTGCCGCCTATGGGCGCACGCAGTTTCCGCTTTGATCCCGAGCTGGAAGAAGCACTCAAAAAAGCACGAACTTGGTCCGCTTTCAGAGCATTTCCACCGCTCTATCAACGTGTCCGCGCATACAACGTCACGTTCTACAAAACCCGTGACCCGCAGACATACCTAAAAGCACTCGATCACCTGATTGCAGAGACTAAAAAAGGAAATATGTTTGGCGAATGGAATGACTACGGTCGCTTGCTTTAATTGCCATACTGAACTCTTAACCGCGCATGTACTCCCCCGGAGTCATGCCGGTTTTGTTTTTGAACATGCGCGTGAAATGATGCGGGTAATCAAAACCCAACATGTACGCCGTTTCGCTGATGCTTCGGCCGCTCATGAGGATATTTTTCGCGATTCGGATGATGTACAATTGGATATATTCCTTGGCGGAAGAACCTGTCGCTTGTTTCACCAAGTCGCCGAAATAACCCGCTGAATACGCCATCTCCGATGCGCAATAAGCTACCGTTGGCAAGCCGTGCTCCGCTTGTTTGCCCTCGTAATAATACTTGTCCAACAAAGCGTGAAAACGTTTCAGTACATCCGGCTCGTCAGCTGTAATCCGTGCGTTCTGCCGCCAATAAGCCCGCTGGCAGTAATCCAAGATCAGCCGCAGATACCCGACCACTATATTCCGCAATGCCGAGCTGTCTTTATGGGCTTTCAGTTCCTCTCGCAGGGCACTTATAAGCATTTCAATCGCATTCCATTCATCCGGCTCCAAAGGCAGCGAGTCCGTGAAGAAATACGAGAAGAAATTATACTCGTTGATATGTGCTTCGAGATCCGTCTTACTCATCAACTCCGGTGACCAAAGTACTGCCCAGCCGTTCAGAAAGAGCGGATTACCGTCATCCTCCTTGCCTCCTATTTGTCCCGGCGCAACGGCAATAACCGACCAGTTGCTCACCTGCACAGGACGCACGCCGTAAGACAAGTTCTGCGGAAACTCCCGCTGGATAAACAACCCATAGACCCCGTAACTATTCATACTCGTCCTTACCCCCTTCTCCAACTCATCAAAATGAACCACACTAATCAGCGGATGCAAAACCTCCGCCTCCAAATGCCGCGCATACACATTCGGCTCGCGTATATTCAGAACTTTTTTCATAACGGCTGTAATTTGGCTGCAAAGATACAATTTTTTTGCGAAATATGCAAAAATGGCAGCCAAAAAATCATCTTTTTCTGCATTTTCTGCGTTTTTGGTAATTATTCGGCAAATATATGTTATTCTATATCCGCAAAAAGCTATACCTTTGCACTCGAATTTGAAAAAAGGAGATATTATGAAACGCATTTTTACCCTTTTTGCTGCTATGAGCTTGATTCTCAGCACTTCTTCCGCCAAAACGCTGGTGGTTTATTACAGCTACACCGGCAACTGTGAGAGTATAGTTACCGAACTGACGAACCAGATCTCTGCCGATGTCGTGGAGATCGAACCGGCGGAGAAAGGTCTTCGCTACGAAGCCAACAACTACGCGCTGGGCACGCAACTGCTCAATGCCATCAAAGCGAACCCGAACGACGCCGCTTCTTATCCGGCGATTGATCCGGTAAGTGTGTCCGTGGCGGATTACTCCACCGTCATCATCGTCACGCCGCTGTGGTGGAGCCAGATGGCAGCAATCATGCAGAGTTACCTCTTCCAAGTCGGCGAACAACTGTCCGGCAAACAAGTGGGACTCATCGTCTCTTCTGCTTCCAGCGGCATCAGCGGCGTTGTGGCTGATTGTCATCGTCTTGTGCCCGATGCCGATTACCTGCCGGAGAACCTCTGGATCAATAACTCCAACCGTTCGAACCTCTCCACGCTCATTGCTAATTGGGTAGAGACCTGCGGCTTGAACCAACCGGCAAGCACCGGCAAACAAATCAATGTAGTAATTGGTTCCAAGACCTTTACTGCCACACTTGCAGACTCCGAAACCGGCGAAGCCTTTGCTGCCTTATTACCCCTAACGGTCACGATGAACGAACTGAACGGCAATGAGAAATACCATTACCTATCCACCTCTCTTCCCACCGCCGCATACCAGCCCGGCACAATCCATGCCGGCGATCTGATGCTCTACGGCAACAACTGCGTGGTCCTCTTCTACGAGACTTTCAACACCTCGTATTCCTATACCCGCCTCGGCGCAATAGACAACCCTTCCGGCCTTGCCGCCGCTCTCGGTTCCGGCGATGTCTCCGTTCGGTTTGAATTCGGAACCACTACTGAAAACCTCATTCCAACCCTCTCCCGAGGAGAGGGAGTAAAGATCCTCCGCGACGGTCAACTCTATATAAGGTACAATGGATCAACGTATAATGTACAAGGGGGAAAAGTGAATGCCGAATAAGTGAGAAGAATCTATCTCGCGCACGGAGAGCGCGAGCACAGAACACCGTGGGCAGATGTCGGCAGAGCCGATTGTCGGAATTAAATTCCGACGCAATGGACAAAGAAGAGGCGGCATGGTATGCCACACAATGAACGCTGCGGAAAGCCCGATAGTATCGGGGATAAAAGAAGAAAGATAAAGATAGATCGAGTTATCATGGGATTGATAGAGCCAAAGAGTTCTTATTTCTTTACTCCTTCGAAAGCATCAACTATCTTGATTTTTATATCTTCGAAGGAATCCACTATTTTCACTTTGACATCTTCAAAATGCTCAACTATTTTCACTTTGCCGCATGAG
>CAMNCW010000032.1 GCA_946534715.1 uncultured Bacteroidales bacterium | reverse complement strand
TCCAGTTTTTATAAAGCCATTCCATTACTCAATCTCCTTTCTTAAATAATCCAACGCTTCGCGCACGATAGCCTGCAGCGGCATTTTGGATGTACATACATACTCGCAGAGCGCGAAATCTTCAGGAGCCACCTCGTATGCACCCAGCGCTTCCATCTTGTCGATGTTCGACGCAATCATCGCTTTGATGAGGTACTCGGGGTAGATGTCCATCGGGAACACTTTGTCGTACTCGCCGGAGACGATGATCGCACGGCGGCCACCTTTGAGACGTGCGTCCCACTGGTATTTCTTCGGACCGAAGAGCCAGCGCGTGAACCTGTTGTCCAACAGACCTGCAGGGTCGGTCTTTCCGGCATTGAACGCCGAGAAGCGCGGCAGCATCCAGCCCATGAACTCATGGTTCTCGGAACCCTCGTCGAGGACGGTGAACTGGTTGTCATAGACGGAGATCATGTCGTCCATCGTGATCTGACGACCGCTCAGCACGTTGCCGGCGATGTAGCGGCACGGACACTCGGTGTGTACGTTCGAGAGCAGGACCGCGGAAACCGGCATACCCGGCAGGACGTTGTAGTACTGCTTGCCGTAAGCGAGCGGACCGGTCAACGCCACTTTCTTCTGCATGTCCACGATGCCTTTCTGGAAGAGGCGACCGATGAGCGCGAGATCCTGGATGTTCACCGTGAAGACGGTCTCACCCTTCGCCAGCGGCGCGAGGTTGTTGAGCTGCACGCCTACGTTTCCGGCAGGGTGCGGACCATAGACCTCATAGAGGGTGCAGTCCTTGAGCTCTCTTAACTCGGTAGCTTTTGCGCCACCTTTGATACCGATGAATACCGGTGCGATCTTGCCCAGCGCGGAGACAGCTGCCTGTAAGGTAGGCAACTGACCTTTGAGCACGAACTCGTAGTTCGGAGCACAAGGCGCACTGTCAAAACTCGAAATAAAAATAGCGCGAGGGGTCTTGTTCGGCAGAGCGATGCAGTCGTACGGACGTTGCTTCATCAATGCCCAGAGGCCGCTTTTCAGCAGCAGCTCCTTCACATCGCCTGCGGTGTCAAAGTGCTCATACTCGATGGTAGCGTCCGCAAGGATGTCGATGGACATGATCTTACGTCGCTCACCGCGCACGATCTCTTTGACTTCGCCGGAGACAGGCGAGGTAAAGAACAAGCTCTCAAACGCTTTGTCGTGGAAGAGCGGGCTACCCGCCTTCACACGGTCGCCGACCTTGACATCCAGTTTTGGAGTGATGCCGGCGAACTGGTCGGGCACGATATGAAAGACCTCCGGCCGACGAACGCTACCCAGCGTCTCAGCCGCAGTTCCTTCAAAAGGAATGTCCAGACCTTTTCTAAGCTTGATTGTTTGCATAAAATTGTTAATTAATTATTTTGATTTTTGTTGTTTTCGAGGTTTCGAGATCACGAGATCGCGTCATTACGAAGGTATCCGGATTTCGGGATCACGAGGGGCTTTTTTTAGTGCCCGCTTCAAAAGCGGGCGCAAAGTTACAAAAAAAAAATGACATACACAATAGTGTATGCCAATTTTCTTGTTTTTTTGCGTATTTTGTCGTCTTTAGTTAGCAGAAAGAAGTGTTTATTCCTCTTTTGGCGGGAAATGACCTCGTAGACGTCCGGGATAATTCGCCTGGTGATTGCGGGAAGTGACGCCGCGGTTCGATACATATCGGTCGTAATAGCTGATGATGAGCGTAGTAAGAGGCAAAGCGATGATCATACCAATTACTCCGCATATCGCGCCCCAAATACTCAGGCTGAGGAGTATAGCCGCGGGCGACATGCCGGTGACATCCCCCATGATCTTCGGGGTAAGGAACAGATCCTGAATGGATTGCACCACGATGAAGACAATCGTCATCATGAGGAGCGTAAGCCAGACGGGTTGTCCTGTTTGCGCTGATTGCAGAAGGCAAAGTACGATACAAGGGGGAATACCGAGTGCCTGCATATAAGGCACCATGTTCAGGAGCCCGATGATGAGGCCCATGGCAATTCCCATCGGCATGCCGGTGATGGTAAACCCGATAGCAAAGAGCACTCCGACACATCCGGCGACCATCGCTTGTCCGCGGAAATAGGCATTCATATTGCGGTCAATATCGCCCATGAGAGCTACTACTTGCGGCCTTATTTTGCGGGGCACGTAACGGCTATATTTTGCGCGAATATTCGGCATGTCTATCATCAAAAAGACGAGGTACATGAAGCCGATGAAGCCCACCATGAGTTCGCTCATCCAGCTCAGACCGCCTGTGATCCAGTTACCGAGTTTAGGCAGCAATTCCTTGATGGAAGTAGTGAGTTCGGGGTTAGCGAGTGCTTTTTCGAAACTCCATTCTTCCGTCCAAGTGAGCAGTTTCTCCTGTGTTTCGGCGGAGACATAATCGTTGATATTAAAATCAGCGATATATGCCTGAAAACCGACCCAAGCCGAGTTAACCTGATCCATTACGGGTTTGCGCAACGAGGCGATGGCTCCAACTACAAGGCCGACGACCAAGAGCAGGGTGAGTAACACAGCGAGCGCCCTATTACGCACCTTGCATTTGGTTTGGATAAAGACCACAATAGGATCCAAGACATATGCCAGCAAAAAACTGACGAAGAACGGCAGTAATACGCCGTAGAGACGAGAGAACATCTATAATTGACAATTCTTATTTGGTTAATTTGCCGGAAAGCCAAGACCAGATGCGGCTGATGAGGTTCGCGTAGATATTGAGTTCGCGCGTAGCGCTCTCTACTTTGGTCTCCAGACGGATATACTGAATCTCAGCTTTATGTTCTGCCTCCAAGGTCTTCAGCGCCAGCTCTTCCTCCGTGTTGATCTGTTCACTCATCAGACGGATGAACGGATGTATGAAGAGTTGCTTTTTGAACGCGAGCACCACCGCAATCAGGACGAGATAGATGCTACCAATGAGCAGGGATGCCGCCCAAGTAGGCATATAGTTCGACAAGATATCGATTGCCGCCACCGCTCCAAAGGTGAAGAGCGCGGAAAGGAGCAGAACGATCGTAAAAATCAGCAGGAAGAGCCCCAAAAGACGGCTAATAAGATCAATGAGACGGAGTTTGCCGACTTCTCCGACGGCTTCGCCGCACGCGGTAACTTCTTTCTTTACTTCCTCGAACAATTCATTTTCCATGTTGAACCTCCTATTTTAAGCGGGTTGCTCCGCTTCAACAGGTGCTTCGGCAGGAGTGTTCGCCTGCTTGATTTCCTGTTTGAGTTGCTCACAGTAATCCTGCACTTTTTTCTGTGCATCATTAGCCAAATCAGCGATTTGAGAACGAAGTTGCTCACCCGATTTCGGTGCCACCAAGAGTGCTACAGCTGCTCCAACAGCTGCTCCAGCTGCAAAAACAAAAGTTGCTTTGATTAAGTTGTTCATACTTGTAATAATTTAAGGATTAATACTATTCGATTTCGCGAATTTGGGTGCAAAGATACAATTTTTTTTTGAAATATGCAAGTATTAAGTGAATAATGTGAGAAATATTTGCATATTTCAAATATTTTTTGTAATTTTGCAGGCAAAATTGTTTTGAAGATGAAAAAAGTAATATTTTTTTGTGTGATGAGCCTCGTTGTATTGGGTATGAGCAGTTGCAACGAGTGCCGATGTGACCACAGCACAAAACCGGGCGGATCAGAGCCGGTATGTTACTACCACGCGCAGACATTGGATTTGGTGGTTAACAAGAACCAGTGGGCATTTGACGATCAAATGGGTATGTTCTATTGCTCTTTTGACGTGCCGGAGATTACAGCTAATGTGTATAACTACGGAACATTCAATTTGTTCCGTGAGTACAACTCGGGAGCACAGAATGCGTATCAGGTGGCTCTGCCGGAGACCAGTTATCTGAGCGCGGAGGAGGATGACGGACAGACGAAAAAAACTGTCTATTATCAGCAGCACATCGATTACACAGTGGGAATCGGTGTTGTAGAGGTCTTTTTGACGATTTCCGATTTCTTCTACGACGGATTTACCCCGGATGCGATGCACTTCCGTTTGCAGTTGATTTATTAAAGCATCAGTTATCAGCCATCAGAAGATATACATATTGGGCCCCTGTTCAGCGGAGCGCCGCGAGCAGGTGTTGGAGACCGCACGCCAATTGAGGGAAGAGTGCGGCTCTATTCCTTTTATTTATCGCGCGGGCGCGTGGAAGCCGCGTACGAGCCCGCACACGTTTCAAGGAATGGGTTCAAAGGCTTTGAAATGGTTAGTAGAAGCGAAAAGCATATATGGATTCGATGTGGCGACAGAAGTGGCGACACCGGAACATGTGCATGAGGCTTTGGAAGCCGGGATTGATTATTTGTGGATAGGGGCACGTACCAGCGCTAATCCGATTGCCGTACAAACTATAGTTGAGAGTTTAGCGTTGAGCATTGAGAGAAGCCGGTTAGATGAAAGTGGAAAGTTGAAGGGGATCTTGATCAAGAATCCGGTGAATAACGATGCGGGGCTGTGGATAGGCAATATAGAGCGTTTGGAGAAAACGGGCATACCCGTTATGGCGGTCCACCGCGGATGCAACCATCAGCCATGCTGGGCGATGGCACATGCCGTTCACGTAGCGAAGCCGGAGATACCGCTGCTGATCGACCCAAGTCACATGAGCGGTGATGCAGAGAAAATAGCGGGGTTGATAGAAAAAGCGCGCGAGTTGGGATTCGACGGGGCGATGGTGGAAGTACATCACAAGCCCGAGGAGGCACTATCCGACGCCAAGCAGCAGATAACTCCCCGTAAGATCAGGGAAGTCCTGTTAGAAGAACCAACAAGCCACCAACTTATTTCCAATTTACCAACGACCATCTCGGAATCAACAGCTAAAGAGCTCAGTTGGTTGCGTGCGGAGATAGATGAGTTGGATGATCAGTTATGGGCTACTATTGCCGCCCGAATGGATGTGAGCAAGCGCATCGGGGAATGGAAAAAGGCACACGGGATTGCTCCTTTACAGCCGGAGAGGTATCAGCAGATAAGAGAGAAACTATTGACACCCCCCGACCCCCTCTCAGAGGGGGAGAAAGGATTACGGACGGAGTTCAAGTTGGCTTTGTGGGAGTTGATACATGAAGAGAGTTTGAGACAGCAAGAGAGTTGATAATTGACAATTGATAATTGATAATTGAGGATTGAGAATTGTGAATAGATTAAGGTACATATTATTTTTCTTGTGCATAGCCGGGATGGTAACGGCACAGGAGGTGACCAGTATATCCGGTGTTGTGGTAGATGGCGACACAGGCGAGACATTGCCGTTCGTACAGATATACTTTCTGAAATCCACGACGAACAAAGGAATGATTCCTTCGGAAGTAGGAACGACATCGGATATAGACGGTAATTTCACCATCAGCAACACGCAGGGTTACAATACGCTGAATTTCCAGATGGTAGGTTACAAGACGGAGATGTTAACGCTTAGGAAGGGTCAGAACCGCAAGAACGCGAAGATCAAGTTGACACCGGATGTATATGGATTGCAGGACATTGTGGTGACGCCGAAGAACCGTAAGCGCGACTACAAACGAAAGGGTAATCCGGCGGTGGAGTTGATCAAGAATGTCATTGCGCACAAGGATTCGTTCTGCGTACAGAGCGCGGATCAATACACGGCAAAGAGTTATTCGCGTATGTCTTTCGCGTTGGATAACATTCAGGTGAATTGGGAAAAGCCGTTCTGGAAGACGTTTGATTTCGTAAAGAAATACATTGACACCACAGGCGTTTATCCGAACGTAACGGTGAGTATCCGCGAGCATTTGAACACGGAGTATTACCAGCGCAAACCCCACCGCGAGAAGAAGATTTTGGACAAGAAACGAATTTTCGGTATCGAAAGCGTAATCGGTTCTCAGTCCTTCCAGCAGAACATCAACGCCATTTTCAAGGATGTAGATATCAACGACAACAACATGAACCTGCTGTTCAACCGCTTTGTATCCCCGTTGAGCAGCACGATAGCGGTGACATTCTATCAGTACTACATCATGGACACGATCATGGTGGACGGTTATCCGTGTATCGACCTGGCATTTGTGCCGGTTAACTCGGAGAGTTACGGATTTACGGGTCACCTGTATATTGTGAACGACAGCACGTACAGGCTGAAGAAATACGCTATCAATATACCGCCGGATATTAACTTGAACTTTGTGAGCAATTTCTCGATTGAGCACAGTTACAAGCAGTTAGAGAACGGTATGTGGGCGCCGGACAAAACAAGTACATATGCCAAGTTCTATATACTGAACAATAAACGCGGCATGTTAGCCCGTCAGACGAAGATATATACCAATTGGGATTTGGAGACACCGATATCGAAAGAGACGTTCTCCAGTTTGACGGCAAACGAGGTAGAGCAAAACGACTCGACGGCGGAATTAGTGTTTGAGGGTCAATGGACGGACGCGATGCGTCCGGAGCCGTTGACGAAGTATGAGAGTTCGGTGGTTGATTTGGTGCGCGAGTTCACGAATACGCCCAAATTCAACACGTTAGCGCTGTTTGTCAACGCCATTACCACGGAGTATATCCCAACTCGGGATGCGGAGTTTATGTATCTGAGTAAGTTTGATTTCGGACCGATATACAACTTTTTGAGTTGGAACATGTTAGAGGGTGTTCGATTGCGCGTAGGCGGCGGATCGACGGCGAGGTTGCATGACCAGTTCTTCTTCCGCGGTTATGTAGCGTTCGGCACCAAAGACCTGCTGCCGAAATACAACGCGACGATGGTTTATACGTTTGACAAACACAAGAACCAGCCTTATGACGGCTTACGTCACCATATACAATTGATGGCTCAGTATGATGTGGAAGAACCCGGTCAAGTGACGGATGTGGTACGCCGCGATAATATATTGATGTCTATTCCGACGAGCACGCCGACGATGCCTTTTGCGCAGTATGTGTTCCACGCGAAAGCGGAATACATGAAGGAATGGCGGAATAATCTGATGTTCAAGACGACGTTCGATTTTACAAACAACCGCGCTGCCGGTGCACTCAAATACAACCGTCTGAATTACACGCAGAGCATCGTCGGGACCGACACGACGTACATGCAAACGATGACCAATATCGGTTCATACCGCAACTACGAGGGTACTTTTGAGTTGGAATATTCTCCGGGTTCGATGACGGGTATTGACCGCGAGGGTATCAAGAATCCGTGGGGATTAGAGAAAGATGCTCCGACGATCAACCTGCTTCACACTGTGGGTTATTTAGACGACCGGCACAATGGGGGAGACGGATTCATCTACAACAAGACGGAGATCATGTTCGACAAACGTTTCTGGTTCTCGGCGTTCGGCCACCTGGACCTGCGTATTCAGACCGGCATGATCTGGCAGAAAGTGCCGTTCACGAAATTGCAGATTCCGCAGACTTCGACGAGTATTCTGTTAGGTCAGCGATCGTTCAACCTAATGAAACCGATGGAGTTTATCATGGACGAGTACGTATCGCTTTATGCCACGTATTTCTTCAAAGGCTGGATTTTGAACCGCATTCCCGGTATCAACAAGTTGAAATTACGCGGCGTGGTCAGTTTTGCCGGAACGTACGGCGGTCTGACGAAGAAGAACAACCCGTATCTGGAATCGGGAACGGGTTTGTACGATTTCCCGCACACAGAATGGACCAACGGGGATGTGAACAGCGCGTTTGATAATTACGGGTATCTGAAAGACGGATATCGTACGAGTTCGCCTATCGGTAAGTTGCCGTATATGGAGCTGACCGCGGGATTTGAGAACATCCTCAAGTTCATCCGTATTGATTACGTGCGTCGTTTGACGTACAACGATTACGAATTGCCGTATATGATCCAGAAGATGGAGCCGGTAGATCCGAACAAACCGGGTTTGGGTTTTCAGCCGGCGGTAGATGCAGACGGTCATCCCGTGCTGATTCACGGCCGACGCCGTATAGGAGCATGGGGTCGGAACGGTGTCAAGTTAACGGTACGAATATCGCTGTAAGAAAGGAGGAATACTATGAAACATGCCACAATGAAAGGATTAGTGATCCTAAGTACGATTATTTTTCAAGTCTCTATGGTCTCGGCTCAGACCAAAGACACGGAGTTGCAGCTGAAATTAGACGCCGCCAAAGCTCGTCTGGTGGAGTTTGACACCGAGCATATGTTAGATTCTCTGGATCAGGAGAAACTGCCTCGCATCGTGTCCGGCGGTATATTAGCAGGGGCGAACTTGAGCAATTTCATCATCTCGAGAAACCATAATCGGATGAGTTCGTATATGCATATCGGCGGAGAGTTAGGCGGATTCTTAGATTTCCGCGTGAGCAAACATTTCTCCATACAGCCGCAGGTGCTTTTCACCGCTCAACAGAACTATTTTGCTGAGACGGACACAGCGAACCACTTATGGTCTTTCGGCATGGAGATACCTGTTTATTTCTTAGGCCGTTTCGGCAGTATGGAGCGCGGATATATTCAATTCGGCGGCGGAATATTCACCCATTTCACGTTCGCATCGAATATCGCGAACAAGTTCAAGAACGTGGATGACCCGGTGATTGTTCCCCCTACCCCCACGACGCCGACGAAGCCCGTAGATACGCATGATTACAGCCGCTTATACAGCTTGCACGACAATCATTTCGGTGTTGCCGTGACGGTGGGCTATGAGTTTCCGATAGGCATTCAGATCAATGCGCACTACAAAGTCAGCTTATCCGACATCGCCGGTTTCTACAGCGAGAACAAAGGCAAAGAGATTGCTCAGGCTCTGATCTATCCTCAATCCATCAGTTTGGGAATCGGATACAGGTGGAAATAGTTGAGAGTTGAGAGATTAGTGGAAGAGGCGGTAAAGGGGTAAGAAGAGTTTAAGCCATTTACGGTATGATTTGGGGAGGATGAAAGGTTGAATAGCGGCATTCCGTATTGAACACGCTACCCAATAACGTCGGATAGCTTTTCCCTCGGGATAGCGCATGAGATAAGCCCTTGCTTCATTACGAGCGAGGGTATTTTTATGCACATCACCTTTGGGATGAAGGATTGCGATACGATCATCTATCTCACATTTTAGTCCCCAATGCCTTGCGTAGAAACAAGCGACGAGATCCAGTCCCCATCCGTGCGGGTTGATGTCCAGAGGCTCCAATTGGTTATAGACGGGTTTGGCATACATGCCGAGCATGCCTTCCGCGAACGCCACTTCCCGGCGCGCTCCACTATTACGGCGGTATGACCAAGCGACCCACGTATAAGAATCATCCTGATGCGCCGGGCAGTACACCCCTACTCCATCGAAGGACTCGGTTAGAATAATCGTTTTAAGTTGCTCCAACGCTTCATGCGACATCAGCACATCGGAGCAAATGAAAAAGAGATAAGGGAAATTCCCCTCGTTCGCCATGGTGATGGCATGGTGCATCATGCCGGAATAGAAGACATTAGGCAGATAGACCGTGTCTCCTCCGCACGGATCCGGGCGCTGCCCGCTATCCGCATCAATTATATGGCATTCAAAAGACGGACGAAGTTCGCGATAGAGGAACTCCGCGTTAGCTGCTTCATGATAATTGAAGATGCAGAAAAGGACATCAGTTGGTTTCATGGCGTTTTCTCAATATACTGCTTTTACCAAGCCACTGTGGCAGAATGATCACACCGGCAACCAAGTAATAATAATAGGTACAGAGACGCCAGATGGATGTAATGACCACGGTGGACATTTTTTGTGTTATATATTCGCCGAGGAATCCGTCGAACATCACTTCGGCAAATCCGCTACCTCCCGGCGTAGGAACAATCATCGTAACAATACCCAATATATATTGCCGCGCGAAGCACATCCAGTTATCGGCTCCGGTGAGTGGATTGAAGATCATAATCGCCATGTTAGCGATAAGGAAACGGAATCCCCAAATGCCGATAGTAGAGAGTGTGAGGCGGGTCCAATAGGCGGCTGATTCATGGCGGATCTCCTGCGCGCATTGGCGAATCTCGACCGCCGTGCGGAGTGCTCTCATCCTATACCGTTGCAGGAACTTCAGGCGGAAGACGAAACCGACGATATTGATGAATACGGAAGGTTTGCAGAACAAGCCGATGAAGAGGATCGTGACCCAAACGAACTTCATCGCATATCCGATGAGGAACGCCCAGAGATAGCCGTACTGGAAATAGCCGCCGGCGGTAAAGAGTTCGCCATAAGGGATGAAGAGCAAGAGGAAAGGGAAAAGCACAATCATCAGTATCTCGTCCATGAAAAGCGCCAGGACGGTCATGGAGGTTGCTTTACTATATTTGATACCCTCGCGATGGAGGAAAATCACTTCGAGCGAGGAGCCTCCCGCCGCCGAAGGAGTGACGGCAGATGTAAATTCGTATAGCATCCTGACCCTGAAGAGCTGGCGGAACGTAAGCGGCATGCCGGACATGACCCGCAAGCGGTACATACCCGAGAAATCTTTGAAGAGCGTAAAGAGAATGACCAACAAGACGAACACCCACCAGTGCTCCGCCAAGAGGAGCGGACCATGCGGTATGTCATCGTGCATCTCGCGCCAGAGCATATAGCCGACACCTATGAGGCCGAAAAGAATCGGCCAAATCACCATAGAGGGCTTAAAACGCGAAGCGACGGAGCGGTTTTCGGAAACTATGTTGGTATCTTTACTCATTCGTTTTCAAAGGCGTATTTCTGTATAAACTGCGCGATATTGACAGCTCCGTTCCCTTGTTCGCGCACTGCGTGTGCGGAATCGACATAGATATCCAAAATAGAATGATCCTTCGCACAATCGTTGACCCATTTGACGATCTTATGTGCTCTGGAGAAGAACCGTCCGCAGTTGAGGATGTCGGTAAAGAGATAGGTGGAGATATACTCTATCTCGGAAGCGCAATAGAAGACGCCGACAGGTACCCCCATGAGTGCGCTATCCAACATGGCGTTCGGTCCTCCTTTGGTCAACAAGACATCCGACGCTCGGTTGAGTTCATAGACACGATCAACGAACTCGTAAGGCCGCAGGTCGATATTAGAAGGCGCAATTTTGCGGAGATGCTGTAGGCGCTTATAGAGGCGTTTGTTCGTACCGCAGATTGCAATAAGCGTAATCGGCTGTTTGACGAGCATGAGGGCATCGACGACGCGGTGCATGCCGGACTTACCATACCCACCGGCCGCCACCATGACCGTGAAACGATCCTGCGGAAGGTCGTATTTATCGCGATAGAAAGCGGGTGATTCGGTCACTTCCATGATTTCTTTACGTGTCACGAAAGGCACCAAGATCAGTTGCTTGCGCGCAAAATCATGCTTGAGGGCATCATGGAACGCAATACGGCAGTTGACCACAAACTTATCTACCCGGATGTTCCACCAGTTATGTACACTGTTATCGGGGTCGTAGGTCACGACCTTGACATGCGGGTCCATCAAATCGCGGTATTGGGTAGCCAAATACGAAGTGAGGTAATGGGTATCGATGATGATGTCCGGCTTGATTTCCTCCAACATCTCGAGGTAAATACGCTGGGCTTTTTTATAGAACGTAGAAACGACGAACGGAAGCGAATTATGAATACCAAAGATATAGGTGCCCCACATCTGGATATAATTATGCCAAGGGAAGGTGTTCGCCCACTTGACATCCCTCACAAAACCCTGCTCAATTTTGTGCAAAACTGGATTCTCCTTGAAGGTATATTTACGAATAACCTCCAAATTCGGGTCATGAAGCGCCTCTATCGCATCGGCGATAGAGTTCGCGGTGGTAATATGCCCAAACCCTGCCTCAATATAGGTCACTAAGATTCTTTTCTTACTCGTCGGTGTTGCCATAGTTTCTGATTCAAATCAAATTGGGGTGCAAAGATACAAAAAAAATCCCACATACGCAAATATATGTGGGATTTTCTTGCATTTTTTAGTTATTGCAGCAAAATTATTTTGCCAGTTCTCAATTTTTGTGACTTCACATCGAAGAATGTGTAGAAATAGGGTTGTCCGGGAACGACGTCAATAACGAGTGCCGCATCGGGGTTATTGAAGTTATTGAGGACATCCTTATTATCGGCATCGGTATAAACTTCTGCATCATTCGGATCGACTACGGGCACTCCCTGGAAGTTCACCATTCTGCCCGCCTGGTCATAGAGGGCAAAGCTGACACCCTTACGGAGCGTACCGACCATGATCTTATTCGTACCGGGGATGCGTTTGAGGAGCACGTCATTGGCAGAGGGTTCAAGACCATCGTTGATGGCAGAGATGGCGAAATGGATGTAATAACGCCGCATGGACTGATCCTCCGCAATACAAGTGATGACACAAGTATCACCGGCAGAAACCTCCTTGATATCCAATTCGGCATTCTCTGAAGCCGTTTGGGCTTTTACTTCCGGGACAGGTGTTCCTTCGAACAGATAATAGGTATAGAAGTCCATATCGGGATCGAAGCCCGCCAGGGAATCTCCGTTGAGGGTGATCCAAGCCAGTTTATTATTACTGTCCTTACCCACGATCTGACGGATCGTATAGGTCATTTCGGTCGTACCGTCCTGTGCGAGCACGGTGATGAAGATCGTGTGGTCGGCGTCGATATAGGCGGTGTCGGTAGCCCGTTCGTCACTGAGCTCGTAGGTGATGTCATCAAGTGTGAAGAAGAGGCTGTCCGGCGTGCCATACGGGTGCGTGAAGGTGTATTCCGTCAGTTCGGGTTTGAAGTCAGCAATCAGCTCTTCTTTCACCGTTATAGCCGACAGTTTAGCATCTGAAGGTTTCACGAAATGGAAGATGAGTGTGTAAATCGCCTGATCTTCCCCGTTCGGGGCGGTAACGACCACATCGACCTGCATGTCTCCATTCGGCAACAAATGACGCGTGGTGTCGGCAGTCTGCATGGAATCGGAGAAGACGACCTCGATGGAGGGCAAGAGTGTCTCGGGCAGGGAATCGGCTACGTATGCCAACGGAATCTCGGGATAAGCGAACTCCTCCGGACGGAATGCGAACTGCGATGCCGGTAATACGACTCCTTCCGCATCGCGAAGGACGATGTTTCGGAGCAGCGTATTCGCCGACAAGAGACGCTCGAAGACGAGTGTATAAGTCTGTGAGGTCACCAGATCTTCCGCCATCACTTCCACGAGGACGGTGTCTCCGATCACTCGGATCTCGTAGGTCTGCGCCTCCTCTTTCTTAACAACAGAAACGACCGGAACAGAAGCGTCCACGTTGATCTCCATCTTGTAGTTAAAGCGTTCCGCATCGAAGTTCGCCACAGGTTGACCGGCTAACATGATCATATTGAGCGTAGCTTCTTGTGAGAGTTCAACGGGGTAATGGATGGCGTACGTGCGGCTTGTACCAGTGGCAGCAGTTACTGTAACGAGGGACTTGTAGCCGAGCGATTTGCCGCTGAGCGAGTCTTTATCCTGCGCAATGAGCACGGTCTGGTATTCGTCGCCGGCAATCGCCTCCACAGCAGGGAGTGCGCCGTCCAGTTCCGCCGCTTGAGCCGCCGTGAGGGTGTAGTAATACTCCGCCACCTCCGCCTTGAAGTCGGGCAATGGTTTTTGATCCACCAGCAACATCTGCAGGGTATCGACATCCGATTTGAGGATCGTGTATGCGACGGTATATGTATTCTTCTTACCACTCTCTGCGGTCACGTTGAGTTGACGTATAAGTGTGCTTTGGGTCAGTTCCACCGTATCCATAGAAACCGTTTGCCATTCGTCCGCGAGGTCCTGATCCAAAACGGGGAATGCCGGAGTGCCGACAGGGAGCGAATAGGTGTAATAGAAACGGGTCGGTTCGAAACCAAACAAACTATCTCCGTCGGCATAGATCATCTTGAGCGTGTCCGCATCCGAACGGGTGAAGCGGAATACCACGGTATAGGTACTAACGCGTGTAGCGGGATCTTCCGCCTGTACGGTGATGACGGTCTGCATCTTTTCGGGATCCGTGGTATAAGGCAGGATGGTTTGTACC
>CAMNCW010000031.1 GCA_946534715.1 uncultured Bacteroidales bacterium | reverse complement strand
CTGTATCAGCTGATAGAGCAATACAACATGAATGCCGTAGTAGATAAAAACACGATTGCGACCAACACCGCTTCCTTTATCGAGGAGCGTCTTGCCATCATAACCGCCGAACTGAGCGAAGCGGAAGATGTAGTAGCCGAATACATGGAGAAGAATAAGATTGCAAATCTTGACGAGCAAGCCAAACTGTTCCTTCAAGCCAGCAGTACGGAACAAAAAGCCATCGCGGAAATCGAGACGCAGTTGAGTCTGGTGGATTACATTCAAGATTTCCTTCGCGACGACACCAAACGCAACAATCTCATTCCGTCCAATATCGGCATTGAGGATCCTTCGCTGGCATCCAGTTTGTCCGAATACAATGCTTTACAGTTGCAGAGAATGCGTATCATGCGTACCGCGACAGAGGACAACCCGGTAATTGAGCAACTCAATTTGCAGTTAACCTCCATGCGCCAGAACATCATCGCCACCATCGGTTCGGTGCGCGAGAGTTTGAAGATCCGTCAGCGCAACCTTCAGATGCAGGACACGAAGTTCAACCGCCAGATCCAGGATGCACCGGAACAACAGCGCGAGTATGTGCGCGTTGTGCGCGATCAACAGATAAAAGAGCGTCTCTACCTCTACCTCTACCAGAAACGTGAGGAGAACGCCCTGATGTTAGCCGCCACCTCTCTGCCGGCAAAGATTGTTGACATGCCTCAAATGGACGTACTGAGCGGCAAACCGAAACTGCTGAAACTGCTCTTCATCTGTTTTGTTTTGGGTCTCATGTTCCCCGCCGGTTTACTGTACGTCTATATCCTATTCAACAATAAAATTGACGATGTGAAGGATTACGAGAAACGCATTCATGCGCCGCTGCTCGGTCAATTGGTACAAAACTCACGCAACACACATATTGCTATCCACGAGGGCGAATCCACCGTTTCGGCAGAGTTGTTCCGTCTGATCCGAACCAACCTGCGATTCATTCTTCCTTCGGACAAGAAATCACCGGTTATTTTAGTAACCTCCTGCATCAACGGTGACGGTAAATCCTATGTAGCCAGCAATCTGGCGCTTTCCCTCGCAATCTTAGGCAAGAAAGTGGCGTTGGTCGGTCTGGATATCCGCAAACCGATGTTGTCGGTGTACTTTGACTTGAAAACCAAAGGTCATCTGACAGATTACCTGGCAGAGCCGACCGTAGAAATGGATGATATTATCGTACCGAGCGGAGAACACAAGAATCTGGATATTCTGCCTTGCGGCACTATTCCTCCGAACCCGTCCGAGTTGCTCCAGACAGAGCGTGTGGACGAGCTCTTTGCGGAACTGCGCAAACGCTATGATTACATCATTGTGGACTCGGCTCCGGTAGCGTTGGTCAGCGATACGTACTTGCTGGACCGAGTAGCAGATGCCACTATCTTTGTAAGCCGCTACAAATACACGCCGTATGAGATGTTGGAATATCTCAATGACGTGATAGACCAAAAACGGATGCACAACGTAGCTTGTGTTTTGAACGCTGTTCCGAACGTACGGGCAGGTTATGGTTATGGCTATGGTTACGGCTACGGTTCAACAAAAGAAAAATAATTCAGATTGATACGAAAATGATTGTCTGCGTTGCGGAAAAACCTTCTGTAGGAGCCTACATAGCCAATGTGTTAGGTGCTTCGCAGCGTAAGGATGGTTATTTCGAGGGGAACGGTTATCAGGTGACCTGGACATTCGGTCACCTGTGCGCGTTACTGGATCCGCAGGAGTACACGGAGCAATGGAAGGCCTGGAGCCTCAGTTCGCTGCCGATGATACCCCAGCGGTTCTCTATCAAAGTACACGGAGACAGCGGTGTACACAAGCAGTTCAATGTCATCAAATCGCTAATCAACCAAGCCGATGAGGTGATCAACTGCGGTGATGCCGGCCAAGAGGGAGAGCTCATCCAGCGATGGGTCTATCAGCAGGCAGGATGCAAATGTCCGGTCAAACGGCTTTGGGTCAATTCGCTGACCGAGGAAGCTATCCGTGAGGGATTCCGGACACTCAAAGACCAGTCCGAATACCAACATCTCTATGAAGCCGGCATGATGCGCGCCATAGGCGACTGGCTCTTGGGCATGAACGCCACACGCGCATATACTATAAGGTACGCGCGCGGGAGCGGGAAGAACCGGCAAGTGCTCTCCGTGGGACGTGTACAGACCCCGACGCTCGCACTGGTGGTCAAACGACAAGCGGAGATAGAGCATTTCGTGCCGCGCACGTATTGGGAGTTGAAAACCAAATACCGCGATACGCTCTTTAATGCACAGATCCCGGTGGAAGAAGGCGAATATGCCATTACCTCCGAGGAGCAGGGACAAGCACTCGTGGACAGCATCAAGGATCTGCCGCTGACCATCACTTCCGTAGAGAAGAAGAAAGCCTTGGAATATGCGCCGAAGTTGTACGATCTGACCTCGCTGCAGGTGGATTGCAACAGGAAATACTCGTTTTCTGCCGACCAGACGCTGCAACTCATTCAGTCGCTCTATGAAAAACGAGTGACTACTTATCCGCGTGTGGACACCACTTACCTTAGCGACGATATTTACCCCAAAGTACCGGGCACGTTAGCGGGTATCAAAGACTATTTCCCGCAGGTAGCGCCGTTATTGGGAACCAAACTGCCTAAGTCCAAGAAAGTCTTTGACAACAAAAAGGTGACCGACCACCATGCCATCATCCCCACAGGCCAGCGTCCTGAAGCACTCACAGCGGATGAGAAAAAAGTGTATGATCTGGTAGCACTGCATTTCATTGCGGTCTTCTATCCCGAATGCGAAGTAAGCAACACGACCGTGCTGGCGAAAGCAGGAGAGATCGATTTCAAAGTCACCGGACGCGAAGTACTCAAACCCGGTTGGCGAGCAGTCTTTGATAAAGGACAAGGGGATAACACACAAAACACAAAGGAAAACGCGGACGAAACGGAGAACGCAGAGAACGCAGAGGAGGCAAATAGTCTGCCGGCATTCACCAAAGGCGAGTCCGGTCCTCACGAACCGGTTCTGAAAGAAAAAACCACCACGCCGCCCAAGTATTACACAGAGGCGACCTTGCTTCGTGCCATGGAAACAGCCGGCAAGACGGTGGAGAACGAGGAGTTACGCGAGGCAATGAAGGAGAACGGAATCGGACGTCCTTCTACCCGCGCCGCCATTATTGAAAAATTGTACCAGCGCAAATACATCCAGAAGCAAGGCAAATCACTTCGTGCCACGGATGTGGGTATCGATTTGATTCATACCATCATCTCCCCTTTGCTCAAATCCGCCGAGTTGACAGGACTATGGGAAAAGAAGTTACGCGAGATCGAACGGGGCGAATATGCCGCTCAGGATTTCCTCACGGAACTCAAAGAAATGACCTCGGGCGTGGTCAAAGATGTCAAGACCAACAAAGCCGGTATGCTCTGCCCTGTATGCCGACAAGGATACATCATTCGGGGCAATACACGCTATGGATGTTCCAGATGGAAAGAAGGATGTTCATACGCAGAGCCGTTTAATCCGTGAATATAATAAAAAATGTGTATTATACAATTTGCGTCAATTTTTCCACATTGAATTGGTCAAATTTATGTAATTTTGCAACCAAATTATTAACTTTAATTTTAATACAACTCAAAATTCATTTTATGAAACTGAATTTCTCAGTATTCCGTTCCATGGCGATGTCTGCTTTGCTCCTGACGGGCATGGCAGCAGAAGCTCGTGTGATTAGCGGAACAGTGAAAGACCCGACGGGAGAAACAATTATCTCCGCTTCGGTTGTCGTAAAAGGTACCACAATCGGTACAGTTACAGATTTCGATGGTAATTACACCCTCGATGTACCTGATGATGCAAAAGTGCTGGTGTTCTCATACATCGGTATGCAGACCCAGGAGCTCAACATCACCGGCGATGTAATGAACGTCGTGCTCTCCGAAAACAGCGAAGTGTTGGAGGAAGTGGTTGTAACCGGTTACGGTACGACAAAAAAGCGTGACTTGGTTACCGCCGTTTCGTCTGTCAATGCAGACCAACTGAAAGACATTCCGGTTGCATCTGCCAGCGAGGCACTCCAAGGTAAATTAGCCGGTGTGTCGGTTACCACAACAGAAGGTAGCCCTGATGCAGATGTCAAGATCCGCGTCCGCGGCGGTACTTCTTTGACGCAGAGCAGTGACCCGCTTTACATCGTGGATGGTTTCCAGGTAAGTTCTATTGCCGACATCTCGCCCAGTGACATCGCTTCCATGGACGTTTTGAAAGACGCTGCTGCTACCGCTATTTACGGTGCACAGGGCGCAAACGGTGTTATCATCATCACCACCAAAGATGCTGATAATAATGTAGATGACAAGATGCAGATCCATTTCGACTACTCCGGCTATATGGGTTGGAAGCAAATGGCGAAGAAATATGAAATGCTCGACCTGGACGATTTCATCCTCATGCAATACGAGTATGCGCATTTCAAAGCAAAAGGCAATGCGGCTAATATCCCGACTAACTTTAACCAGTATTTCGACACGCTCTATGTTAAGACCCAAGATAAGTCCCAGACTATGAGCATTCCTGAGATTCAGGAGTATTGGCATACACAGAAAGTGACAGATTGGCAGGAAGAGACTTTTGGCCGTCATGGACTCAACAGCAACCATAACTTTACCGTAAGTGGCGGTAACAAACTGGCTAACTTCTCGTTGACCTATAACCGCGTGGATGACAAGGGTATCATGTATGGTTCGGACTACAGCCGTAACAACCTGAGTTTCAAGTCCAAATTCAAACCCATCAAGGATTTGACCATCAGCTTCACAGCACGTTATTCGAATACGAATGTGCTCGGTTCGGGTACTAACACCGCGCAGGATGCCGGATCCAAGACCGAGAGCCGTGTACGTAACGCGATCGCTTATTCGCCTATTGAGCTTTTTGCCAAGGACAATGTAGCCGGATTGGATGACTATGAGTCCTTCGGTTCGCTCTATGACCCGATCACAACCATTGACCATAACTACCGCAAGAAATTGGATGACAAATACAACCTGCAAGGATACGTAAGTTACAAGTTTGCGAAAATGTTTACTTGGAAGACCGAAGTGGGTTACGAGGGTCGTTTCCAGAAACAAGATCGTTACTATGGTCCGACTACTTATTTTTCGCGTGCAGGTGACGGTGCAACTTATGCCGGTGGAGCCGGTTACGGACACGTAGTGGCTACCGATGAGAAATCCAGCCGTTTTAAGAATACCAACACCCTTGAGTTCAAGAAAAATTGGGGTTCGGATCACGACCTCGGTATCTTGATCGGTCAGGAAATGCAAATCAACCATGGTGAACTCCGTACATACAACGGTTACGGTTACGATGCATCGCTGCCCGGTGACAAGGTGTTCAACTACCTTGGTTCGGCAAAGGCGTACACCATGAAATCGTACGTTAACCCGACCGACAATATGCTCTCGTTCTTCGCACGTGCGAACTATATATTATTTAATCGCTACTACCTGACCGCTACCTTCCGTGCTGACGCTTCAACTCGTTTCACCAAAGGTAATCAATGGGGCTACTTCCCATCAGCCGCTATCGCTTGGCGTATTATTGACGAGGAATGGATGGAACCCGCACAGAACGTGATGTCTAACTTCAAGCTCCGTCTCTCCTATGGTTCTGTAGGAAACAACAATGTGGACCTCGGTTATCTCCGTCCGGAGTACCTCTCTTCGGCAACTGCATATAGCGAAGTCTTCACCACCAAATTGGTTGATGGCGGATCGGATGTCATTGCTGCAAACAACAAACTCAAATGGGAGACCACCATTACCCGTGACCTCGGTTTGGACTTCGGATTCTGGAATGAGCGACTCTCCGGTACACTTGATCTCTATTGGAATACTACCAAAGATTTGATCCTCAAATATAAGATGGCTATCGGTGGCTACAACTACCAATACCGCAACATCGGTTCTACCGATAACAAGGGTGTCGAGCTCTCTTTGAATGGTGTTATCCTTGATAAACGCTCGAAGGATCTGAGTTATGGTTTGACGGTGAATGCCAATATCTCCCATAACTACAATAAGGTAGTGGATCTCGGTGGTATGAGCGAGTACCTGATTTCTTCGGGTTGCTTCTCGTCCAACTACGACAACAACGACTACGAGTTCAAACTCCGCCCGGGTGACAAAGTGGGTAATATCTACGGTTACCAGACCGCAGGTTGGTACACAACAGACGATTTCGTTTCATACAACCCCTCTAACGGACGTTGGTATGCTGCTGATGGCAAAGCCATCAATACTATTCTCGGCGAAGCTCGTCCGGGTATGACTAAGATCGTTGATCAGAACGGCGATGGCGTTATTGATGACGCTGACCGCGTAGTTCTCGGTAATACACAGGCAGATATCCAAGGTGGTTTCGGTCTCAACTTCAATATCGGCGGTGAGAGATGGGGTAAGATCGACCTTAGCGCACAGTTCACTTACAGTGTGGGCAACAAAGTGCTCAACCTCTCTGCTCTTGATTACGGAACGATCTTCGACAAATCGAAACTCCGTAATAATACATCGAACGTTGCCTATGGTGTCCGTTATTCGCTCTTCCGCGCTAACGGTACGTTCATTCCTAACGAGTTTATTGGCAGTGACGGTAAGGTTTCCGGTGAGCAATATGCGCTTATGGCGGCAGATCTCGCAGCATCTAATGCAAATGCCAAGAATGCAAACCCGATTAGCGACAATATCGCGTTGACCGACAAATATGTAGAGGACGCTTCTTATCTCCGTCTTTCTTCGCTCACATTCGGTTATTCGCTTCCGGATCGCTGGATCAGCAAAGCGTATATCAAGACCGCGCGTATCTTCTTCACGGCTTCTAACCTCTTCTGCGTAACCCCGTATTCAGGCGCAGATCCTGAAGTGGATACACGTTCGAAGATTAACCCGCTGGCTACCGGTGTCGATTTCTCGGCATTCCCCAAGAGCCGTGCGTTTAACTTCGGTATCAACCTCTCATTCTAATAAGTCGTCATCATAGAATCACGAATTTAAGAAAAATCAAATCTTATGAAAACATTGAAATATATAACATTTGCGGCAGTTGCCTTAGTGCTGACAGGGTGCAACTTCTTTGATTCGCAGTCCCCATCAGCTATGGATGCCGCTACCGTCTTCTCCAATGTGAACAGCACGGAACAAGCGATTGCCGGTATCTACGAGCAATTCGGTCAGGATAAATCCTACCGTAACCGTCTCGCTTGCGGCTATCAAGGTATGAATACCGATGTAGAGCACGGTAGTAAGAACTCCGGTCGCGCGGATTGGAACATCTATAACCTCAACCCCGCTAATGGAGATCTCTCTACCGCTAACGGTAAAGATCCGTGGGGTTATCTTAACTCGGCTATCGAGCGTTGCAACAACGTCATCGAGGGTATTGAGGAGTACGGAGACACCGTCCTGAATACCGATGAGAAGAAAAATGAGACGGTAAAAAAAATGCGTTACCTGCTCGGCGAGGCATATTTCCTCCGCTCATTCTGCTATTTCCAAATGGTTCAACTTTGGGGGGATGTTCCGGCACGATTCGTCTCCATTTCCAAGGATGAGGAAGGACTCAAAACCAAGAAATCGGATCGTACCAACGTTCTCAAACAAATCCGTATAGACCTCAAGAAAGCAGCAGAACTCATGCCTTGGTCTTCACAATGCCCGGGAACTGCGGCTAACTACACGGGGCGGCCGTCCAAAGGAGCTGCTTACGCACTGCTCGCACGCGTCGATCTGGCTTATGCGGGAAAGGGTGTGCGTCCGGATTCTTGGAAGAATGGACCGGTGTTCCTCGTGGAGGATGCTAATCTCCGGCAGGAACTGAATACCGAGGTTATGTGGGCTTGCGCACAAATCATCAACAATGGTAATGAGAGTTCCAAGTTCCAAGTCAACTACGAAGATATCTTCAAGAAAATCTGCGCCGACGAGACGAACTACTATAACTCGGAGGTGTTCTGGGAGATTGCTTTTGCCGATGGTAACCGCGGTCAAGTACTCCAATACAATTGTACCAAGATGGACAAGGCGTTAGGCGGACTCAAAAATAACGAAGGTGGTTCCAGCAACTCTTCTGTTACTATCGTGCCGACCCTCTATTATGACTTTGAGGACGGTGATGTTCGCCGCGATGTAACGATGGCGCGCTATATTTGGGTCTATGACGATGGATCAGAATTTAACAGCTCTGACCGTGATAAAATAAAAAATGTATTCCCGGGTGTTGACGTGGATAACCACGAGAAGTTCCTTTATCAAAAGCCCTCTAATGTCGGCGACTGGTTTGCTAACAAATACCGCGTAGAGTGGATGACCCGCAATCGTACCGGGAATGATGATGGTATTAACTTCCCCATCATCCGTTATGCCGATGTGCTCTTGATGGCAGCGGAAGCTTCTATAGGTGGTATTGGCGGAGACGTTCCGACGAACATGTACGGCATTAACGGAGCACAATGCTTTAATATGGTTCGTACGCGTGCACACGCTTCGACAAAAGAACTTACCATGGCGAATATTCAAGAGGAGCGTAAGTTTGAGTTCACCGGTGAGTATATCCGTAAATACGACTTGATGCGTTGGGGTATTCTCAAAGAGACACTCGAGAATGCGCACGAGCGTTTGGAGAAGATGAACAAACACGAGGGTGATTACGCGGATTTACAAGATACTGTCTATATCAAGTTCAAAAATGTTGGAGACATCTATAGTTTTGCCGCTGGAATCAAGGGTTTCGTGATTGACTCCACCTTCGGTCTCACTAAAAAAGAGAAGGGTGAACCGGCTTACAAGACTGGATGGGCAAAAGGTAACATCTATGAATCCTCATCCGGTCGTCACCTGGCTCCGGATAACTACATGCTCTTTGACCGCGAGTATCCGGAACGTCTTAACGGACGTCAATTATGGCCTATCTTCTCGGTTAACGTGGGGCAATCCGAAGGCGCGCTTTGGAATGACTACGACTACGTTTCCGGAGAATAAAAACACTTCTTATGAATACGTTGAAATCCATCTCTATCTGTTGCATGCTGCCATTTTTGATGGTAGCATGCAACAATCATAATACCCCGGAACCATCGACTATCGATACCAATCCCGAGTTGGTTGCCGCTTGTCAGAATATAGACGGCGGAGGAGCCTCTGTTACCGGTGGTGACAACGGAGCTATTTACCGGATCAGCCGTCTGGATGACGAGTCGGATCCCGGAACAGGACGTCCTGCTCCCGGGACACTGCGGTATGCCGTTTCTCAGAGTGAAGCACGACGAATCATCTTTATGGTTTCCGGTACGATACATCTGAAAAGCGAACTCCGTATCAAATCCGGAAACCTCACAATTGATGGTCAATCGGCGCCGGGCGATGGTATTTGTATTGCCGATTACCCCTTGGTGATCAATGCTTCGAATGTCATCGTGCGTTTCATCCGAGTGCGTTTGGGAGACGTCTCCAATACCGAGTTTGATGCCATTTCTGTCAATAACTCCAAAGGCGTTGTACTGGATCACCTCTCGTGCTCTTGGTCTGTCGATGAATGTGTCTCTTGTTACGGCAACGAGAATTTCACCATGCAATATTGCATCATTTCTGAGTCTCTCAAGAATTCCGTTCATGGCAAAGGTTCTCATGGCTACGGTGGTATTTGGGGCGGTAAGAACGCTTCTTTCCACCACAACCTCTTGGCACACCATGACAGCCGTAACCCGCGTTTTGACCATGACTACGTGGACAAACAGTTTGCAGGACCGATTGACCACGTCAATAACGTCATCTATAATTGGGGAGGAAACTCTGCATATGGTGGCGAAGGTACATCCAAAGGAGCCGGAGGAAGACATATTAACATGGTAGCCAACTACTACAAACCCGGACCCGCAACCCCTTCGAGCCGCAAAACTCGGATTGTGGATCCGACGATTAGTTGCGGTACATGTGCAGAACATCCGGGAGGAAACATCGTTCCCGGTAAGTTCTATTTGATGAATAATTATATGGAAGGTTCAGCAGAAGTTACTTCCGATAACTGGAAAGGCGCTACACAAACGGGAACGAATGTCAAATCGACTACTCGTTGGACGGATGGATTGACGCTCCTCAAACATCAACAGACAGCGCAGGAAGCATATGAAACGGTACTTGCTAAAGCCGGATGTTCGCTTTCACGCGATGCTGTGGATACACGTATCGTCAAAGAGGTGCGTGAGGGTTCATTCACTTATACCGGCTCTAATGGCTCCAAAAACGGACTCATTGACACGCAATCTGATGTCGGAGGATGGCCGGAACTGAATACGCAAACACGACCCAAAGATACGGACATGGACATGATTCCGGATGAATGGGAGACACAGTTCGGGCTGAATCCTAATAACCCGGAAGATGCACGAAAGACGACGCTCGTCACCGGACACACGAACCTCGATGTTTATCTTTGCCATTTGGTACATCATTTATACTAATTTGAAAAGACAGAGCACAAAAATTCAAAATGTGCTCTGTTTTTGCAATGATTTCGATGCAAATAAACTAAAAAGTCAAAAAATCTACATTTTTTAACAATTTATACTTGCATATATCAAAAAAATGTAGTAACTTTGCATCAAATTTGTAAAGTACATTTTACAATTAACAAATATTACTAACTTTAAAAACTAAAAACATTATGAAGAAAATTTTCCTCTTCGCAGCTGCTGTAGCAGCATCTATGACAATTAACGCACAAGACAAGGTGGTTAAGGAAATCACTGAGTATGCTAACTACATTGAGTTCCAGGCTTTGATGGCTAATCCTGACATTGCTAACGCAACTATCACTAGCGAGGCTCCTCTTACTCTCCCGAATGGCTCTGTTTTAACCGGCTTTAAGAATAGTGCGGGAAAAGAAGGAGATTGCAAATGGAACGCAAAAGCAGGTTATAATACTACTTATTTTGTAGCTGATGGTTTGGAGGGTGTTGACTCTTTAACCGTTGGTACTCAGTGGCGTGCTGCTTCTGGATGTACATTGAAATTCGGCGCATTTACGACCACTGCCGCTGGTAAGGTTTCTGTATTCTACCAACTCAACGGAGACGATTCTTCTAAGACTGGTGAAGATGTACGTGGATGTAGTTTGCAAATCTATAACAACGACCCTGTAGAGTATCGTTTTGCTACTGGCAAAAATTTGTGTGTTGCATCGTTTGATCTCCCTGCTGGTAGCTATGATGCAGGTGATGTAATATTGAAAGTTGTTAAAAACACTATCAATGTATGCGGTATCCGCATTGAGAATCTCCAAGAAGGTCAGCAGGCTATCGACAACATCGAGGCTGGCGAAAAAGCTGAGAAGTTCTTCGAGAACGGTCAACTCGTTATTATCAAGAACGGTGTTCGTTACAACGCCCTCGGCGCACAACTCTAATCCTCCTTTAACGGAGCTGAACTCTAACCGCCCCGTTTAAATCTATCAGCCAAGCTTGACTGATCAAAAAAGAATGGCTCGCTTCCGCGGGTCATTCTTTTTAGTTTCCCTTCTTCCCTTTGCCCCGCTTCTTTCTCAATATCCTCTGCCCCTTCCCTTCTGCTTTCCTCTTCATTCCCACTTACCTTTCCTCTACATTCCCCTCACATTCCCTCTTCCCTCCCCTTTTTACCCTTTCACCCATAAATCAGCCGTAAAACTTAGGTGATTCCTAGGTTTATTATTAGGCTATTATTAGGCTATTATTAGGTTATTATTAGGTTATTATTAGGCTTTTAATAGGTTAGTAGCGACTCACAAGCCTATAACGTGTATAGATCCATGCCTGTATATACAGAATGTGGGTGTGCCAATTCGTTTTGGCACACCCACATTCTAACCGCTTGCATCAAAGCAAAATGCACAGCGCAGGATAGTTATTCTCTTATTCCATCGGTTGACCGTTCCAAAGAAGAGACTTGCTGTGTTTGATCGTATTCTCCTTGGCAGGGGTCATAATACAGTTCTGGAAGGTCAGTTTCTCGGCATAATCAATGGTCATACCTTCACGAACGCCGTAGAATGAAACGCCGTCGAAGAGGAGATCATGTACCGGCAGACCTTTCAGACCGGTGATATCCACTGCTTTCTGTGCGTTCACACAGGTAATGTTGCGGAAAGTGAAATTGCTCCACTCGGGATAGAACTTGGACTTATCATCGGTATCCGTAGCACCGCGTCCACCGGCTGAACGGTCGGCATAGCCGGACTGGAAGAAGATAGCCGCTTCGCGAATATTCTTCATAACGATGTTGTAGCAGTAGATGTCCTCACACCAACCGCCACGACCCGGAGCGGATTTGAAACGGAAACCGATGTCCGTTCCGTCAAACATACAATCTTTGACGATGAGACGCTGCATACCACCGCAGAACTCAGAACCGATGACGAATCCGCCGTGCGCACGATAAACGGTGTCGTTGGTAATGAGGAAATCGCGTTGGGGTCCGGCTTCTACGCCTTTCTCGCCCACACCACCTTTCATACAGATACCATCGTCACCTGCGCTGACATGACAACCGGCGATGAGTGCTACTTGTACGTTACCCGGGTCCATCGCGTCACCGTTCTGCGCCCACCACGGGCAATCGATGGTGACGTTCTCTATGATGAGGTTCTGAATACGGGTCGGTACAAGGTGGAACTTCGGGCTGTTACGCAGGGTAACACCTTCCACTACCACGTTCTTCGAATCGGTGATATTAACCAAATGCGGACGCATTTTCTCCTGGATCTCAGCAGTTGCGGCAATATTCGGGATGCCGAGTTCGGGGTTGAGGTTAAACGGATACCAGAGGCTGTACGTTTTGTCATCCGGCTTGATCGTACCGCCGAGTGCGAGTGCTTCATCCCAGAACTCAGCAGCTCCGCCGCGTTTGAGTTTCTTCTCCTTGATCGGGCGCCAGATGAAACCCTGACCATCGATGACACCTTTACCGGTAATACCGATATTCTCGCATTTGGAGGCACGAATAAGCGCATTGCATTTCTTGCTACCATCGCGCAAGGTATCATTTTTCTGCACATAAAGTTCTTTGTTTTCGCTACCTAAGATCGTAGCCCCTTTGGAGAGGTGAAGATCGATATTGCTTCTGAGGACAATCGGTCCTGTTTTCCAGACACCGCGCGGCACAATAACGTGTCCGCCGCCCTGTTTGCTCAGTTCTTTGATCGCCTTTTCGAAGGCCTCGGTACAATCCGTTTTGCCGTCAGGAACAGCGCCGTATTGCGCGATATTAACCGAAGTAGCAGGGAATTTCACTTCCTGAACATGCTCGATTTCAATCGGCAGATCGACATAGTAATGGTCGTACTTGCTTTGCGCGCTGAGGGTCAGCGCCGCGCCCAACAACAGGGCGGAGAAGAAAATCTTTTTCATAATACTAATATTTGGTTTCAATTGTCAACTATTCTATCTCTCCCCTTTAGGGGAGTTGGAGGGGTCTTTGAATGGTCAATTATCAATTATCATGCCAAATCGGCTATTTTGAGTGCGGCATTGATGCCATCGAGTGCGGAAGAGGTGATACCACCTGCGTATCCGGCTCCTTCACCGCAAGGGTATAAGCCCGGTGTGGAAACAGATTGCAGCGTCTCGGGGTCCCGGGGAATACGCACGGCACTACTGCTCCGGCTCTCAACACCGAGGATCACCGCCTCGTTGGTGAGGAAACCGGGGTATTTGCGGTCAAAGTCCCGGAATCCCTGCTGAAGGCGTTTGCCGATATGTGGCGGCAACCACTGATCAAGGCGGCTTGGTACAATGCCCGGCAGATAACTGCACGGCGGCAGGTTCTTGGAGGCTTTGCCTTCTACGAAGTCTTTGAGGCGTTGTGCGGGGGCTGTGGATAATTGATAATTGACAATTCTTTGCCTGTCGGCACGATCTGAAGGTATGGATAATTGAGAATTATGGGCTTCGCTGTAAGCAAGGCGTTCAAGGGCTTCCTGGTATTCAAGACCTTTGAGCGGATTGTCGCCGGGGATGTCTTCGGGGTTGATTTGTACAACCATTCCTGAGTTCGCAAAAGGGCTGTTACGGTGTGAAGCGGACATGCCGTTGACCACACAGGTGTTTTCACTGCTACCCGCGGGCACTATATGTCCGCCGGGACACATGCAGAACGAATAGACCCCGCGGCCTTCCACTTGCGTGACGAGGGAATACGAGGCGTTTCCGACAAATTGGATGATGTTTTCGTGGTCTCGTGATCCCGTGATCTCGTGATCTCGACCTTTGAAATACATGAGGCGGTTGATGAGCGCCTGCAGATGTTCCGCACGCACCCCCATGGCAAAACCTTTGGTCTCAAGTTTAACCCCCTCGGCGGCTAACATTCGGTACGTATCATGTGCCGAATGGCCGATCGCCAAAATGACAGGGGCGACAGATGTGCCGTTTCCCTCCCCTTGTGGGGAGGTTAGGTGGGGTTTTAGGCTCTCTACTTTCGTATCGAAATGTATCTCTCCTCCATGTGAGATGATACATTCGCGCATGTTTTTGATGATGGTGGGCAGTTTGTCGGAACCGATATGTGCGTGCGCTTCGTAAAGGACGGTGTCGGGCGCGCCGAAGAAATGGAAGAGCTCCATGACGCGCTGCATGTTTCCGCGTTTCTTGGAGCGCGAGAAGAGTTTGCCATCCGAGAACGTACCGGCTCCACCTTCTCCGAAACAGTAGTTCGATTCGGGGTTCAAGCCTTCATTGCGGTTAAGGAGCGCAATGTCTTTCTTGCGTTCGCTGACCTCTTTCCCGCGCTCATAAATAATCGGTTTGATGCCCTTTTCGATGAGGGTCAGAGCGGCAAAGAGCCCCGCAGGTCCAGCTCCGATGATGATTGCCGAACGTGCAGCGTTATGCACATCTTGGAATACCGGCGGCTCGTAAAGGGGAATAGGAGCATCCTTGGCGACGGGTTTTCCTGCATCATCCGTAAGAACAGTAAGATGCACCTTCAGCTCACGCTGACGTGCATCTACACTTCGCTTCACCACCCGCCATTTCTGAGCCGCCATATACGCCTCACGCGGAGAAAATATATACTGCTTCGAATCCACGAGGGTTACTTGCTCATTTTATTCAGCACAGCCTCCAAGCCCAATTCTTTTACTTTCTCGCCAATCTTGGCTTCGATCTCTTCGCACAGATCCGGGTTTTCGGCTAATACATCTTTCACTTTGTCGCGTCCCTGACCGAGCTTGGTATCTCCGTAACTGAAGAACGAACCGCTTTTCTTGATCACTTCGGTAGCTACTGCGAAATCAAGAATCTCACCTATTTTGGAGATACCCTCGTTGAACATGAGGTCGAACTCAGCCTTTTTGAACGGAGGCGCCACTTTGTTCTTCACTACTTTGACGCGAACCTGGTTACCTTTGATCTGCTCGCCGTCTTTGATCTGGCCCGTACGACGAATGTCGAGACGGACGGAAGCATAGAATTTCAGGGCGTTACCGCCGGTAGTGGTCTCCGGGTTGCCGAACATCACACCGATCTTCTCACGGAGCTGGTTGATAAAGATAACCGTTGTGCCGGTTTTATTGACCGAGGCTGTCATCTTACGCAAAGCCTGACTCATGAGACGTGCCTGAAGACCCACTTTGTTATCGCCCATTTCTCCGGCGATCTCTGCTTTCGGGGTCAAAGCCGCCACGGAGTCGATTACAATCAGATCCACCGCCGCCGAACGGATCAGTTCGTCCGCGATGTCCAATGCCTGCTCACCGCTGTCCGGCTGTGCGATCAGGAGTTCCTCAATATCCACGCCCAATTTCTCGGCGTAGAAACGGTCAAAAGCGTGCTCGGCATCAATGATCGCCGCAATACCTCCGGCTTTCTGCACTTCCGCCATCGCGTGGATAGCGAGTGTGGTCTTACCTGAAGACTCAGGACCGTAAATCTCGATAATACGCCCTTTCGGATAACCGCCGACACCCAAAGCGTAGTTCAAACCAATACTTCCGGTGGGGATAACCGGTACATCCTCGATCTTATCGTCGCCAAGACGCATAATAGCGCCTTTGCCGTAATCCTTATCAATCTTTGCCATCGCGGCCTGCAGCGCTTTCAGTTTGTCTGCATTCGGAGCTTTTTTCTCTGCCATAAACTTATTTTTATTTAATCGGTTACTATATTTGATTTGTGAGTGCAAAGGTACAAAAAAAAAATGACATACACAAATGTATCATCATTTTCTTTCATTTTTTTCGAAATAACGGCAAAATTCGCGCAATCCGCAGGTGTTACATTGAGGTTTTCGGGCTTGGCAGACATAGCGTCCGTGGAGAAGAAGCCAATGATGCGCCTTGGGAATAACGTCCGAGGGAATGTATTTGACCAGTTGCTTCTCTGTTTGCAAGGGGTTCTTGCTGTTCGTGGTTAGTCCAAGTCGTTCGCTGACGCGGTAGATATGGGTATCGACCGCCATGGTGGGTTGGTTCCAGATCACCGCGCAGACCACGTTCGCGGTCTTGCGTCCCACGCCCTGGAGTGTTTGCAGGTCGTCGATATTATCGGGCACGACACCGTTGTACGCTTCCACCAAACGTTGCGCCATTTGGACCAGATGCTCTGCTTTCGAACGCGGGTAACTGACGGACTTGACGTATTCGAAGACCTCATCGGACGTCGCATTCGCCAAGTCCTGCGGGCTCGGATAAGCGGCAAAGAGAGCCGGTGTGACCATGTTCACCCGCTTGTCGGTACATTGCGCGGACAACATGACCGCCACGAGCAACTCATAGGGGTTGGTGTAGTTCAGTTCACTCTCCGCTACCGGCATGTTGGCATCAAACCAAGCGAGAATATGTTCAAATCTTTCGGACGTCTTCATTGCTTTAAGCCCTCTTTTAGGGAAGGGTTTGGGCTTGGCTAATATACGTTTTACTTAAAAACTGCAACACTTGTGTGGCTTGTTGCTGGACGGAAGCGGTCTCGGGGCTAACCGGCTTTTTCTGCAAATGCAGCAGCATGATCTGGTAAAGCAAAGTGAAACACGCCTCCAGATCACTCATGGTCGGGTTGTCTGTTTTGGCTTTGAGCAGGTTCAGACTCGGTTGCAGACGAATGATTGCTGCACGATACATGGCGTCCTCGTTGAGCAATTCGGCGTGCAAATCCTCCAATTCGGCAAGCGCGTTTTGCGCTAACGCCAGATGACCGCCGTCCATAATACCCTCTCGGTGCATCATTTCGTTCAGTTCGTGCAGTTCCGGCGTCGCCTCAGCGTGTTCCGGGAATGCCCGCAAGTAATCCTCCATTTGCCATAAATAGAGAATATATTCCGCAATGTTTTCTTTTTTAGATTTCATCTTCGTCGTCAAAATCTATTTCATCCAGATAATTGTCAGACATAAAGACCTCAATGTCCCGTCTGTCTTTCTTGGTCGGGCGTCCCAAACCTCTGTCGCGCACCCCGTTTCCTGCCATGCGAGCTAACTCCAAAAGTTCCAATTGTTTCGGATCCGTGCAATCCTGCAAATACTCCGGTACAAGTTTGGCGCCTAAGCGGTTTTCGGTCAGTTGCAATACCTTATAGGTATAAGTGATCGGACCCTTCCGGACGGAGAACTTATCGCCTATTTTGAACGTGCGGCTCGGTTTGAGTTGCACGCCGTTCATGGTGATTCGTCCGTTCTTGCAAGCGTCCGCGGCGATACTTCGGGTCTTATAGATCCGCATCGCCCATAAGTATTTATCTACGCGTACCTCTGCCATTACTTATTATTAAACTGGTTCATCGTTCTATCAATACCCGCCAAACAGAAGCTCGGAATGATCTGCGTGGTGACTTTGAGACGTTCATCAATCTGTTTCTTCTCTTCGTCGGTCCATTCGCCGAGGACGAAATTGATCTGCGCCCCGCGGGTGTATTCATTCCCGATACCGAAACGTACCCGCGCGTACGCGTCCGTTCCTAATACGGATTGGATGTTTCCAAGTCCGTTATGTCCGCCGTTCGAACCCTGTTTGCGGATACGGATCGTACCAAAGGGCAGGTTCAAGTCGTCCACGAGCACGAGCATGTTCTCTACGGGGATCTTCTCCTGCTGTAGCCAATACCGCACGGCGTTACCGCTGAGGTTCATATATGTAGAGGGCTTGAGGAGTACCATTTCGGCGTTCTTTACGCGACATTTGGCTACGAAACCGTAGCGCTTGTCCTCCCACTGCGCATTCACAGACGCCGCAAACGCATCGATCATCATAAATCCGATGTTATGGCGCGTACCTGCGTACTCGTCGCCGATGTTTCCAAGTCCGACAATAAGGAATTTCATTCCGTTAAACTGTTAAGTCGTTAAACTGTTGAAAGAAAGGGCGGGCGTTAAACGCCTCGCCCTTTGTTTTCAATTGTCAATTATCAATTTTCAATTGATTAGCCTTGTTTGCTCTGGCGGGTAGCCTTCACCTCAGCTACGCAAGCGTCAGCCGGGTTGACAAACTTCAGGCCTTCGATCTTCACGTCAGCAACGGCGATCTTCTTACCCAGACCCAGCTCGGTAACATCCACGTTGATGCGATCAGGGAATGCGGTGTAGATACCACACGCTTTGAGTTTGCGCATGTTCTGAACCAGCTTACCACCGGCTTTAACACCTTCAGCCAAACCGTTCAGTTGGAGAGGAATCTCTACTACTACCGGCTTCTTCTCATCTACTGCGAGGAAGTCGATATGCAGGACCTTGCCGTCAATCGGGTGGAATTGGAGCTCCTTAACGATTGCTTTGGTCTTGGTGTCACCCACAGTGAGATCAACGATCTGGGTGTCCGGGCTGTAGATAAGCTTGCGAACGTCACCTGCTGCTACCGTGAAAGTAGCGTTGATGCCACAACCATAAATGTTGCAAGGGATCAAATCCTCTGCGCGGAAAGCCTTAGCAGCTTTCTTTCCGTACTCGCTACGCGGAGTACCAACTAATGCAAATTCTTTCATTGTTTAAAAATTTGTTTGTGTTACTTAATACCGTGTATTCCATCACACGTACCCTATTTTCACTAAATGCCCTCCCTTGTGGGGAGGGTCAGGAGGGGTTTATCCTTTTGTTGTCCACCGAGGAGTCGAACCTCGCTTCTCGGAACCAAAATCCGGTGTAATACCGATATACGAGTGGACAAGATGATTGACGATTTGACGATTAACGATTTACGAGTTACAATATCGGTTCTCGTCAAAAGCGGGTGCAAAGGTACAACTTTTTTTTGACATAACCAAATTTTTTTGCAGATTTTTTGCTTTTTTATGCGTTTTTAGGGTATAAAGATTAAAATTTAGCAAAAATTAGACCTCTTTGAGCGGAATTCGTATTTCCCAGACAATTCCGTTACAGTCCATCGAGAGCTTGAAATGATGCATCGTCAGTTTCGTTGTGATCCGCAAAACACCGGGTTGCGAAATGGAGATGAGTGTTTCCATCGCACTCTCCAGCATCTTTCTCAAACTGTCAGCGTCGATGGTCAGTTCGTTCACAAAGGGAGTCAGTTCGAGTTGCAGAGTTATTCCCGCCGCCTTCAGTTTTACTTCAAAGTTAGTAGTCGTAAAGTTTAGGATCTGTCGCAGATCAGCAGGGATCTGGTTCGAATTGGGTATAAGGCTGAAAATCAGTCCTGCTCCGCGGATGGTTTGGATCGGAGTGTGCGAGGACCAGCCCATCTTGCGCCGGAGCGCATTCAGGTGGACATCTATCGTGCCGGGATCATAGTGGAAACGGCTTCCCCAGACATGATCCAACAGTTCCTGCCGCGTACAAAGGCGGTTAGGATGCGCGGTCAAGTAATCCAACAAGCCGTATTCAAGGCCTGTGAGATGGATCACCGTCTCGCCTTTCCTGACACATCGCTGCGCACGGTCGATGGCTATATCATCTGTTATGGCTGTGAACATTCGTTGTACCTTCTGATTTCGGGAACAAAGGTACAACTTTTTTTTCATATTCGCAAGCGCGCACGTACATTTTTATATATAAAGAGTGAATTTTGGGTGTTTTTTTGATAAATTTGTATTTTCTATTTTCTACTTTCGGATTTTTTTTATACCTTTGCGGTCGGTTTTTTACGATCATAACGCTATGCTATTTGCCAAAGAACAACGGATTGGAGCGGCTATTCTTTGTGGGATAGCACTGGTGGCATGGCTCGTGGTGGCTATTTGGCCTGCCCGTAACGAGGAATCCCCTTTGCCGGAACCAAGCCCTGTCAGCCCTAAAAAATCTTGGGAGGAGCGCAAAGATTCTATCCGCATAGCGGATTCGCTGCGCTATGCACAATGGGCAGCGGAACGCGAACAGCGGTACGATTCTTTCCGAATGGCGGACTCATTGCGGCGCGCGGAATGGAAAAAAGAGCGGCTCAAATGGCGGGATTCGGCACGTGTGGCAGACTCATTATGGCTCGACTCAGTGGGAATACCCTATTTCACCTCACGCGTAAAGAAGGACACCATCCTCGATCTCAACCATTGCGACACCTCCGAACTCATGCTCATACGGGGCATCGGGCACTATACAGCGGCTCAGATCATTAGGTATCGGGGGCACTTAGGCGGCTACTATGCGCCGTCACAACTGACCGATGAGCTCTTTGAAAAACTCAGTTTGGATACCCTGCTCTATCATTTTACGGCGGACACAACGGCTATCCGGAAACTACGCATCAACAGTTGTTCGGCGGAGCATCTGGCTCGTCATCCTTACCTGAGGTACGAGCAAGCAAAAGCCATTTATGATCTGCGGCGTAAACGCATCAAAATCAGTTCATTAGAGGAACTCCGCAGCCTGCCGCAACTGACAGATGACGACCTCCGGCGACTTGCGCCATATATCTCTTTTGAATAAAAAAATAACACATCAAACTCATGGTACACGATCTTTACATTCTAATGATCACAGCGGGCGTGGTGGCTTTGCTGTTCAAGCTGCTCAAGCAGCCTGTGGTGTTGGGCTACATCGTAGCCGGTATTTTAGTGGGTCCTCATCTCTTCGGCGAGAAACTGGTGGAGATGGAAAATGTCGAGACCTGGGGTAACATCGGTGTCCTTTTTGTGCTTTTCTGCATTGGTTTGGAGTTCCGAATGAAGAACCTCTTCGAGTCCGGCAAAGTGGCGTTGATAGGCGTCTCAACCATCGTCGGCGGTATGCTACTGTTGGGTTACGGCGTCGGACGCTTTTCCTTGCTTGACAACATGAACTCGATCTTCCTTGCAGCGATGCTCTGTATGTCTTCCACCACTATCGTCATGAAGGCAATCGACGAAGGCGGCCTCAGCAAAGCGCGATTTGTCAAAGGCGCTACTTCGATTCTTATCTTCGAGGACATCATCGCCGTCGTGCTCTTGGTGTTGCTCTCTTCGATTGCGGTCAAGAACAGCTTCGAAGGAGCTGAATTGGCTGAAAAAGTGGTAGTTCTGGTCGTTACGCTTGCCGTTTGGTTTGTAGTCGGTATTCTTATCATCCCCACTTTTATGCGTTGGGTACGTCCGCATCTAAACGATGAGATCCTGATTATTTTGGCGCTCGGTCTCTGCCTCGGCATGGTTCTGACCGCAGAAGAAGCCGGTTTCAGTTCGGCTCTCGGTGCATTTGTTATGGGTATGATCCTTGCGGAAACAAAAGAAGCACATCGTATTGAACACCTCATGGCGCCACTCAAAAACGTCTTCGCTGCGATTTTCTTCGTCTCCGTCGGTATGATGATCAACCCCGCTTCACTGGTGGCTTACTGGGATTCGATTCTCTTCGTAGCACTCGTCATCATCGTGGGTATGATCGTCTTCGGCACACTCGGTTGCTGGTGGGGCGGCGAGACGCTCAAAGACGCTATGCAGACCGGATTCTCCTTCGTGCAGATCGGTGAGTTCTCGTTCATCATCGCCGCTCTCGGTTCCAAACTTGGTGTCACGGACCCGGCTATCTATCCGATCATCGTGGCGGCTTCCGTGCTCACTACCTTCTTGACGCCGTATATCATGAAAGCTACCATGCCGTGCTATAACTTCCTTTACAACCATGCTTCGCCGCGGCTCAAAGCCAAGATCGATGCCCGCGAGCAAAAGGTGGAAGAGGCAGAAAAAGCCGCAGCGGCTGACGCAGCAAAAGCAAAGAACACGCCTTCTGCTGCTGACAAAGTACGTCATTCCGTGCGCAAAACGGTGGTTACCAAACATGTGGTCGATCTCTTCCTCAAGAACATGTCCGAGAACGATCAACCCGAAGAACAAACAACTGAAAAATAATGAATTACGAAATTATTTCCGAGCGGCAGGAGAAAGTACTGCACTATCTGGAGGAACACAACATCCCTTTCACCACCTATAACCACCCCGAAGGCAAAACCATCGAGGAGGCGAAAAAATGGTGGCATAACGACGGTTCGCTCCACTGTAAAAATATCTTTATGAGAAATCACAAAGGTAACCAGCACTACCTCATTTGTTTCCCTTGCGATGACGATCTGGCGATCCACGACATCGAGCACTGGCTCAAGGAGATCCTCGTCTCGCAGGGCAAGAACTCGCCCGGCAAATTATCGTTCGCTTCGCCCGAAAGGATGATGCGCTACTTGGGTCTCGAACCCGGTAGCGTTAGTCCTTTCGGACTCATTAATGACACCGAAAATCACGTTATTCTCTTCTTGGACAGCCGTCTCAAAGACGCGCCTTCACTCTCTTTTCACCCCAATGACTGCCGCGGAACGGTCGTCATCTCACAGGAGGCTTTCCAACAATACCTCGCCGCCGTCGGCAATACCGTTGAATATCTGCACGTCCTTACTGCAACAGACTCAGAAACAGAGAAATAATGCTGGTGTTGATCAGGTCGGTAAACATCGCTCCCACGATAGGCACGATCAGAGAGCCAGGGCGCCTATTCCCGCGGTCTGAATCATGTCTAAATGAACCGGTATCATAACCGCCTTACGCCTTATTTTGCATTCTTCAATGCCGCGATAAACTTATCAATTTTCTCTTTCGTCACATGTTGCATAACCACCACATGCGCCAAATCGCCGCCGAAACGCTCGTCATAACCTAACGCCAGCACATATTCGTCACAAATCTCCTTTGACGGACGCTTGAAAAAGACCGTATTGCTGTATTCGTTGCGCCAGCACGGCCAGCCTATTTTATCCAACTGAGCCTTCAGGTACGCCGTGCATTCCATCATCTGGTTCGCCTGTTTCGACCATTGTTCAAAACCCACTTTCTGGATCATCCACCAGAATTTCAGCGGCTGTACGGCATCGCGGGAACAGTTGATCATCTTCATGTTCCCGTTCAGGTAAGTCACCTGGAAATTATCCTGGTTATCGTACGTCTCTTTCGTGCAGAGGAACAGACCCGACGGCGAATCGATTCCGAAGAACTTGTGCCCGCTGATAGCAATCGCATCAAAGCGCATCTTCTTATGGCTCACCATGTCTTTATGAACCGTAAACGGCAGATAACCACCGAATAACGCGGCATCCACATGGCGATAAACCATCACCTCCGGGTGCTTGTCCAACACGGCGTTCAACGCCTCTTGGTCATCTATCGCGCCCTTGAATGTCGATCCCATCGCATAGACCATCAATGCCGGACGGCTTGTATCCAACGCTTTCTCCAGTTCCTCGGGAATCATGCGACCCATCGCATCGCTCTTGATAAGTTTCAGATCCAAATTCTGCAAATCGCACAGACGCATATTCGAATAGTGCGCCTCGTCAGAAACATACACTACGGGCATCTTGCCCGTCTTGTTATACAGGTAGTTCGCGCCGAAATAGATTCCGTGGTTGTTGCCGTCTGTTCCGCTATGAGTCACGATGCCCCAAACCTGATCCTTCTCAAAACCGTATAACGGCGCAAAATACTCGATCACCTCGCGCTCAAATGTAGAAGACGACATCTTCCACGGCTGACCGTTCATCGGGTCGCCGGCGTTATTGAGGTTCACACCGTACATGCCCGAACCCAAATACCATTCATAGAACTCACGTAGCGCGGAATTTTGGTTGCACGGATAACCGAAATAGGTCTGCTGCCCCTCTTTCCACACTTCTGTCCATTCGTCCAACTTCTGAAATCCAGAACTCTGGCCTAAACACATCGCGGCCACAAAAACAGCCACTAACAAACTCATTTTTCTACGCATATCATATGGTATTTTTAGTTTCTAACTCAAATCGGCTACAAAGTTACAACTTTTTTTTGATATACACAACTTTTTCTTGCGTATCTCAATTATTTTCTGTATCTTTGCACAAATTTTTGAACTATGAACAAGACCATTGAAGTAGTAGCCGCGGTTATTTTCGACACCCAAGGCCGCATTTTTGCGACCCAACGGGGGTATGGCGAATGGAAAGACTGGTGGGAGTTTCCCGGCGGTAAGATCGAACCCGGCGAAACACCCCAACAAGCCCTTAAACGCGAGATCCGCGAAGAACTTGACGCCGACATCGAAGTCGGCGAACTCCTTCGTACGATCGACTACGACTACCCCGTTTCCCATCTCACGATGCTCTGTTTCAAGTGCCGTTTGTCCAACAATCATCTTACATTGTTGGAACACGAAGCCGCCAAATGGCTCACTCCTTCTGACCTCCATTCCGTCCGCTGGCTCCCCGCCGATGAAGAAATTATTCAAGACCTGAGCAAATGTGAAAATGCAAAAAAATGACTAAATGACTAAATACCTCTTATATGCCCTCCTGTTCTACCTTGCTTTGATTAACCTCATAGCCTTCCTCCTCTATGGCATTGACAAGTGGAAATCCCGCCATGCCAAATGGCGCATCACAGAAGCCCGTCTTCTCTCCATCGCCCTTTTAGGAGGCAGCCTTGGCGCCTTTCTCGGCATGAAGATCTGGCATCACAAAACCCTTCATCCCCGTTTCCGTTACGGCCTCCCCCTCATCCTTTTCCTCCATATCGCCATAGCCGCAGCCTTGGTGTATTATTTCTATTTTTACAGATAAAGGATTAAAACAAATCGGTCTGCTATGAAAACCATTACAGCTACATATACCTCGTCTCTGGGACCTATCGTCATCGAAAGTGACGGTCAGGCTATAACAAGTTTGCGGTTTAGTAACGAGCAAGCCTCAGCCGTCCCAAAAGAAGCTCCGAAAGAAGCGGTCCCAACGCCGCCAATTATCGCGGAAACCATCCAATGGTTAGATGATTATTTTGCGGGCAAACGACCATGTAACGTACCGCGGCTCAATCCGCAAGGAACAGATTTTCAGAAGCGCGTTTGGACGGCTTTGTTTACCATCTGGTATGGTCAGACCAAGACGTACGGAGAGATTGCCCGGATGGTAGAATGCTGTTCCGCACAAGCGGTCGGACAAGCCGTAGGACGCAATCCCATCGCCCTCATCATCCCCTGCCACCGAGTCATTGCAGCGCATGGCCGATTAGGCGGCTACGCCTATGGAACAGATATCAAGAAACGATTATTAGATTTAGAGCAACTATGATAACTATTCAACACCAAGAGACCGAGAAGAACGGCATTTTTGAGGCATGGATGCGAGCCACCGAAGAAGGAGCATGTACCGAACCGGTGCAAGTGGGCGAAATGACGTACCAGCGCCCCACTCCACAACGGATGATCATCGATCACACCCGTGTTTTTGACGGCTTTGAGGGAAGAGGTATTGCGCGCCAGATGGTTCTTGCCGCAGTGGACTTTGCCCGTGCCAACAACCGCCACATCGTCCCTGTCTGCTCCTACGCGCAGAAAGTGCTGACCCGCACCGACGAATACAAAGATATTTTAAGGTAAGGTGTAAAAATAGAGAAGCGCCCGAGGCGCTCCCCTATCAGCACATGCAATAGATAATCCGGATATCCTCGCTGGAAGACATAAACGGACATATCTCATCCGACAATAGAAGATGGTCAAAAAAATCCCCGCAAGCAATGCCTACGGGGAGAACGCATTTCGCATCTAAACTTACGTCAAATGATTCAATAAAAAGTTACTTAATTCAGTTATTGCGGGATTGTTAAGTCTCCAATGGTTTGTATTTAAGTATTTTCTCTCGCTCTCTTTAATTAACTTTTTCTGAGAATTGCTTTCCCCTAACAATGCCTCGAGATAGCCATAGATCTTGGTTTTCTTAGCGGGTATGGTAGGTTGATGAGGAACCTTCCAAGCAATATATTGGTGTTGCAAATCATTTTCATAACGTTCCCAGCAATCGAATATACATTGATTAGCCGGATTTATAAGCCCTTCTAACAAATCTTCCAATGCCCCTCTATCCTTATCGTTCGGGAATAAGAATATTTCAGCATTAAGTTTATAATTGTCTAAAATCTCTTGGATTTCGTTCCGCCTATTAACCACGTCATTGTCTGCGTCGAATACAATTAGATTTATTCCTCCTCGTGCCGTACAATCAAGCATAGCATTTCGCTGGGACTGACCATCATCTGCCTTTAATTTCTCCCAGCCATCCACCGGTAATATGTGGTTTATCACATCCTTTGTATATACAATACGTGCATCTTGTTGCGACAAATACTGCAAATAGCAATCAATAAAACGCTTATCTGCTATTCCTTCTACAATAATTGTATAATTCTGCTTCATCTGTCCGTTATCTTATTTCGACTTCGTTATCTATAGCGCCCTCTAAACCTTTGGTCGACAATGGATACGCTGTATGTTCACCATTCTCGTATAATTTGAGCGTATAAACCTTTATAAATTCATTATCCAAACCTGACTGTAATTCGGAATACGCTGAATACAAACTGCGAAGGACTTCCTTGTTATGAGTAGTTACAAACAATTGAATACTATTCTTTTGAGTAATTGTAATCAATGCTTTCCATAACTTGGTATATACAGAATAATGTAAACCGTTTTCAATTTCATCTATCAATAGCAAATTCGCTCTTGAAATTGCTGCACTCATTATAATGCCCAGATAGCGACGAATACCGTCACCTGCCATTGATAAAGGGATAAGGTTATCTCTATCTTTGTATTTCAGATACAAACCGTCACTCAATAAATCAATATCCTCAACAGCAGGGTCAAACTCTTTAAGCGCTTGGACAATTCCATTTTTCTTATTATTTCTTACAAGCTCCGAATACATCTCAACGGCATTTCCCTCACGTCCCATACTCGGTAAGAAATTTGCGACGACCTCGTCCATTATCTGAATGGTTGAGTGTAGGGCTAAACCATCTCCATTCTTGTTAGGATAAAGTTTGACTTCAAACTCTTGCTTCGGGTCCTTGCAGAACATATGGACTCCCGTAATCTTACGAGTTTCTTTGGAAGATAAACCTATACTGGTATCTTGTTTATCCATATCAACCTCGCTCATCAAAGATATCTCCACGCGATGTTGTTGCTGAGTTGTCGTATTAGCAGAAATGACAGGATGTTGCTCAATATTTGCATTGTAAAATAGATATTTGAGATGGTCAAAATCCTTTCTCGCCGCCTCGCGGATAAAATTTAATGAGCTTGGCAAATAGGGATGCTGCTTACCTGAAAGAATAAATAATGCCTCAAGTATAGAAGATTTCCCTACATTATTAGCGCCTACAAACACATTCACTTGTCCAAGGTTATCGAGACGCATTTTTTTGATGCCTCTGAAATAATTAATTTCTAAGTTTTCAAATCGCTTCATTGCACGAATATTTCAATCACGCTGCAAAGATACAAAATAAATCTGACATTCGCAAATTTTGGTGTGTTTTTTTTATTTTCGCTTAGCAAATTTTAGAAAATCATGGATTTTTTTGTATATATCAGAAAAATTTTGTAACTTTGCGCACTTTTAGTGTGCAAAGGCTAAACAAACTATATCATGGCTCAAAACAAGGGTGCAATAGTGCGTTATCGCGCGATAGACCGATGCTTGCGTTCGAAGCATGGTCGTTATGGTTGGCGGGAATTAGCCGCTGCCTGTTCGGAGGCATTATATGATGCTTTTTCGGAGCGAATGAGTGTGAGTCGCCGTCAGATATACGATGACATCAACCACATGGAAAGCAATGCGGGTTATCGTGCCGAGATTGAGCATTATCGTGACGGTAAGAACGTCTATTACCGTTATGCAGATCCTAATTTCTCTATAGAGAAAGCGCCCATTACCGATAATGAGATGAATCAGCTGAAGGAGACGATTCTGATGCTGAACCGCTTTAAGGGTATGCCGCATTTCGAATGGATGGAGGAGATTCTGAGCAAGTTGGAAGATACATTCCATCTGAAGAGCAGTGAGGATAGCGTGATTGGTTTTGAGCAGAACCTTGATCTCAAGGGTTTGGAGAACATCACTCCACTCTTTGAAGCTATCGTCAATCAGCAGGTGCTTAATATCCGGTATAAGTCATTCAAGAAGAACAAACCGATAACTTGTGAGATTCATCCGTACTATCTCAAGCAATATAATAACCGTTGGTTCCTATTAGGGTGGAACACGGAGTTTAAGGATATTACGAATTTTGCATTAGACCGCATTGAGGCAGTATCGCCCATTTTTGCGGAATATATCCCTAAACCTGAGAATCTTGATTTTGATGAGTATTTTGAGGACGTGGTAGGAGTGACAGTACCGAAAGGCAAGCAGGTAGAGCATATCGTAATGCGCGTTGCGCCTGATAGATATCCATATATCAAGAATAAACCGCTTCATCCGTCACAGCACAACAACGACAAAGAGTTTCGTATCAGTATTGATGTGATACCAAATAATGAACTGATTGCATTGTTGCTTTCGTTCGGCAGTCAGTTGGAGGTACTGGAGCCACAATCGGTACGCGAAATGATGCGTGATCATGTGAAAACATTAAATAAATTTTATAAATAATGCATTTTTGCTAATATGTGCAGTATCCTTGCACACAAAGGCAGTACTTTTGCAACGAAAACCACAAAATAGGTTATGGCAATCAAACTAATAAAGGCTTGTAAAGAGTTGAATATCGGAGTGGCAACCTTGACGGAATTTTGTTCTGCGATGGGTTACAATGTGCCTGCTGATCCTAACTACAGAATTAACGATGATATATATCTCGCCTTAGCCAATGAGTTCAATCGTGATTTAGCGTTCAAGATAGCATCCGAAAGGGGCATTACTCCGAATTCTATGCATCATAGCGGAATTCAGTCCATCGGAGTGAGAAACTTCCGCAAGTTTGAGGAACTAAAGCCAATTAGTCTAAAAGGTATTACCTATATTGTAGGAGGCAACAATGCTGGAAAATCGACCATTGTGAAAGCTTTGCGGTTGGTTGTGGAGAACATGACTAATCTTGCCAGCGTAGGCAATGACTACTCATTGCAGGGCATGACCCCAAAATTCCATTTTGACTTAAAAGGATTAAATATTGGTACTTTCGAAAAAGCTCATAATAGAAATTCTGCTGAAAAGTCCATTACATTCAATGCCGAATTGAGTGAGAACATCTATACTATTATTCAAGTTGAGCAGCAAGCAGACAATTCTCCGATTGCAGTAGTACCATTTCTTCGTATTGAGGATAAAGCCGTTCAATGTGCCTTCGAAGTAGATGCAAAAGAAGGCAAGATGCGTTTGTATAATATCGGTGGTGTTGCTGCTACCGATGATGCCGAAGAGCAGGTGGAAAAGTTGGATAATCAGTTGAAACAACTGTCTGACCAATTGGATACTATCCAAAATCAACTGAACGATTCTCATATTGTGCTTCCTATCGAAAAGAGAATGAATTTGGTTAGTAAATCCACTTCTCTGAATGCAGAAAAAGAAAAGTTGAATACACGCCTCAAAAACTTAAAGGCTGATATTAAGTATCGTAAACAATCAGCCGAAACTTCCACAGGAGAGTTGTTGTTCGAGATGAACTTGTCACTCAATAATGACAATCCCAACGATAATCTGCTTGTGCGTATGCTGAAAGGAATGAAGTTGCAACTTTCAACCCAGAATATCACATCACAGTCGCAAAGAGCAAAAAATCCGGTATATGCACAGAACATTGAACGCATTATCGGGCATTTAAGATGGGCGCTTGCATCTTCCAATATTGAGTATATCGGAGCACATGCCGCGACCCAGAAAACAATCTTCAGTTTGGACGATCATAATGATGAGACAGTAGCTATTATTCATGAATGGTACCAACAACATATCTTACCGGGAGAAGAAGAGCATCATTTTATTCTCAAATGGATACGTGACCTGCATATAGGTGTTGATTTCCAAATTGAAAACCATTATGGCGAAGCATATTCTGTTAGCATCAAAGAGCACGAACATGAGTTCGCATCATCTATGTCTGAACTGGGTATGGGCGCGATTCAGATGATGACTCTGCTCCTGCATCTCTCTTCGCTCATGCGTAAATATAAAAACTATCGGAACAAGCCATTAATCATCTTTGAAGAACCCGAACAAAACATGCATCCGAACTGGCAGAGTCTTCTTGCGGACATTTTTGAGGAAGTGCGCAATATGGGTTTCCGCATCATGGTTGAGACGCACTCGGAATACATGATACGTAAATCGCAGGTACAAGTAGCCGATATGCACTTCGCAGACCAAGCAGACCTTGATGACAACTGCCCGATTGCAACGTATTATTTCCCGACAGATGGAGAACCGTATAAGATGGAGTACGGTATGCAAGGTAATTTTACTCGTCCTTTTGGTGACGGCTTTTACGATGAGGCGGATAATTTAGCAATGTGTTTGATGCTCTAATATGGCGAAAAGAAATACATATTGTGAAGTTAATTTCCTTATAAAGTTCTCAGAGAGATTTTCTCCGAGTTCGCCTTTTGATGATGAGCAAATAGTGCGAAATCAATGCTGGATAGGGCTTTTCAAATTTCTAAGGAATAAAGCAATATTGTGGATTGATGATGAAGCTCAGTTCAACGCAGCCTCTCGAGAAAACCAACTATGCAGTAAAGTTAAGAAATTATGGGCTAATGGTAGTCTTCAAATTGATGAGAAAAGGATTGATTTAAACAACATATCGGAAGATGCATTGTGTTCGTCCGTATTTCTAAGTGATGATAAGCCCTTTGTGATACAAAAAGCAGAGAAACTAGGGATTCTACTAATAACGCCATCCACATATGCACAATTTGCGTGCCTATATAAGGATAATGGTATTCCTCTTCGGACTAATGAAGTAGCTGATTGGTCTGTGATGAGACAAAAAGCAAGGCATAATTTTAACGCGATAGTCATTTCCGATTTATATGTACTTAAAGAAAGGAATATAAATCTATATGCAATATTAAATTCGTTATTGCCAACAACTTTGGGCACGGAATTGCATATATCCATTTTTACACAAGACACTCCGACATTCCAACAAGATTACGAAGAAATAAAAGATAAAATTCAAGAACTGCGTCCAAGACTAAATTTTAACTTGACATTGCATAAAGGTTTAGCTACGGATTTCCATGATAGAGGAATTGTAACTAACTATATACGCATGAAGTGCGGCGCAGGATTTGATTTGCTCAAAATTGCAAGAGACGGAAATCAAGTTGCTCGTATAACAACCGATGTGGATATTGATTATCCTTATTTCAAAGAGAGCGAAGTTTCCGAAGGAAGCTATGAGAATATTCTCCAAGATGCACGAAGAATGTATAATAATAACATTTGTATAGGAACAAAAAACAATAGACTCCTAAAATAATATAGATTTTAACTTCCTGTGCAGCATCTTTGCACTCCAAAGCAGTACTTTTGCACCGGATTTGAAAAAGAAACCAATTTAAGTAACAAAAACAGACAAATATATGCCAAGTCAGCAACCGAATGTAAATTTCATCTGGGACATCCTCGATAAGGTGTTGCACCTCACGTTTAAGCGTAATGAGTTGGGCGACGTGCTCTTCCCGTTCATCGTGCTTCGACGCATGGATTGTATCCTCGCTCCCTATAACGCAGAGGTGAACAAGACGTACCTTGCGTTCAAGGACAAACTGTCCACGGACAAGCTGCATCCTATCTTGCGCAAGGCCGCGCATAATAATACCTTTTATAATACGTCCAATTTCACATTAGAGACGCTGCTGGACGATGCGCAGAACATCGACATCAACTTCCGCATGTATCTCAACGGCTTTAGCCATGACATACAAGAGATATTCGGCTATTTCCAGTTAGACAAAACGATTCAGAAGCTCAATCGTCACGGTTTGCTATACCGTCTGATTGAGGAAATATGCAAACTCGATCTCTCGCCCGAAGCGGTGGATAACCATGATATGGGATCCTTCTTCGAAGAGATTATCCGTCTCGCGAACGAGTCCTCCAATGAGACCGCCGGAGAGCACTTCACGCCGCGTGACGCTATCCGTCTGATGTCGGCTGTACTCTTTGAACCGGACAAAGAGCAACTGGCACACGAAGGTATCATCCGCACTATCTATGACCCGACCTGCGGAACGGGTGGGATGGTGAATATCGGTCGCAACTATATCTTGGAGCAGGTCTGCAAAGACACCGCCAAACCGACCATCAAGACCTATGGCCAGGAGTTGAACGAGGTGGCTTTCGCTATCGCCAAGTCCGAAGCACTCATCACCGGTTCGGAAGCGGATAATATCCGTCTTGGTAACTCGCTGACTGAAGACCGCTTTGAGGGCAAGCGTTTTCACTATATGATGGCGAATCCGCCGTATGGTATCACGTGGAAGATTGAACAGGACTACGTGCTCAATGAGTCGCTCAATCCCAACGGTCGTTTCACAGCCGGTACGCCGCGTGTGAGTGACGGTCAGCTGCTTTTCTTGCAGCACATGCTGTCGAAGATGGAACCGAACGGCAGTAAGATAGGTGTCGTTACCAACGGTTCACCGCTCTTCTCTGGTAGCGCAGGTTCGGGAGAGAGCAACATCCGTCGGTGGATCATTGAGAACGATTGGCTCGATTGTATCATAGCACTGCCCAAAGACCTGTTCTACAACACCGGCATCGCTACGTATATCTGGATTCTGACCAATAACAAACCGGCTCAGCGGCGCGGCAAGGTACAACTGATTGACGCTTCTACCTTCTGCATTCCGGCTAAGAAGAGCCTGGGTAGCAAACGTAATGACATCCGTCCGGAGCATATTGAGCACGTGCTCAAACTCTATACGGAGTATCAGGAGAACGAGTTCTGCAAAATTTTCCCGAATACGTTCTTCGGCGCGTATGAACTGACCATCGAGCAGCCTCAGCGAAAAGACGGTAAGGTTGTTATGAAAGCAGGTAGACCGCAACCCGACTCCAAGAAACGTGACACCGAAACGGTTGCCCTGAACTGTGACATCCAGAAGTATTTCACCGAAGAAGTGCTGCCGAATATCGACCCCGAATCGTGGATCGACTATACCAAGACACGTATGCAGTATGCTATCAATTTTACTTCTTATTTCCATAAGGAGGAGAAGACGGAGTCGGCTGAGGCTATACGCGAACGTATCATCGGCATCAATCCCGAAACAGGCATGACCCGCCAGCAACAGATTCAAGATTTGTTAGCGCAGATCTTCGATTAAATCCGCTGGTTATCTGCTGCTACATACGTAACATATACGATAGATATACGTTAGATACACGATAGATAACGCTAATCATAAGCCAACAATAAGCTAATGAAATCATATCCCAAATACAAAGACTCCGGCATCCAATGGATAGGGCAAATACCTGAAGGATGGAAAGTACAAGCAATGAAACACCTCTTTTATTTAAAGGGGCGAATTGGTTGGCAAGGGCTTAAAGCCGAAGAATTTATCGATGAAGGCCCATATTTAGTAACAGGTACCGATTTTGAGAATGGCAAGGTTATTTGGGAAAGATGTTACCACATCTCCAAGGATAGATTTAACGAGGCTCCTGAGATTCATGTAAAGGAGGGTGATTTACTGATAACTAAAGATGGTACTATCGGAAAATTGGCTTATATTGACGTATTGCCTGGCGAGACGTCTTTAAATAGCCATTTACTCATTATACGTCCTCTTAGTCCGGATATTATAAACAAATATTCATACTGGCTTCTTCAAAGTGAGATGTTCAGAAGATACACCAGATTAACGCAATCTGGAAGTATAATGGATTCTTTATCACAAGAGAAGATAGCTAATTTCAAGTTTCCTCTTCCCCCCATCTCCGAGCAAGAATCGATTGTCCGCTATTTGGATGATAAAACGGCGAAGATTGATGAGACGGTAAACCTTTTGGAGCAGCAGAAGGCTGATTTGCAGCAATACCGCAAAGCACTCATCTCGCAAACCGTTACTCGCGGCCTCAATCCAAATGCAAAACTCAAAGAATCCGGCATCTCATGGATCGGGCAAATACCGGAGACATGGAAAATAAATCGAATTAAACACTTTTCTAAAATACAAACTGGAAATACTCCATCTACTGCCGAAAGACGTTATTTTGATGGAAATGTTAATTGGTTTACTCCTGGAGACTTTAAGGGAACATTTGTCATTGACAATTCCGCCCGAAAATTGAGTCAAGATGCAGTAAATAATAATGCATGTAGAATATTTCCTGCTAATAGCATATATCTTATAGGAATTGGAGGTACTTTAGGAAAAATTGCATTTAGTGAGAAAGAAGCATCAGCAAATCAGCAAATAATTGTCATTTCTCCAAATGAGACAATAATAAGCAAATATATAGCCTATTTCTTATCTACGAAAAGAAATATATTTGAATTAATGGCAAATGCTGCTACGCTTCCTATCCTCAGCAATGGTTCTGTTGCGAATATGGATGTACCAATACCTCCTCTCTCCGAACAACAAGAGATTGTTGAGTACTTGGATACCAAAACAGCCAAGATTGATGAAACTATCCGTCGAATTGACGAGCAAATAGCCGACCTGCGTACATATCGCGCCGCCCTTATCAGCGATGTGGTCACAGGCAAGATAGATGTAAGAAACTAAAGAAAAAGCAGGTATGCCTAAATTTAAAGTTTTCATAAGTAGTGTACAGGCAGAGTTCGCTTCAGAGCGGATTCGTATCTTTGACTTTATTCGTAATGATGAGTTAATGAGTCAGTACTTTGACCCTTTTATCTTTGAACGAATACCATCTCAAGACAGGAATCCGAAACAATTATATATCGAAGAGGCTGCCAAAAGTCAAGTTTACCTGCTTTTCATCGGACAGCAATATGGCAACGCGCTCCCGGGCGAACTCTCTCCGACCGAACAGGAATACCACGCTGCCGGAGAGGGGAATGCTTATCGTATTGCATTTATCAAAGATCTGGATAATCAGCCGCGTGATTCCCGCGAGGAGCAATTCTTCCGCAATAAGGTACAAAGAGAATTGTCATATCGCCCATTTGCTAATCCGGCGGTATTGGAATCATTGGTCAAACAGTCCTTGATAACATATCTGAAATACAAAGGTATCATTCAAGACCAGAATCTTGATGAACAGACACGTGATGGCGTATCCATGGCAGACATTGATCCGCTGAAAGTACGCGCATTCGTACACCAAGCGCGAATGAAACGGGGATTTCCTTTGTCAGAGGAAGAAACTCCTGAGAACGTGCTGACACACTTGCGATTGCTGCGAAATAATGTTCCATGCAACGGAGCATTGCTGCTATTTGCGAAAGACCCTCAGTATTTTTTCCCGACTGCGGTAGTAAAATGTGCTTGGTTCTTGGGAGATGAAGCCATCAAACCTATTGAGGACTACAAGACTTTCGATGGCGGTATTGCCGAGCAAATCAATCAGGCTACAAGTTGGGTGATGTCCAAACTCTCGCTCCGATACGGGCAACGCAATGTAGAAGTGCAGACTGAAACAGAGTTCGAAATACCTCGTTCTGTCATCTATGAGACTATTGTCAATGCGGTTGTTCATCGTGACTATAATAGTACCGGCAGCGTGCAAGTAACCGTTACACGCAATCGTATCATTGTTCGTAATCCGGGGACCTTGCCGGTAGAACTGACCAAAGCTGATCTGTTAAAGGAACACGGTTCCTATCCGCATAATCCACTCGTAGCGGAGGTAATGTTTCAAGCCGGGTATATTGAAAAATACGGAACCGGTATTACAGAAAATATTCGTAAGATGCAAGAAGCACATCTACTCGCTCCGGACATTGACCTCAGCGCAGAGTTTGTTACAACAATTTGGCGTGAAAATGTGGCAACTTCTGCTCCTTATGATGCAACTTTAGCTGCTAATGTGGCAACTAATGATGCAACTTCGGCCGGTAATGATACAACTTCCTCCGCAAATGTGGCAACTTCTGCTCCAAATGTGGCAACTTCAACTGCTAATGTAGCGACTTCACCTTTAGATGAAAATAAGCGTATTATTGATGGTATTGTAGCTAAAAAGGTAAAAGCAAAAATGAGCGCTGATGAGTTGATAGCATGTATCGTAGAAGCTTGTATTGTGGAACATTCAGTAGAAGAATTAGGTGCTCTCTTGAAAAAATCTCCTAAGCACCTCAGTGACAGATTTATCCCAAAATTAGTAGAGGATGGTGTCCTTTTACCCACAAAACCTCGGCATAGTCCGGGACAGTCGTATTTTACTAATCCGAAACATAAAAAGACGAAATAGTTATGTCTAAAACTGCAACCGAAATATTGCTCGAAGAGCATATCGTCAGACATCTGACATTTGAAGACCACTATCGTTTTCATACTCCCGATGAATACGATAGGGAATCGTGTTTGCTGAAAAGCGATTTGATTGACTTTCTGAAAGCTACTCAGAAAGACGAATACATGTCGCTCGTTCGTAGTACCGGCTCCGAAGAAAAAGCTAAAAAATCTATCTTTGAGCGTATCAAAGCGGAGATGAAGAGTGGCGGTACACTCAATCTTCTGCGCCAGAAGGATTTTGATGGTGGCTACGGAAGCCATTTCAAACTCATCTATTTCCAACCGAATAGCGGTCGCAGTGAGGAACACCGTATCCTATATGAGCAGAACAGATTGGCTATAGTGCGTCAGCTGCGCTATGGGATTCGTCCGGAGAATGCAGAAAAAGAGATTGATCTGGCTATCTTTGTCAACGGTTTCCCTGTTGCTACCATCGAGTTGAAAAACAAGCAGACCGGTCAGACACACATGAACGCTATCAAGCAGTATATGCGAGACCGTAACCCCAAAGGCGAACCGCTGCTGGAGTTCAAACGCTGCCTGGTTCATTTTGCCGTCGGGACTGAGCAAGTATATATGACTACCAAATTAGCCGGAGAAAAAACTCGTTTCTTCCCGTTCAATAAATCGTTCGAGAATCAGAACGAACCGGGTAATCCGTATCGCACCTGCTATCTGTGGGAAGATGTGCTGACGCGCGATTCACTCATGGATCTCATTCAGAACTATATCAATGTACAGGAGATAGAAACAACAATCTACAACCCCAAAAAGAAACAACTGGAGGTGGAAAAGAGCGAGGCACTTATCTTCCCTCGTTACCACCAGCGTCGTGCCGTACGCAAACTGTTGGACGACACATACCAGCGCGGAGCCGGACATCGTTACTTGATTGAGCACTCTGCCGGTTCCGGCAAGTCCAATACGATTGCATGGTTGGCTTTCCGATTAGCCGCACTGCATAACGGAGAAAATCGCACGCATGCGATCTTCGATAGTGTATTGGTAGTGACAGATCGCCGTGTATTGGATAGACAGTTGCAACGTAACCTCCGTCAGTTTGCACCGGAGTTAGGTGAGTTAGAGTGTATTGATGCACGCAAGAACATGACATCGCAAGACTTGAAGCAGGCTATCGAACATCGCAAGAAAGTGATTGTAACGACCTTGCAGAAGTTCTCCGTTATCTGCGATGAGATAGCTCATTATCCCGACCGCAATTACGCAGTAATCATTGATGAGGCGCACTCGTCACAGACAGGAGAGTCGGCACGTGATATGCGTAAGGCACTTTCGCTCGTGGAAGCACAGGATTTTGATAAACGCTATCTGCCTTCACGGGAGACCGAAGATGCAGTCAATACACTATTGGAGGAAGATGACCGTTTGGATAATATAGATGCTGTCAACAATCGCGTAGCCATCGAACTACGCCGCAAAACGGCACGTCATAATATCTCGTTCTACGCCTTCACCGCCACGCCGAAGCCCAAAACAATAGAGATTTTCTGTGAGCATGAAAACGGAATGAAAGAGCCGTTTGACCTCTATTCAATGGAAGATGCAATCCGGGAAGGGTTCATCCGCGATGTGCTGGAGAACTACACATCCTTTAAGCGTTACTTCAAGTTAGCTACCCGATCCGGTGTGGATGACAAAGAGTACGAGAAGAAGAAAGCGGTTCGCCTGCTTGCCAACTACGTTGATATACAAGAAGCGGCTATCGAGCGTAAGTCACGTATCATGATTGAGCATTTTGCAGCGCAGACTGCCAAACAGATTGAAGGTAAAGCCCGCGCAATGGTCGTGACGCGTTCGCGTCTGCACGCGGTGCGATACAAGCGAATGTTCGACCAGATCATGCAAGAGATGCGGCTACCTTATGGCTGCTTGGTGGCTTTCTCAGGAACGGTGCATGACGGCGAAACGGATTTGGATTACACCGAGAACTCGATGAACCAGTTGGGTGGTAATATCGACATCCCGGATGCCTTGAAATTGCCGCAATACCGAATCCTGATTGTAGCGGACAAATACCAGACAGGATTTGACGAACCGATGCTGCATACCATGTTCGTGGATAAAACATTGGGCGGAACAGCTACCGTACAAACGCTGTCGCGTCTGAACCGTACTATGCCCGGCAAGGATAGCACGATGGTGATTGATTTCGTCAATGACCCCGATGACATATTAGCCGACTTCCAACAGTACTACGGCAAGAACTATATGTTGGAGGAAGATGAGACGAATCCCAATTCGCTGTATGACGTCAAGACCGAAATACTCTCGTTCAACGCATTTACACAAAAGGATGTGGATGAGTTTGCTGCCATATATTTCTCTGACGAAAACCCGAACAAAGTGTATCCTATCCTCTATCGGGTGTGCGATTTTGTAAAGGCGGAATATGACGTGGATACGCAAGACCGCTTCCGCAGACTGTGCAACCAGTTTGTGAAACTGTACAAGTTCCTTTGTCAGGTTATCTCGTTTGAGGATATATCGCTGGAGAAACTATATGTCTTTTTGGCAGCCCTGGCTAAGCAGTTGCCGTTTGATCCGGAGACCTTGCCCTACGAGGTACTGAACGAGGCGCAACTGGACAGCTATAAACTGCAATACATGTACACCAAGAACCTGCAACTGCAATCGCAGGACACTGCTATGGAAGGTCTGCAACCCGGTTCGGTTGGTGGTGGTCAAGAGCAAGAACTGGAATGGCTGAGCAAAATCATCAAGACGCTCAATGAGACCTTTGGGCTGGATCTGTCGGATGAAGACAAGGTGGATCTGCAGCACTTGCACGACCGATTGACCCATGACGAAGAGCTGATGGCGTTCTTCAACGCACTCAATGCGCGCGATGATGTGCAGGAGCATTTCAACGAAGCCGTGGATGATGCGTTGTTAGAGTTCATACATGGCAAATTGGACCTGTATAACAAGTTATCGGAAGACCGGGTGAATACCTTGTTCAAAGTCACATGGTTCAATGATCTATATGACCGGATGGTAAGAGGAATCCGATAACTTCTCATAGCTGCAATATATATTTTTGTTTCCGAACACCATGCTTGAAGGCATTATTACGTGGAATGGATATTTCCTATTTAGGAATCAAGACGGAGAGGAAGTGGTACTATTTACCACGTGCCCGCAAGTAGAAAGACTTAGCGCGGCACCCGCAGTGTGGATTAGAAAGAAAGAGCAACCCTTGGAACAAGCTAAATTGCAAGTCCAAGGGTTTGCTGCTTCTGTTATCAGTCTGGCTATTAACCATTACTGGACCATTCATCATTACGACGAATACACCAACCCTATGAAAGTACCAACTAAACTTGAAGACCTTGATTGCATGCTGTATTGTCGCAAATCGGTTCTATTCGGTTCTTTCATGAAGGAATTTGCACCTATTGCACGTGAGGTGTGGGAGCAAAGTCCCACCTTGCCTATGGAGTGCAGCGAAGGTGACAATTGGTACACCTACATGTATTGCTGTGAATGCGATGCACGGCAAGAATTTTTGAATTCTGAACTATATCAGCATCTATCCTACGAGCAAAAGAAAATCATCTACGGCTATACTACGTTCTTCATCGAGTTCCTTGCAAAAAACTACCCTGTATCCATGAGGGTGCAACATCAAATCTTGGAAGCACTCAGTAGAAACATGCCGCCAATCCAACTGCACATAGAGAACAAAACACATATCACGCGCCGGAAAGAGTATTGCAAGAAACTATCTACTTTTCTTGTTCCCGAAGCCGATCCATGTGCGGACGATGACGATATTCAGACACATCTGGAAGAGGCTGCGAACGGCGGAGCAATGAGTTTGGCTAACTATCTTTCTTCAGATGAGGGCAAAAAACATTTTGATTTTCGCAATATGTCTCGTCCGCAAGTGTTAGCCACTCTTAACGAAGAATGCGGCACCGATATTAAGGATGACACTTTCTATCGCGCGTGCCGGGTATGTAATCTCGCATTCCTCAATAATGCCATGAAGTAGACCCTCTGCCTAACGAAAAACTAAAATTCTATTCCGACTTTATTCCGACTTATTGCCTATTTTATAAAAAAGCACTAATTTTGCACCGGATTTCCAGAAATGGGAGTCCGGCATTTTTTTATATGTTTAACTTGCAAAAGTTTTGGCAGGCTTGTGGCCACATGGGAAACGCGTTTCACTTCCAAACCTTTGCCCAATTCTTTTGCAAATATGGAACAAATCAATCCATTGGAACGTGCTATCTTGGAAGTAGCGCGAGAAATGACCAACAATCAACTCACCAAACGTGTGCCGACTATCCCGCAGATAGCATATCGGCGCTTGACCTACTGCCTAATCGAAGACCGGATCGCTGCTTACAAAGCTGCAGGCGTCAAGATCACACTTGATAATGTGTTAACGCAATTTGGCATCTCCAAGAAAGCCTACTATAGCTGGTACGAAAAATACCATCTTTTCTACAAGCAATGTAAAAATTCCTGACATTTCTCAGTGTCCAAAGGAAACTTTTTCCCACATAATTAGCAGTACTTTTGCATCGCTTTTCGGAACAAGGCACCTTATGTTGAGGCGTTCTAAATACCTCCGGAAAGCGATGTTATGCGTAAAGAAAAAATTAAAATTGTAGAGTACGCACCGAGTGCTGCTAATCCAAAGATGCTTGTGGCGTACACGGTTAACGGTGGGCGGTTGGATCTCTACCCTTGCGACGTGCCTATAGAGCGTTGTCGCACCAAAGGCAGGCTGTTCGTCACCGGTAGCGGTCTGTTCTTCTCGCTCACCAAGCGTCGTGGGTTGGAACAAGTGTTTGAGAACTTCGGTCTTGCCCGCCGCACACCCGGAAGACACTGCCACAACGGCGTTCGCGGTTGCGACTACCCGCAGATGCGTGACTATGGGCTGGGCTACTGTCATGTCCTCGTCTGCACTACCTTCCATGGTCCGAGACCGGTAGTTGATGGCGTGCGTTATCAGTGCGACCACAAGAACGGTGACGTCATGGATTGGTCGAAAGACAATCTGGAATGGGTGACACCGCATGAGAATGCCAAAAGACGCGCTATTCTTAGAGCGTTACGCATGTGTGGTCGTGACCCAAGAAAGATGTCTTATGCCGAGTTGGATGAGATATTCCAAAAGTACACATTTACTAACCCCGGAGCGTCGTCCCGTTGAAGCGGGATGGAGAAGTGCCTTGACTTGGCACTTCGAACGGCAGGAGCAGCGGGGAGCGTCGCTCCAACCAGACACGGCCTCCGCCGAGAAAGGTTTATTAACAATTAAAGAATTAACGACATGAAACCCATAGAAATGAATCAAGCCCTCATGGAGGCAATCAAGACAACCGAAGTATTAGGTGCCAGCGCATTGGAAGAAACCCGCACATTGCGGCAGTTGGTGGCATCGGCAAATGCGAGGATAGAGGAGTTGGAAGTTAAGGCGGTGGAGGACGCGAAAGCGTGTGCCATCGAGCAGAACGGCGAGGAGAAAGGCAAGTTCCTCGTGGACGGTCACCACTACGAGTTACGGCGCGCGGAGACCTTTGATTTCGTCGGTAAGCCGCAGAAATACACGATGCCCGAAGGGGTTGCGTTCCGGCAGAAGACCGCCGAGCAACAAGTGCTCAAAGCGCAGTCTGCCTCTATCACCAAGGTCCTCAAGACCCTCCGCGATAACTTTCCGACGCTCCATCCCAACATCGCACCGGATGAGGTAACGTTCACCCTCGTTTGCGTGGATTAAAAAGAGCGTATCGACCATATATGGGCGATTGAAAGAACAAAAAAGAACAAAAAAGAAAAAAGAACCAAAAAAGAATAAAAAAGAAAGCCTGCCTGCCATATATATCTGCATAGCATAAGGCATAAATGGCAGGCAGGCGGGTTAAAAAATTTATGGATTCTTTTAAATGGATATGGCAATTACTGGCTCCGCAAGGCGAATTCTGCCGACGCATGGCGGCTTGCAGGCGGCTTTGGGATAGTTTTGACTTGGATAAGCAAAGGGCTATCTACAGAACTATCCGTGACAAGTTGGCGGCTGGCGAGTTCGTAAGCGAAAATCCTTATTATGCCATTTATGACAACGCTTATACGCCTCGCAAAAAACAGCAACGGGTGTTATCCTATGCCGACTACTATGCCAAATACGGCACAACCGACCCCCGTGACGGCTGGCAGATGGCAAACCCCACCGGCAATCAAGTAATTTACATAAAAAATTCGTAATTTTTAATTTTTAATTTTTAATTTCCCATGGATTATCCCTTATATGACATCCCCTATCTCGTCCGCGAGCACAACGACTCCTATATGTCCGCCAAACGTCACCAAGTAGAGCTTCGCAACCAAGCCGTAGTGGATGATTATTTCCTCTCTCGGGCAAACGGCGCTACGGCAGCCGAAGCCCGCGATGCAGTCGCTACCAAGCACAACATCACCCCAAAAAGATTCCACTATATCTTCGTTTGGTTCTACCGGGAAGC
>CAMNCW010000030.1 GCA_946534715.1 uncultured Bacteroidales bacterium | reverse complement strand
AAAACGAAGTGTTGGCGGGATAGCTCAGCTGGTTAGAGCGCATGATTCATAATCATGAGGTCCCCAGTTCAATCCTGGGTCCCGCTACAAGAAACCACCAGACGGTGGTTTTTTTTGTGTCCAATAGACCTCTCGGTCCGTTAAGGTTGGCTTCAGGGTCGCTACTAACCTATGTATCTCCTATTAATATCCTAATAATAACCTAATAATAACCTAATAATCACCTAACTTTTACAGCTGAATAGAAGGGAACGAAGAGGACGCGCCAACGGAGGTGGCGCGCACAGGACACCGCGGAGAGAGGAAGAGAGGAAGAGGAAAGAAAGAGGAAGGGAAGGAAGAGGAAGAGAAGCGGCATGTCGAAAGGCGGAAAAGAAAAACCCGGAGGTTTACCTCCGAGTTTTGTTATAAGCCGACTTGTGTGTCGTTATAAGCTGACTTGTGCGCCGTTGTCTGCTGACTTATGCGCCGTTGACTGCTTACTTATGCACCGTTGACTACGCACTTGTGCGTTGCTGTTTAGCCGACTTGTGCGCCGTTCTTGACGGGGGCAGAGACGGTGGTGACAACGAGTTTGCCATCGGCGTTGACGGCAGAGAGGATCATGCCTTGCGACTCAATACCCATCATCTTACGCGGCGGGAAGTTCGCGATAAAGAGTACCTGTTTGCCGACCAATACGGACGGGTCTGGATAACTCTGCGCGATACCCGAGAGGATCGTGCGTCCGCCCATGCCGTCATCCAGTTTGAATTGCAGGAGACGATCGGATTTCTTGACGTTCGAACACTCTAAAACGGTAGCTACGCGGATGTCATTTTTATCGAATTCATCGATGTTTGTCGGCTCTTTGACGGGTTCCGGCCGCCAGTTCTTGAGTGCTTCCGCTTTAGCAGCTTCTTCGTTCTCCGCTTTGATACGCGCCAGACGATCGAGTTGCGCCTGAATAGCAGCATCTTCGATCTTCTCAAAGAGCAGCGACACTTCGCCGAGTGCCTGTCCCTCTTGGAGCATATCGATACGTCCGAGGTCTTCCCATCCGAATGAAGCGTCGAGTTGGAGCATTTCCTTCAGTTTGGCTGAGCTGAAGGGCAGGAAGGGTTCGAAAGCGAGAGACAGGTTTGCCGCTATCTGAAGGGCGATGTGCAGGATGGTAGCCGTGCGGTCCATGTCGGTCTTGGCGAGTTTCCAAGGCTCGGTGTCTGCGAGGTACTTGTTTCCGATACGGGCAAGGTTCATCGCCTCTTTCTGCGCCTCGCGGAAACGGAAGTTCTCCAAGAGGTTCTCCAAGGTAGCTTTGACGTTTTTGAATTCCTCGATGGTAGCTTTGTCGTAGTCGGTCAGTTCACCGCACGCGGGCACGCGTCCTTCAAAATACTTACCCGTGAGCACGAGCGCGCGGTTGATGAAGTTGCCGTAAATAGCAACGAGCTCATTGTTGTTGCGCGCCTGGAAATCTGCCCAAGTGAAGTCGTTGTCCTTGGTCTCCGGGGCATTGGCGGTCAGTACGTAACGCAACACGTCCTGTTTGCCGGGGAAATCATCGATGTACTCATTGAGCCAAACCGCCCAGTTGCGCGATGTGGAAATTTTGTCACCCTCCAAGTTCAGGAACTCGTTCGAAGGCACATTGTCGGGCAGGTTATAGCCCTGCGCTTTGAGCATAGCTGGGAAGACGATACAGTGGAAAACGATGTTGTCTTTTCCGATGAAATGGATCATTCTTGTATCTTCCTGTTTCCACCATTTCTCCCAGGAGCCGTATTTCTCAGGCTGTGCGGCGCATAGTTCCTGCGTGTTGGAAATATACCCGATCGGCGCATCGAACCACACGTAGAGCACTTTGCCTTCCGCGCCCTCTACCGGCACGGGAATACCCCAATCGAGGTCTCGGGTCACGGCGCGCGGTTTGAGTCCGCTGTCGAGCCATGACTTACATTGGCCATAGACGTTGGGTCTCCACTCTTTGTGGCGGTTGAGGATCCAATCCTCGAGCCATGACTGATACTGATCCAAGGGCAGATACCAGTGTTTGGTAGCTTTCTTGGCGAGGGGGTTTCCTGTCTCCGCGTTATAAGGATTGATGAGCTCATCCGGCGAAAGTGTAGCACCGCATTTCTCACACTGGTCTCCGTACGCGCCGAGTGAGTGACAGCGCGGACATTCGCCGCGGATGTTGCGGTCGGTCAGGAAATGACCAGTCTCGGGGTCGTAGAACTGCTCGGATGTCTCTTCCACGAACTGACCGGCGTCATACATGGCGCGGAAATAATCCGACGCAAACTTATGATGGGTCGGTGAGGTGGTACGCGAATAGATATCAAAACTGATACCGAAATCCGCGAACGAGCGTTTGATGAGCGCGTGATAGCGATCCACTACTTCCTGGGTGGTAATACCCTCTTTCCGAGCGCGAATAGTGACCGGAACACCGTGTTCGTCACTACCGCAAACGAAAAGCACTTCTTTGCCCTTTAATCTGAGATACCGGGCATAAATGTCCGCCGGAACGTAGACTCCTGCCAAGTGTCCGATATGGACTGCTCCGTTGGCATACGGGAGTGCGGCGGTAATTAATGTGCGATTAAATGCCATATTTTGTAGAATTTTTGTATCAAAAACGAAAAATATTTGCGTATATCAAAAATTTTTGTTACTTTTGCAGCCGCAAAAGAATTTCGCAACAAACCTTTGTTATCGAAAAACGGTGCAAAGTTACGAAAAAAAAATGAAAAATACAAATTATTCGGTGAAAAAACATCAAACATACCGGCTTTTGTTCCTTGTGCTGCTGATAAGTGGCACCCTTCAGGCAAGGAATACAAATTATGTCGGTGCTTATTTGGAAGGCGGCGGATGGGCATTGATGCCCTCCGGTAGTAAGTATGGTCCGAGTTTAGGTGCCGCGGGTTCGCTTGGTGCATTGTATGAGTTACAGTCTGGTAACAAAGTGTCCGAAACGAAGTTCCTCTTTGATGTGGGCTTGGGGGTTCATGGCGGCTGGACGCGCTTTGATGGGAACTTGGCGTCGAAGATGGCGATAGAGAACGCTACCGATATGGACGGCGATTCGTTTGACTATGTCTATGAGATCACAAGCCGTAAGGATGCCTATCTCAATGTTGCGGCGCAAGTGCCCCTTTTGATCGGTGTACAGCATCGCCGTTTCTATATGTTAGCCGGTGTGAAAGCCAACGTCAATGTCTTCACGCGCTTCAAATCGACGGCAACGCTCAATACGTACGGCGACTATTACCGCTTTACCGAAAATCCTAATTTCGCGGAGTTCCGTAACATGCCAGAGCAGCAGTTCTTTGAGAATATGCCGCTTACAACGTCGCTTCTGCCCACGAAATGGAACTTGGATGTGGATTTGCACTTGGAGTTTGGCGGCCGTTTGGGTTTCCTGCCGGAAGGAACAGGTTTCGAAGTACCGCGTCGCGATGTGGAATACCGTCTTGCGGCGTTTGTGGACTACGGACTGCTGGATTTGCATATAAAGGGCAATAACCCCTTGGCGGAAGCTCCTACAAGCTATGATGCCGCTTCGGCGTATAACCCCGACGGAACGAACACGTCTATGATACAAGGCATAAAACTGAACGATGTGTTCACCACCTCCGGTTTTGCCAACGCTGTGAAAGATGCTACGATAGGTATTAAATTCACAATTCTCTTCCAGATCCATCAGCCCGAGAAATGTGTGCTCTGCGGCGACGGCTATAAGAGTTTAGTCCCTGCCCGAGGCCGCAAAGGTGGAGTTCAGTATGAGGAATAAGTCCTCTGTGCTGATTTCGCGTATGGATCCGTTTTCGGTCACGGAGATGTGACCAGTCTCTTCGGACACAACGATACACGTTGCGTCCGTTTTTTCTGAAAGGCCCAACGCAGCGCGGTGACGCAGACCGTAGTGCTGCGGGATGGTCTGGTCTTTGCTCACCGGCAGGATACAAGCCGCTGCTACCAGCCGGTTATCGCGGATGATGAGGGCGCCGTCATGCAAAGGGGTGTTCTTGAAGAAGATATTCTCAATCAACCGCGCCGAGACAGCCGCATCCAACCGTTCTCCCGTGTCGGCTATCTCTTTGAGACTTCCTGCACCCGCGATGACGATGAGTGCGCCCGTTTTCGTTGCTGCCATATGGCGGCATGCCCGTGTAATCTCCGGTATCTCCTGTCGTTCCACCGTGCCGTCTATCTCCATCCGGCGGCGGAAAAGCTGCCATGACGAGAAACGGGAACCGACGCGGTAGAAGAACATGCGTATCTCTTCCTGGAAAATAACGATCAAAGCAATCGCACCGACCGAGATAATGCGGTCGAAGAGGGCGCCTGTCAGCTCCAGTTGGAAGACGAAACTGACCAGAAACCACACCACGATAAACGCCAATATACCCCAGAACAGGTTTGTGGCGCCTGTTCTGCGAAGAAGCCGGTAGGTCTCGTATAGTATTCCGGCTACCAACAGGATATCAATGACATCCTTGAATCCAAATGAAAAAGCCAATAAACTCATAAACTTTCAAACCAATTCAAACCAATTCAAACCAATTCAAACAATTTTATTGTCTGTGCCGTCTCTTTGACGTCATGTGTGCGCAGGATAGTGGCGCCGTGTTCCAAGGCATAAAGTTGCAACGCCTGTGTGGGCACCAAACAGGTCTCCGGCGTCAGCCCTAAAGGCTTGTAAACCATGGACTTGCGGCTCACTCCAACTAATACCGGGAGACCGTATTCGCTCAGGCGGTCCAAGTTCCGCATGCACTCGAAATCTTTCTCCGTACTTCCGATGAACCCGAAACCGGGGTCTAAGATCAGGTTCATATTCCTCATCTCCGGATGCTTCGCCGGCAGTTCCAAGTCTCCGCATAGCGTCCATATATACGGTACATGGTATTTGCGCGCGAGCGCGTACATGTCCTCGTTGCCGCCGGAGATGTCGTTGATAATCATTTCTCCGAACTGATCTACCGCTCGGCGGGCTATCTCTGCCCGAAAGGTGTCGAGCGATAACCGTGCATCGGGCAGTTCTCGTTTGATAGTCCCCAACGCCGCCTCAACGCGTCTCCATTCCTCTTCTTCGCTTACAGGAACACTGCCCGGCCGGGTCGAACAACCGCCTATATCCAAGATGTCTGCACCGTCCAAAAGAGCACCCTTTGCCCAGGACACTATCTCTTCTTCCTTGCTTAATCGTGAACCGGCATAAAAGCTGTCCGGCGTCACGTTACCTATCGCCATAATTTGCGCTTTCACGCTGCAAAGTTACTACAAAAATTCCATATTACCGCAAATAATTGACATTTTTAGTGTAAAAATGCATTTTTTTTGCATTTTTTATGAAAATTGTTCGTTTATTTGAGAAAAAAAGTGTATCTTTGCAGGCTGAAACGTGTGCGCCTACGTGTAAGGTGCGCCTACATGTGCATAAAACGTATATAATAATAACAAAAAAATATGAGAAACGTATTAAAGTTAGTAGTAGTGATGACGGTAGTGTTGGCTGCTTTCGGCTGTCAACCGAAGCGCGAGTTGAATACGCGTGTCAGCAACACCACCGGATGGAATTATTTTGACCGGAAAACGACCAATTTCCAAGCGAACGAAGGTGTTGGAAACGTCTATCCCGTGGGTATGCTTCCTATTCAGGGTGGTTCTTTTACCGTAGGCGAAAAAGATGAGTTCGTAACCGCTCCGCGTAACAACGAGACCCGTACTATCACCGTAAGTTCGTTCTTTATGGATAAGTACGAGGTCAATAACCTCAACTGGAATGAGTACCTCCATTGGCTTGATGTGGTATTTGGCGCTGTAGCACCGGAACTGGTGGAAAAAGCGAAACCGGATCACACCGTTTGGCGTGAGGATCTGGCATACAACGACCCGTACGAGGACAACTATTTCGAGCACCCGGCTTTCTCCTTCTATCCTATCGTGGGTATCTCCTGGGATCAGGCGATGACCTATTGCCAGTGGCGTACCGACCGTGTGAACGAAATGGCATTGATCAATGCCGGCGCATTGAATATTCCTGCTTTTGGTGAACTGCAACCGACCGATGACGAGGCTGCTAAAGAGGAATGGGAGCAACAAACCGGTTATGAGATGTACTCCTATGAGGAAGTAAGTCCCGAGGATCCGGAGCAGACTATTACGATGTACCGCCCGAGCTACGAGTGGATTCGCGATAAGTTTGTCTTCAATACCGAGAAATACCTGTTGGATCCGACCTATGACCCGGAGAAGGGACGTCGTCCGTTCCGTGACAGTTATGGCGAGGAGCGCAAGGTGAAAACATCCGATGGTATCTTCGTAACCGGTTATCGTCTGCCTACCGAGGCGGAGTGGGAGTTTGCCGCGTATGCGCCGGTGGCAGGTCCGGACGGTCTGACCGTCGAGGGCAAGGTATATCCGTGGTCGGGTTATCACCCGCGTGACATGGTACGCAATGTGGGTCAGATGCAAGCTAACTTTGTTCGTGGACGAGGCGACATGATGGGTGTCAGTGGCGCCCTCAACGATGCGTATGTTATCACCGCGCCGGTTGATGCCTTCGCTCCGAACGATTTCGGACTCTATAACATGGCGGGTAACGTCAACGAGTGGGTGCTCGATGTATATCGTGAGACTACGTTCCAAGACGCTACCGAGTACAACACCTTCCGTGGTAACATCTATAGCCACCCTGTTTTGGGTGAGAACGGTGCTTACCAGGTGGATTCCATGGGCTTTGTGAAGATCGAGTGGGGTAAACCGGAAGATAAACGTGATGTATTGGATGGCGATTTCGCCAGCTTGATCGACACCGACTATCCTTTGGATACCACCGGTTATGCAGAGGCAAAAGGAACCGATCCGAAACTGGATCCGACCGACGTGCTCGCTCCGCGTGTTTCCAAGAGAAGCCGCGTTTACAAAGGTGGTTCGTGGGCTGATCGTATCTATTGGCTCAACCCCTCCAACCGTCGTTACCTGGATCAGGATAAGGCTTCCTCGAAGATCGGTTTCCGTTGCGCTATGTCCACACTGGGTGACCAGATCCCCAGCACACCGCTTGTTAAATAATTAAAAACTTAAATATACAGTATCATGAATTTTCCCGGAGATATTCGCTATACCAGCGAACATGAATGGATTCGTGTAGAGGGTGATGAGGCTTTTGTAGGCATCACGGACTATGCACAGTCAGAATTAGGTGAAATCGTCTTTGTGGATGTACCGACTCTCGGTGAGACGGTAGGTCAGGGCGAAGTGTTTGGTTCTATCGAGGCAGTGAAGACCGTCAGCGACCTCAATATGCCGGTTACCGGCGAGGTGTTGGAGATCAACGGCGCGCTGGATGCTCAGCCGGAATTGGTGAACAACGATCCGTACGGTGAGGGTTGGATCATCAAGATCAGTGTGAAGGACGCAGCGGAGTTGGACAGCTTGATGGATGCAAACGCTTATCAGGCAAGTCTCTAAGACACCCCTCCTTATAATACGCACATACGCGCTCGCATGAGCGCGTATGTTTTTATAGGTGTCAAACCATTTCAAACTATATCAAACCACCTCAAACCCTCTACTATGTCGGTGAGAAGAAGTAACCGGTGATCCATTGGGGCATACGCGTCTTCGACGGCGCCTTGTGCTCGAAAGGAATAAAGTTTCCGTCGTTGCACTCCTCGATGATCTTATGACGCTTTTTCTCGCCTACGCCGATTCGTGCGGCGATAGTGAGATAGACCTGCCAATTCCAGTTGGAAAGGTTTACTTTTCCATTATCCGTCTTTGCGTTAAAACGGATGTTATCCACCTGCGCACGTGCGTTGAGGTGTACCCATTTATTGATCTCCCAACTCACAGCGGCACGCATGTTGCCCGTAAAATGAACAGGTGTACTCGGCTTGATGGTATAACTCGGGAATGACCGGTTGCTATGATGTAGTGAATCTATGTAAGATACATAGTTGATGGAGTAGAAAACGGCTTGCGCAGAGGCGGACAAGTGCAAAAGCACTTTGCCGTTATTGGGGGTGTAGTTGATGCCATAACCCAAACCTACTGCCACTTGGTGGGTTACTATTCGTTGCACATTGTCCAAAAAGTAGACCGATAGTAAAGTGTCTTTGTCTAAGGTCATCTCCGTATTCAAATACGATAGACTCAGGAGTAATGAGCCGGCGGTTTTCTTCTGGATATACGATTGTTTGATAGCGGCATTGTGTGAATAGTGCGGACTATTCAGTGCGTACCAGGCATTTAAATTGGTATTCGTGATACGCATGATGTTATCGTCCAATGTTTCTTTATAAGGGAATTCACCTTTGATTTCGAATTCGGTTCGGATATTGGAACTTTTCTGGCGAAGCAATTCTACTCCCCAACTCTTGCCTCCCAAAGAGAAATTGAGTTTTTGTGAATACGCGTGCAACGCATCCCACGAATAGCCGAAGTTCACGGACCTTATACCTACCTGAAAACCCAGATCCAGACTCGGTGTTGTGGTAGAGCGAAGGCTTACGTTTCCTAATATCGGATCGTCAGCAAAATTGACGGCGTATGTGGAGTGTATTCCTATCTCGCTGTTGGTGAAGGCGATTCTCCATTCGTTATCCGGCAAACCGATATACGCAGTGTCCACCTCATTGAGGCAGAAATTGTCAAGCCAATTCATGCCGATACAATACCAATAAGCTAACTTATTGGGCTTGTCTCCCTCTTTCGCCCATGCGGAAACCGAGCCGGCAAGAATGGTTAGTAATACTATCAATACGCGTCTTTTCATAAATCCGCTGCAAAGTTACTCTTTTTTTTTGAATTGACCAAATTAAATTGCAAAAATCAAATCTTCACCTTCAGAAATGTCGTATTTTGAGGCATTTTGAGCAAAAATGAAGAAATATTGACGAATTTAGACAAAAAATTTGCGTATGTAAAATAATTGTAGTAACTTTGCAGTGACTATGTATTTATGCGTGCTTTGCGCATGTGTGGACGATGGTCTTCCACGCTGGAGGGAAGTGTCTCTTGTTGGGTGGAATAATGACATTTTTAAAGGCGTTTATTGAACGTTGTTTGTGACTCCCAGAAACTTCGCAACTTTCTTGTAATCAGTCCGGACAATAACCAATGAATGTCCTCGGGGTATGTAAATACCAACGCTTACAATCAGGTAAGTGTAATGTATCGCTTTTGGCGAATGCAATGTTTACATATTCAGCGTGGACTTCGGTTGTTTTTCTACTGGTTACAGGCATTGCGAAGGCCTATGGGAGCGTGAAGAACAAGTGATCTTCACGCTTTTTTTATGCCCTTGCTTTCCTCGACGCCACACTTTTCCCGCAAAAAGAAAGTTTTTTTGCAGATTTGTGCTCTAAAACTTGCATATTCCGAAAATTTGTTGTACCTTTGCATCATAAAACGCAAAACAAACACAACTATGATACCAACACAACCGACATTTAACGAGGTTTATGATATGGCATGTATGCTTTCCTATGGAGATCAGCAACGATTGGTCAACAGTGTGCAGGGAAATCTCTACGAGCACATTCATCGTGTGGAAGATACGCCGGAGGAACTGAAGTCGCGCTTGCGAGAAGCACATCGTCAGGCGCAAGCCGGTGAGGTGTATTCGCAAGAAGAGGCGCATGAAATGATGCATCAGTTTGTAGAACAACGTCTCAATAAACGAAACAGCGCATGAAAGTCATCTGGACTCCAAAAGCTGTTGCAGGGTGGCAAGAAGTAGCAGACTACATCTTGGATGCTTTTGGTGTTGATGCAATGTTAGATTTTGAAACTCGCACTTATGAAGCAGAGAAGGACATTGCTCTAATGCCAAATATCGGTACAATTGAGTGGAATGACACGAGGGATAATGTTGTGTATCGTTATGTGACCATTAATAGGCGTAGTAAGATGCTTTATTTCGAAGAAGATAATGTTATCTATATCGCAGATTTTTGGGATGTAAGAAAGAACAAGTAATATATAATTCGTCAAATCATTTTAACTTTTTAACGATAATCCAAAAAACGATAATCGCTTTTTTGCGCGGTGATCGGTTAGCCTCCAATACCCCCCAAAAAAGCACCCCTAAAACCCTCAGAAAACGCCGCAATATGATATAAAAATCACCAAATTATATGTTTTACGGCATTTTATTTGCATGATTGAAAAAAAAGTAGTAACTTTGCACAATTTTTTGATGAAGAGATCAAAACTCTTCTGTTATTCCGCAGGAAGCGTCCACGGAGACGGAAGATAAAAATATACATATTTTTGACGTTTATTAACGTTATTGGCGGCTCCCGGAAACTTCGCAAATTTCTATTAACCAGCCAAAGAACAGCCAATAAATGTCCTTATTGGATTTATAACGCGTGCGCGCGTTTTTTGCGTGTATGTATGTGCAAAAGGATGTTTGCTGTATCTTTTCGATTAGAACCTTGCGAGATAGTTTGGGAGCATGAAGATAATCTTCGTGCTTTTTTGTTGTAACCTTGAAGCACCAAGAACCCATCACTCCAATTACCAAAAACGAAACCAATATATACCCCGTGCCTCACTCTGCACGTTAAAAGGAGTGAAATGACCTTTGACAGATTGAAAAACAAACAGATTAGGCTAAAAATGCAAGTAATTAGGCATTTGTTGTCCGAAAACTTGCATGTGTCAGAAAAAAGTTGTAACTTTGCGAAAATTTTTCGCAATGGAACAATCAATCCGACAAAATTACATCGCTGAAGTTCGGCAGATACGCAATGCCATTAGCATTAGCCGGTATCGTGCGGCTAAGTTGGCAAACGCCGAAATGCTACGCTTGTACTACTCTGTGGGCAAGTTCATATCACTCAATACGCGTAATGCCAAATGGGGAACAGGAGCTCTTAAAAGCATCTCTAACCAATTACAGCAAGAGATGCCCGGACTAAAAGGTTTCTCGGAGGGCAATATGCGTAAGATGCGTTTGTTCTATGAAGCATGGCAACCGGTGTTTGAACCGCAAGCAGAAAACACGTTCGGCATACTTCCTGTAGTTGATTATATTGAGTTGTTTGACTTTCGTTCGACACTGCCGAACGAATTGGAAAGCGCAGAAAATCAAGCTATTGTAAAACGTTCGCCACTGGCGAACGAATTGGGGAACGAAAAATGTTCGCCAGTGGCGAACGAATTAGACGCGGCAGATATAGAGCAGTTTTTAAGGGTTGGTTTCACGATGCATATTGACATTATTGCGCAAACCGAAAACAATGCTGAGCGTTGGTTTTATATAAGAAAAGTGGCAAGAGATTTTATCGGTAAGCGTCAACTGCACCAAATGCTTGCTTCTGATCTCTATCATCAGCATGGCTTGATGCCGAGTAATTTTGCATTGACCCTTCCGGATGAGAAACAGCGTCAAGTGGCGATGCAGACTTTTAAGGAAGATAATGTCTTGGATTTTCTGAAGATACCAAATCCCGACCTAGTAGATGAATTGGATGTAGAAGAGCAAATCGTCAAGAACGTTAAGAACTTCATGATGTCGCTTGGCGGAGAGTTCGCTTTTATGGGCGAGCAATACCGCTTGATTGTTAACGGTAGGGAGCGGAAATTGGATTTGCTCTTTTATCACCGCCGGATGCGATGCTTGGTGGCAATCGAACTCAAAGGTGGCGAGTTCCAACCGGAGTATGCAGGCAAACTCAATTATTATCTGTCGGCATTGGACTCGTTAGTGAAGTTGCCGGAGGAGAATCCGTCTATTGGCATTTTGCTTTGCCGGGATAAGGATAATACCGAAGTGGAGTTCACCCTCCGGGATATGAGTAAACCGATGGGAGTAGCAACTTACCGTTCTTCTCAGGAACTTCCGGAGATGTACCGAAATGCACTTCCTTCTGCGGAAGACTTAAAACGACTCTTGTAGTTTTCGGTCAATAAATATTCCTAATCTGTTTGTAGATGATGCGCCCAGCGTGTCATCTACTTGTTTTTCAGTGTGTTAACTTAGTCTAAATGGACAAGTAAAAAATAACCATAGTGCTCACTTCGCACGTTAAATGGAGTAAAAGGATCTTTGATATAGTGGATTTACCGCAAAAAAGAAAGATTTTTTGCAGATTTGTGCGAAATTATTTGCATATGTCAGTTTTTTGTAGTATTTTTGCAATCGCAAAAAGTTCAAACAACAAAACTGATAATTATGGAAGCAGCAGTAAGACAACCTATTACGCAGTATACAGGCACTATTTCCGAAGAGAAA
>CAMNCW010000029.1 GCA_946534715.1 uncultured Bacteroidales bacterium | reverse complement strand
AGGGTCGTTGAATCTCCACGCCTGATCGAGGCTGACAAAATTAAGTACGTTGAATGAACGCCACTCTTGTTTGTCGAGGTCGAAATAAGGAATGGCTTTTGCTCTCTCCTCCCACTCTTCGTTTGTTTGTGGGCATTTGGGCGCTTTGTCGTGCGGGATGAGAAGTGTCGAGCGCGTACCGAGTGCGGTGCGGGTTGTACCATCTTTCTTGTAGTAGGTAAAGCGTGCAAAGCCGTTACTGAGGGCGTCCCGGAAAGATTCGAACCACCACGCTTCTTTGAGTGCGAGTGAACGACTAAATTTGTGGTCTTCGTCTCCTTTTATCAGGACATGAGCTGTGCGCATCAGTCGGCGCAGTTTGTTTATATCGTTTGGCATAGTGTAATTTGTTTATGATTGTTTAGAAATCTCGTAATTCTCTTCGACGAGCATCTGTAACAGATCCTCCCGGGTGAGTTTGTCGCGTTGATATTGGGTGTGAGTAGCGCGGAAAACGGACATGCGCTCACAGTAGCGGTCGCGCATCCACAGGGGGAAATATGACGGGATGATGCCCTTATCTCTGAGACCAACGAGAATGCGTCCTTGCCGGCTGTTTTCGGAACGGGAAAGGAGGCGGAGGTTGGTGGGATGATTATTGGTGGTGATGCCGTCCTTATGGTCGGTGGTCATGCCCTCGGGGATGAGTTCGCCGTGTTCGGCAATGTAGGAGGCATGCGCAGCAAGCATCGGTTTGTGAGATCCAAAAGCGCTTCTGAAGTGTAGATAGCGCTGCTTGCGTCTTGCGTCGTATTTGTCTTTGCTATTCGGGTACGTAGAAGGAAGCGGACGCTGTATGTTGCCTACTCTGCCGGAGGGAAAGACGGCGATACCTTTGGTGGCGGCGATGTCGCAATAGAAAGCGACGTCGTTAGCGCGGTGGGTGGCGACATATCGGAAGAGGATGTCGCGGTGTGTGAACGAGTGACCGGCTCGCGGGTTGGGGTCAATAAATAAATCGGTTTTTGCCATATGCACGCTTTTCAGAGGAATTGAACGGTCGCGACGTGCGGCGGTTTGTTCTGAAAAGCGGTGCAAAATTACGGCAAAAAAAACAAAACATTGTATCGGTGACTGATACAATGTTTGTGCGTAAAAAAAATTATCGTGCGTGCGTTAGTCTTCGTCTTCGGGGTTTCGGAACAATCCGATTAACTCCATACATTTTCCGAAGATACAGATGCCAAGGATCTCGACGGCGATGAATCCGACGACCTGTGTTATAGTGACGAGTATGTCAATTAGAGTGTCCATTTTTCTTCCATGAGATGCACGGCTTGGCGTACTGTATGCGGTTCTAGGACGTCGGGTTTTTTCAAAGTCTGCGAATACCCCCCCTAATTCATTGATAATGAGCGGATTAGCGACTGCTTTTGTAGCATAGCCGTATTTCCGTTTGGGGTAATACTTGATAACGAGTTCATAGAGGCGGAAGTAAAAATCGAGCGTCCACGCCCTATCGAAATGGGCGAGGCAGAAGTCCCACTCGTTTGTGGATTTCATTCGTTTGATTGTCTCATATGTTGTCTCGTTCTGAATCACGCTGCAAAGTTACATAAAAAAAATGACACTTGCAAATAAAAGTGCCATTTTTTTGTATTTTTATAGTTTTTCGGCTTATTACGCTTTTTTTAGGTGCACGCTTGCGCCTGTATGCCACCCTAATTTAACGTCTCGGGCCGGGGACGGTATTCTATTTTGTTTCTATCTCATTTTTATGTTCAGCTGCTATAGCTATCGATCGATTAAGGCGATCAATGAACCATTGCTTATCCGGCAATTCAGTAAGGTATTGCGCAACGTGAATGTTTTCTTCATCCAACATCATCAGTTCTACATGTTCACTATTACCTTCGCTGCATAAAAGTAATCCTATAGGAGATTGCTCATAGGGGCGTTGCTCGTATTTTTGCAAGTATTTCAGATACAGCTCCATCTGCCCCTTGTACTCCGGTTTGAATTTACCGAGCTTCAAATCAATAGCGACAAGTCTATTTAGTGTGCGATGATAGAACAACAAATCTATAAAATAATCTGTACCGTCCACAGATATGCGCTTTTGCCGTTCCATAAAAGCGAAACCTTGACCTAACTCAAGGATAAAACGCTCCATCTGCTGAAGGATAGCATTCTCTAAATCTTTTTCAGAATAGTATCCATGTAATCCCAAATAATCCACTACATAAGAACTACGTAATACCATTTCGGGTGTCAATTCTCCCGGCTCTAACTCTTTCATAGTAGCAATTTGGGTATCCTCCGGTTTGGCAGCAATGAGCGAGCGCTCATATAACATGGCATCTTCGTACTTGCTTAACTGTCGTGAACTCCATCGCTGTTCTATTGACATTTGCTGGTAAAAGAGGCGCTTGGCATCTTGCTCAATAGTGATAAGCTCTATAAAATGGCTCCAAGTCAATTGTTGCGACAGTGTCGCCATTATTTGTTCATCGGGATAGACGCGAGCTACTTTCAACATACGAAACAGAGCCGATACGGTAAATCCTTTACCATAGCGCTCTGTCAATTGTTGCGACAGCGTCGCCACAATCTTTTGACCATACTCCGCTTTCTCTTGGTAGTCAATTTTTTGCAGCACAAACTTACCCACATGCCAGTGCATCATTGTCAACTCTTGATTGACATATACCGCAACTCGTTTACGGGATTGTTCAATAATCTCTACAACACCTTGCAAAATCTCTTGAAAGGCAGGTTCTGATGCTAAACTATTTTCTTTATGTGCTAACATTTTATATTTTGTTGTTTTTTCGGCTTATTACTTTGTACATTGTACTTTGTCCCTTTGTACTTTACCTTGTCTCTTGACCTTGCAATGTATAGGTTTTTTCTCCGCGAAGGATGTAGATTTGACCGTTGATGAGAAGCTTCGTGCATTGTACTTGGTCACTTTGCAGTTCATCGAGGCCCTGGCTCTTTTGTGTGGATGTGAACTGCGCCGTGTAGTCGGTATCAGCAAAGGCGGGTAAAATAGCCGGTGACCATCCGCTGAACTCGTAGGTGTAGTTGTCATCTTCGGGTTTGGCGGGTGTTGCGCCGGTGTAAACAGGTCTCTCGCCTTCGAGCACCCGGGTCGACTGTAGCACTGAACTATCGTAGTTCAAGAAGCGGATGGTGTAGTAAACCGGTTCCGGCGGGGTCTGTCCGCTTTCTCGCTCCACGATATTCGACCGTCCTATGAGGGTGGCTTGCGATGCCGCGGGCGCACGCCGTACAGGCGACGCGGAAGGAGAGGAGGCAAGCACGTATTCCACTACGTAGTAGGGCTCGGCATCCAGCGGAGCCTGGTCGGTGTACGAGGTAGCGGAAGAAGCTACAGAGGCGATCTGCGTAAGCGTCGATGCCGATGAACCACGGAGGATATTGTAGGTCACGATCTCCGCTCCTTCGTATGCGTTCCAGATGAGGTTATAGGTGCCTTCGCGTACGCCGCGGTTGATGGTAGCGTGTACGGTCTTGTGGATCGCACTCTCGGTCGAATAATCGCCGTTTGCCATCACTCCCTGTATCTTGTAACGGTCGGGTTGCTGCGTCGCATCGGAAGTAAGGTCGGTGTACGAACCGCTTGTAGCCGGAACAACCGCTACTTCGGCGAACTCGTTGAGCACGTTGGTCTCTTTGAGGATGCGCACTTGCGGGAAGTTGGTTGCATCGGCGGTGAAGTGGATCATGTTATGCGCGTTGGCATCCACCGTAACGAGGTCGAGCGTCGGTGCAACGACACCGCCTATTACAGTAACCGGCGTATAGAACCTTGCGCTACAACCGTTGCTGTTAAACACTTCCAGATAGAGCGTTACTGATTCTTCGGTGAGCGAAGTTTTACCGGATACCTCGTGCGCGGTGATCTGCAATCCCTCTGCGGTGAGACGTTTGTCGTAATAAACTCTGGCAGGTGTCGAGAGGTTGATACCCTTCGGACCCACCTCATAGATAGCATCGTTGCCTATCTTCGCATACCAATGGTAGTTCGTAGCCTCCTGCGGAACCACCGCTGTTGCCGCCTGCTCCATGAGAAGCGTGGTGGGGAGATTAACCTGCATATCCTCCGGATTGCTAATGGTGATCGTATCTGCATAGGTGACACCATCCACTGTGATGCTGACCCGTTTGTCTCCGCCGGAGTTCCATGTGACGGTGTATGGTCCGTATCCGCTACCGGCAACGACGGAACCGCCATCGAAGTCCCAAACAGGTGTTGCGCCCGTAGGTTCTGCCATATAACTAATCACAGCCTGTTCCCCGACGCATCTCAGTTTCGGCGCATCAATCGGCGAACGGGATACGCTTGCCATAACCGGGGCTGAGAAGGGCGAGGTAGCGTTATAGAGGTCGATGGTCTGGAGGGCGATCTCATACTCCCTTGATTCCAAAGCGTGTAGCGGAATGAAGAACCGCGTAGCGGAAATGTATGTGTAATCCGGCAGTACAGCCGCCTGCTCGTTTCCTCCGTTTTGCGGAGAGATGAGGTACGCTTCCTCGCCGCTCTTGCCTGCTCGTTTGACGGAGAGGTTATAGCGGAGCAAGTTAGCCGGCGTATGGTCATCCGCAGCGGCGTCCCACTCGATGAGCAGACCGTCCGCTGTCTGTTGCGCACGGATATTGGTTGGCGCAGCAGGGGCTTCGTTGGTGGCGCCTACCAACTGGTAAACTTGATTATTACCGGCATTAAAGAGATCTAAATGATCACGCTGACGGATTGCTCTCAGGTACTTTCCATACTGCGTTTGATCATTGTAGGAGGACATCAGGAAATCGTGCTGGCTGACCCCGTTTGCACCCATATACCATGCATACAAGCCGTATTCATTGATCTTGGCAGGAATAGGCTCGGGGATAAGAATATCAAGATAGCCGTCATTATTCAAGTCCTCCAGCACAATTCTGCCGGTGTTGGCGTTGAATGCCTCGAAATGCCCGAGAGGCAACCAAAGCGGCTCTGCAAAGGAGGTGTTATTTTTGTTATAGAGGATATACGGCTCTCCTTGATTATTAGCACCTACTATATCCCAATAACCATCCGCGTTAAGGTCATTGATGACGAACATATTATAATCCTTGTACGGCATAGGTGTAGCAAAAGGAATGTCCAGAAGCTCAAATGTACCTTCCCCTCGGTTGAACAACACGGTCAATTTTTCCTTTTGGTTGCCATTTTCCGAGGATTCAATATAGGCGAAATCTGTAAATCCGTCGTGGTCAAAATCAAGGTGTATTTTTTGCATATATTGTCCCATACCATAGAGTGCTTGTTCTATTACCCAACTGGTAGCAGTACAGTTAACGGGCGACTCGGTATAACTGCCGTCCCTTTGACGGGTAACCAAACGGAAGGAGCCGTCATCTTTGGATTTGCTGATAAAATCATAGTAGCCGTCGTGGGTTATATCCACGCGGGTATTAGAAATCTTTTCGTCGGAATAATAACCATGATCCAGATAATAGCACAAACGTGCGTCTGTTTGCCGGCTACTGATATTATCCACGCCGTTATGGTAGAGGGCATAGTAACTGTTGTTATAGGAATAGATATAATCTATTGCGCCGTTGTGGGTATGATCCACCCATACACCCTGTCCTATATTCGCATTCCAGATGTTCGGAGCCACGGAGAACTGATAGTTGGCTTGTCCTATTCCTTCTGTATCGACCTCCTGTGAACCGGTTTCAGGGCATTCATGTGTAGATACGGTAATGTCATTACCGCTTGTACTATTCAGCGCATAACAGGTAGAGGAAGTCACATTCGTAATATCTACCGTTTGTGCGCCGCTTCCATTGTTCCAGATGATATTGACGGAAGTCAGCGTAGGGCTGAAGGAATAGTAATAATATCCGTTGGCATCAATGTCGGTAAGCTTTGTTCCGGGCCATGCGCCGCAAGGCTTAGTCTGTCCTGTGCCTGTCCATGCGTACAGATATACATTGCTCCAAGCCGCACTGAGCCGAACGGTGATAGCATTCGGGTCATTCGGGCCCGTAGGAACAAGCGTCTTGACATCTCCGGTCTTGAGCAGCCCGCCGGCTACAATGTCATACACACCGTCGAAGTTGTAGTCCGCTATCACTCCGTTCTGCAGGTCGCTTCCTGCCGCTAATTGCCGACCGATACCGTTGGGCAGTACATTGACGCTTGCCTCTGCACGGCCTAACTCCACGCCATCCAGCTTGATGATATGGGTAATTGTTTTGTTGCCGGCGGCATTGAATGAAATTTCGATGGTGGAATTGTTTATGGGCGTCGCCTCACCATCTTCCACAATCCATTCATGGATATAGCCTTCGGGCAAAGCGACAAAAGTAGCCGTAACTGTTTCATTGAAACAAATATCGGTTTTATTCAAGGTGATTCCTGCGTTTACATGCTGGATGGTATGTTCGACCATGGCTTCTTCCGACCACGGAGAGCCGGCATACTGGGCGTCAATAGCCTGTACGGACGCATAGATGGTCATGGGAGCATAGGTGCTCAAATCCATTACATACTGATGTGCATAGCCCATGTTTCCCTTCATAAAGTTGAGACGTGTACCGTCCGTCATGGCATGAGCGGCTAAGAGGTCATTATCGCCGGGCGTTGTGCCGATGCGGAGTGCATATGTGAGATCAGCGCTTGCTGTTTGTGCATCCGAGCCGTTTCCCCATGTGATTTGCAGAATACCGTCGCTATAATTCATTTGCGGTTTTGCGGGAGCGCTCGGCGACGTATTGGCTATGCCGCCGGTCATGCTTTTTACATAGGTACGTGTATTCCCCATTTGCACGCCCTCGTTAGGAAGGGAGAGCCATATCTCCTGTTTGCCGTCAGCATCCAGATCCGCTACGTTAACCGTGCGGTTCTTGATATCCGTAACGTCTGCCTCTGTGAATAATTGCACAGGAGTTCCGAATGAACCGTTGCTTTGCCCGTAGAGCGCATATACGACACCGGTCGTCTTGTTTTGGGTATCCAACTCATATGCCAACAGATCATGGATGCCGTCTCCGTCAATATCCTGACAGCCTCCAAAGAGCAGGCGATACGTACCAAAATTCTGCTCCGGCAAAACATTAAATACACCACTACCGTTATTGATGAAGCGGAGGGCATACGCATAGCCTGTTTGGTTGTTGGAGGACGATTGAGTTGCCAATATATCTGCATATCCGTCACGGTTGTAATCGTATATGTAAATCTGATTGTCCACTTTCAGTTCCGTCAGCAGCGTATTGGCATATGTACTATCGGGCAAGGAAATGGCACCATACATGGAGTTATTGTCCACATAAATGAAATCAGCTATATTGTCGTTATTCAAATCACGGATGTATGTCCGGGCATAACTGTTAATCCGAATCCATTTATTGTTTTCCCGCTGGAACCAAATGGCACCATTGTTCTCATCCACGAGATCTTGAATGCCGTCTCCGTCAACATCCACAACAGCCGTCGGGTAAACAGGCACAAGCGTTGAACCTATCGGCAAATAAGGTGCGTCACATCCTATTGTACCACCTGACCAGAAACTCTCCAGCGAAAACGCGCCTCTGTTGTTGCGGTCATAGGTCGGAGTCTCTGTGGTGCCTTCATATTCATCAACGGTCATCAGGTTCATCTGCTCCTCTATGTAACTGCCATCCGGCTGTTGGTAATTGACGAACCAACGATAGGCATAAAAGAAGACAGAACTTATACCATTTGACATTTGCCCGCATTGAAATTTCTCAGCCCGCAAATAATCATTCCTACCGTCCTGGTTAATATCGCAGTTTGGCAAATAGAACACACCCTCTATCTCCTCATAATCGCCTTTTTGTGAGGTGAAGGAAGTAAATTTATTAAAGTTATACCCGTCCGTCCGCCATCCGCTGAAATCCATTATACCGTCCGAATTCACATCCCCTATATGCTGTATATGCGGCTGATAGCCGTTATAGGCGGAGTTGTAGGTATGTTTCTCCGTAATATCCTGTAACGGTTGGAAACCGGTGGTGTAATCGGCGGTTGTAGCAAGATGGAAGGTGCTATAGTTAGAACTGCTCATTCTGGTTTTGCCGAACTGAGGCATAACAGCGCCTTTCTTGCCATTACCCAAAAAGTCATAAAAACCATTAAGTGCCGGCAGGGCATAATCCAACGTGTCGGGCTGTTGATTTAGCGTATAAATAGCCCTCACTTTCAGATTCTTCTGTACGTTCGTCAGATCCTTGTCATAATAAGCAAATGTGTATCCCTCTATTTCAGGTGCTTTAGGTGTAACGGCATTTCCGCCGCGCGCGATTACCTGCCAAGCGAACTTCCTGTCGTTCTTGTCATAGAAATCCACAGACACATATTCCGCATCGCTACATGTGTCCGCATGACAAATCGGTTTATAGACACCCTCACAATCCGTATCGGTATAACTGGTAATAATATCACTAATACCGAAACCATCAGTACTTTTGGCCTGCACGGTGAAGGTAACAGCTTTTGCACAACCTGTCCATATAGTGGCTTTAATGTCAGAATCGTACCGTAAAGAGCCGACAGAAGCCGCCATCTGCATGTCAGAATAAGAATAGATAAGAATCCGCTTCATAAAATACGAACTCTCTATCGTCAGCGTGTTATTTTGGTACAAGGAAACGTAATCCGGTGTTTTGCTTCCACTTCCTTGCTCAATGCGCAGAAGGACATCGTTGATCTGCTGCGGAAAACCTATAACAAGCTTATTTTTTCTTTCTTCATAGGTAGAGGTATCCATCCGCATATGGGAGTCTTCTATAGCGGGGTCATACCATCCTGCCTTTGTACCATACCATGTGATCTTTTGGACATCCAAACCGCCGTTCGTGGAACTGGTGTTGGTTATGGTAAAAGTGATTTTGTAGTAACTGCCTGTCGACCATTCAGAGATACCTGCGGAAGGAGTAAACACAATCATCGTGCCAACTGAGACATCCGGTGTCTGCGTTATTTCATCTATGACGGTTGTGTACTCCGCATCGCTTGCTACCGTCAGTTTGACGCTTTCCAGAACTACAGAATTATTGCTCAAGCCGTTATGCTTAATATCTATCCTACGAATAGTTCCGTTCATAGGATCCTTGCCGGTGATGATACGCTCTACGGAGTTAATGCTGTTGCCTCCGAGCCGCCAGTATGAATTGATTTTGTTTCCCGGGACATTCCATGTCATACCTTTGCAACGGACATCGAATGTACTTGCGTAGCCCGATCCGCCTCCATCACTGGAAGATATGGAGTAAACCTCTTTATCTACCGGTGGTATGTCGCCATTAGCGTCACTGCTCCATACAGCACTCACGAAATTCAGACCACCATTTGTGGAGGGGCTGTTCGTAATGACAAATGTAATTTTGTAATAACTACCGGCCGGCCATGCAGTTACGCCCGAAGAAGGCAAAAAGATCAATCTCCCGGCTATTCCCGTTTGTGAACTTTGTACAACGCCGTCGGTGGTTACTTCATCAATTGGGTTGCTGAAAGCGGCATCGCTCGCTACCGTCAGTTTGACACTACTGACACTTACGGATGTAGCGCTGACTCCATTGTGGATAATTACAAGACTTTTTGCCGCTCCGCTCATCGCCGTTTTGCTGTATATCACGCGACTGGCGTTCGTGATACTTTTGCCTCCAATGCGCCAATAACCATCGAAATTCTGGTTTCCTGGCACATTCCACGTCATGCCGTTGATGGTGACATCATACGTGCTGGCATAGGTGGTGTTGGACGTGTTTTTAACAGCCGTTAAGGTGTAAACGACGTCCTCTGCCCATGTCTGTACTACAACTGCCATCAGCAGTCCTAATACGAAGAAGATTCTCTTTCTCATACGCGTGTGTTTTTTGTTTGACAATAAGTTCTCATTTTGTTTGACAATAAGTTTTAATAAGTATATATAGTAGTAGTTTTTCTTAATTTTTGATTTGAAATGAAATATTTTTAATATTTTTTTATAATTATCGCATCAGTACTGACCCCCATAAACAAAGCGCAGACCTCAATTGTTGCTTATCGCAAATCGAGGCCTTCGCTAACCCATCAAACACCATAAACAACAATGAAACCTACGCCGATATGACAAACCAACTGCCAAGATAAGCAGTCCGGTACTAAAGTCATACCCGTAGGCATCTATTGTTTCTTTGTGCGGGTTTGATTAATGAAAAGGTTGCGAAGCTTTCGATTTGCCACAACAAAGCGTCAATAAACGCCAATCAATATGTAAATAATGATCCCACCCTCCGCCGCCTGATGCCGGCTTCGGCGTAGATCCGTCTCCCGCTCATACACCACGAGCGTTCAATTCGGGTGCAAAGTTACTACAAATTTTGCACATATGCAAGCGTTCGGACATTTTTTTGAAAAAAAAAGCGATTTATCGCGTATTATTAGGATATAGGACGGCTGTCGGGAGCTTGCTCACGGATAGTTGTCCTATATTCTGATAAAGAGGGACGTTAGTTCCGTTTTCAAAAAAAATGCCCTTGCGGGGTCCCCGAAAATTTGTAATTTTTGGGGAGAGCGGAGGCAGGAGTTGCTTTGTCGATTTAGCGGAGCGGTATCGACCGTCGCAATCTCC
>CAMNCW010000028.1 GCA_946534715.1 uncultured Bacteroidales bacterium | reverse complement strand
TGCATTTGATAACTGCAATAGTTTGGCTTCTATTACCTTGCCTAAGTCCATTGAGCGCATTGAGTCCACCGCATTTGATAGGTGCAATCGCATTGAGCACGTGCTAATCCCGCAGGGCACTATGGACCACTTTATGCGTTTCGACGCACTCAAACAATACCGCCACTGGTTGATTGAATTGTGATAAATGTGCGGCTAACGACCGCACATTTTGTTGACAAGTCGGATGGCTTCTTTCTTTTGTACAAATAAATATCGTCTTATGCAAGCATAGCCGCTATCTATCTATGTAAAGTAGTCGTTCTAGATTATGATTATAGCGGATGTTACGCGGATGTTGCGCGGAGGTTAGATAGTTGGGGTTTCTTAAAAATCGTACATTTAATCACACGGTATCTCGTCGGTGTCTCGTCGGTCTCTCGTGATCTATCGTCCCGTATGTCTCCAGTAAGCGAGTCGTAAGAGGGTCGTGTGAGAGGTGTGACAGGCAAAATCTTAATAATTGGCAATTTGTTACCCTCTTTTATTACGCACTTTTAGCCCCACTTTCGCGGGTATTTCGCGGGGATTTAGGAATCTAAAGGGTGCGCCGTTTGGCACACCCTTTCATTTAGCATCGCCCGGAAGCCGTTTCGGCTAACGAATCATTTCTTCGGGGCTTTCATCCATCAGAGAGGTCGCGGTCATATCGCGGTCATATCGCGGGATCAGCACGTACGAACACGCTTTGGGTCAGGCTTCTGATGGCTTTTGGGGACGTGTTATGACGTATTATTTCCCCATTAGGAACTTGCCTTTTGCGCCTTTTTTGATGATGAACGTACATTGCCCGGCGAAAGCGTGCATTTGCGGTTGCACGAAGCTCTCCAAACAAGTGGCATCGCCATTTGCGACCGCTACAAAACCCTCGCCTTTGTAACGGATGAGGTTGTTAGCAAACGGACAGAGGTTACCGTTTTTATCCACCACTTTGACCGTCATATAGCATAACTCTTCGGGATTTTCATCCTCGTTGGCGCAAGTCACTTCCAAGTGATGCGGTTTGCCGGCCGTGCGGATGGTCTCTCGCGCCGCCTCTTTGCCGCTTTCGTCATAAGCTACCACTTCTATCTTACCTGCTTCAAAGGGCACATCGAACCACATGAGTCTGTAACGCGGCAATAACTCCGGACGCGGCGCAGAACCCCATACCGGGATTTCAAACTGACCCACTTTAGGCATTGCGCTGACGCGCGGTTCTCCCTCTCCTTGAGAGAGAGTCGGGGAGAGGTCTCCTTTCGCCATCCGCTCTGCTTCTTCGGCAGTAGCATGACGCAGTTTGCCGTAACTCTTGCCGTTGACAAAGAGTTCCGCTACCGGGTAGTTGGTATAACAGAACACAGGCACCAACTCGCCTTTCTTCCAGTTCCAGTGGGGCAATACATGCAGGGTCTTCTCCTCTTTGTTCCACTGGCTGCGATAGAGCCAGAAGCGGTCTTTGGGCAGCGACGCCAAGTCGATGATGCCGAAATAGCTGCTGTGGCTCGGCCAAGCGTCCGTGTCGTACGGCGAAGGCTCGCCTAAGTAGTCAAAGCCCGTCCAAACGAACTGTCCTATTGTCCAGTTAAAATCGTCCTGTAACTGAAAATCCTGATCCGGCAGGCCTGACCAAGCGCAGTACTCCACGTCATAGCCGGAGGATTGTTGGTCGGCATAGAGCGCGTCCGGCTGAATGACCGCCGGGAGCTTATATACGCCGCGGCTGGAGACGGTAGAAGAAGTCTCGGAACCTAAAATCATCTTTTGTGGCAGGTTCTCATAGGCTTCTATATAACGTCCCGTGCGATAATTGAAACCCGGAATCTCCACCGCTGCGCCGAAGCCGTTATGAATGACGTGCATCGCCTGATCCATACCGTTGGTGACAGGGCGTGTGGGGTCGAGTTGATGGAAGAGAGCTTGCAGTTCCGTCACGATGCCGATGCCGTCATCCAGCACTTGATTCCAGACCTCGTTGCCGCTGGACCACATCATTACACAGGCGTTATTGCGGTATTGCTTCACCATGTTGGTGACGTCCCATTTCCACCAATCGTTGAACTCCTTGTTGTAGTCATTGTCCGTTTTGCCGTGGTTCCAGACGTCGAAAGGCTCGATCATCATCATCATTCCCATCTCGTCGCAGAGTGCTACGAGTTCCGGCGCGGGCATGTTATGGCTCGTGCGGATTGCATCGCAACCCATCTGTTTGAGCATCGTGATCTGGTGACGCAGCGCGTCTTTATGGATTGCAGCGCCCAAGGGACCCAAGTCATGGTGGTTGCAGACGCCTTTGAACTTACGGGTCACACCGTTGAGTTGGAAACCCTTCTCCGGTGTGTAACTGAGGCTGCGGATACCGAACCGTGTCTCGCGTTCGTCCATTAATTGTGCATTGTGATTTGTGAATTGTGAATTGCCATACACGCGCGTACGCGCTATATAAAGGTGTGGCGTCTCGGGACTCCAGAGATGCGGTTTGTTGATCACTGTGGCTCCCTGCTGTCCTTCTATCGTGGCTACCACTTGTCCGTCAAAGAGAATATCGGTCACCACTTTCGCACCGGCATGAATAGCCGTTGTTGCATCTACTCCGTCCTGTAACTCCGTCTCTAAGGTCACGATCGCCTGGTCCGCGCTCACTTGCGGCGTACGGATGAGCACACCGAAAGTGGGGATGTGCAGTTTTTCCGTCTCTACCAGATGCACGTTGCGATAGAGGCCTGCGCCCGGATACCAGCGGCTTTGCTGGGGTTTGTTCTCCAAAAAGACATCTATATCGACGCTGTCGCCGGTGATGAGTTGCGGCAGGATGTAACAATCAAAGGTATTGTACCCGTACGGCCAATAGACCATCTCTTCGCCGTTGACATAGACGTCCGCATGACTCATTGCACCGTCGAAAACCAAGGTGTAGAACTTGTCCTTGTTCACTTTGACACGCGTGCGATAGTGCCCTTTCCCCATCCAGGGCAGACCACCGCTACGCCCTGTTTTCCAGGTCGGCTCTTTCTCTCCGTTCTGCACAACGATCACTTCCTGCAGGTCGTGCGCGCGGTCAAAAGGCTGACTAATGGCCCAATCATGCGGGATCTGCACTTCGTGCCAAACGGTATCGACATTCGGCATCTGTTCCGACACCTCCTGCCGGAACTGCCAAGTCGTCAGCAATGTACTGACAGCTAATAAAATGCTGAGCATTTTGAAATTAAAAATTAAAAATTATAAATTCAAAATTATAGGAAGCGGTACTCTGTTATCTCGTCGAGTTTGTCTCCGGGGCGAAGCACTACATCGGGGAAATCGTCATGGTGAACGCTGTCGGGCCAGTTCTGCGCTTCGAGACAAACGGCATGCTGGATGTCATACATTGTACCGTTTTTGCCTTCGTTTTGCTCGATCCAGTTGCCGGTATAAACCTGCAAGCCCTTCATCGTTGTCCAGCACTCCATGGTCCGTCCGTCCGCTTCCAAGGTAGCCGCATGACGCAGCTCTTTGGGTGCATCGGCATCGCAAAGACACCAGTTGTTGTCCAATCCGCGCCAAGTGGCGAAGAACGGATCGCTCATCTTGTCACCCAAACGAGCCGGCTGACGCAGATCCATCGGCGTACCCTCGACGCTTTGGATCTCTCCGGTCGGACAGGTGTTCTCATCAAACGGCGTGAACTTGTCCGCGAAGACTTGCAGTACATGGTCGTCCACGCGTCCGCTGTCTTCGCCCGCGAGGTTGAAATAGGCATGGTTCGTCATCGCCACCAAGGTCGGCGCATCGGTTTTCGCCTCATAATGAATGCGGAGCGTGTTGTCTTTGGTTGCTGTATAGGTTACCCAAACGTCCAAATTGCCGGGATAACCTTCTTCGCCGTCTTTGGAGCGGTAGTGCAGTTTGATCTCAAAGAGACTTTGCTCCACCACCTCCCATATCTTGGCGTTGAAGCCCTCAATGCCGCCGTGCAGGCTGTTCGGTCCGTTGTTGATGGGCAGATGATAGGTCTGTCCGTCCAACTCAAACACACCCTCTTTGATGCGGTTCGCCACGCGGCCGCAGATAGCATTGAAATAGGTCTCTTTCGTACGCCATTCTTCCGCAGAACGGAAGCCAAGAACAATGTCCTTGACTTCCCCTTTGCGGTTCGCTACGAGCAGTTTGGTGATCTTCGCGCCGAGATTCGAGATCTCCACTTTCAGCCCACCGCTGCTCTTAATGGTATAAAACTGAATCGGTTTCACAGAAATTACGAATTAAAAATTAAAAATTCAAAATTGAAAATTTATTCTAAGCGTGAAACGCCGTCACCGATTTCAGCTACGTAGAAATCTGCCTTGAGTCCGGTTTTCTTCTCGTACTCAGCGCCGACGAATGCTTTGAAGTTCTCGATCGCTTCCTCTTTGACAAGGCTGACAGTACAACCGCCGAAACCGCCACCGGTCATACGGCTACCGAGCACGCCTTCTACCTGCCAAGCTGCTTCTGCCAGTGCGTCCAATTCAGGACCTGTCACTTCATAATCATCGCGGAGCGATACGTGGCTTGCGGTCATCAGTTCGCCGAAATAAGCGATCTCGCCTTTCTTCAACGCCTCTACCGCAGCTGCCGTACGAGCTACTTCTCCCACGACGTGGCGCGCACGTTTCTTGGCAATCGGGTCGGTGATAGCGCCCTTTACCTCTTTCCAATCGTCTTCGGTCAGTTCGGCGAGGAACTTGATCGGTTTTACTTTGCAGATCTGCTCTACCGCGGTCTTGCATTGACGAACGCGGTCGTTGTATGCGCCGCTGTCCAGATGGTGAGGACTGTGGGTATTGGTGATCACCACTTTGATGCCTTCCAACTTAACCGGCACATGCTCGAACTCCAAGGTATCGCAGTTGAGGTGGATTGCGTGATCTTTCTTACCCTGTGCGGAAGCGAACTGATCCATGATACCGCACATCACACCGGCATATTCGTGCTCGCAAGCCTGACCGATAAGGGCTAACTCCGTGCGGTATTTCTTGTCATCCGCATCTTTCCAGCCCATCTCCTCTGTAAACGCGCGTGCGGTGACAACCTCCATAGCCGCCGAACTGCTCAAGCCTGCGCCGGCAGGTACATTGCCGTAATACAGCAGGTCATATCCGCTCTCCAGTTTAGCCTCCGGATGACGGCGACGGATGATATCGATACATCCCAACGCGTAGTTACACCAAGCGCGGTCGCCCTGCGGAGCGATTGCATCAATCGCGATCTCATACACTTGCGGCATGTTCATGGAGTGAAAACGAAGCACCCGGTCGTTGTTTTTCGCAATCAGCAGCCATGCGCCGAAACTCAATGCGCAGGGGAAAACGCAGCCACCGTTGTAGTCGGTGTGCTCGCCGATGAGGTTAACGCGCCCGGGGGCAAAAAAGATTTTCTCAGCCTTGCGACCATAAGCTTGCTCAAAAGCTTGTTGCATTTCTTGTGTTGTCATAGTAATATGTATTTGTGTGAAGATAAATTTCCAAATATGCTGCAAAGTTACAAAAAAAATTGCACATAGGCAAACTTTTTTAAGAAAAAAATATTCTTTATTACCAATTGTGCACTTTTTTATTGCATATCTCGTAAAAAAGCAGTAACTTTGTACCCGCAAATGAAAAATTTAACGATGTATTCACTGTCTTCAGAAGAAAAAGCCAATACATGGACCCATCTGGTAGCCCTTGTGGCGATGATGATTGTGTCCGTTCCGATGATTCGTCTGGCGCATGAGGCGCAGTCGGCGCATTTCGCGTATCAGATGTTAGGAACGCTTCTATACCTTTTCGGCGCATGGCTGATGTTCGGTTCTTCGACGATCTACCATGCCGTTACTTCGCCGGAGTTGAAACGCAAACTCCGTATCTTGGATCATATATCGATTTATGTGATGATCGCCGGGTCCTATTCGCCTATTTGTCTGTCCGGTGTGGGCGGATGGATCGGTTGGAGTCTGTTCGCTTTCCTTTGGGCTTGTGTGATCGCCGGCATAGTGGGTAAGTTTGTGGCTTTGGGCAAGCACCCGAAGCTCTCGCTGGCGTTGTACTTGGCGATGGGGTGGGCTGCTTTGCTCATTATTGTGCCGATGTGGCGCAGTTTGAGTCCGTGGGCTTTCTGGTGGATAATAGCAGAAGGCGTGTTCTACACCGCCGGAGCTTATTTCTTCCGCCTCGATGAGGAACACGCCTATTACCACGCGATTTGGCATGTGTTCATCAACCTCGGGGCTGCTTCACATACCATAGCTACCTGGCTGATTCTCAGTAGCTTTCTTCCGAATTAGGGAAAGAGCTGTCTTTGACGGCGTTGATATATTCGCCCACAGCGGTTTTTACTTCTCCTGCCAAACTTGCGAAATGACGCAGGAACTTGGGCTTGAAGCCTTGGTTCAGACCCAACATGTCATGCAGGACAAGAACTTGTCCGTCACATTTGTTGCCGGCGCCGATACCGATGACCGGACACGAAACGGCTTTCGTCACTTTCTCCGCCAAAGCCGCAGGGATCTTCTCCAAAACGATAGAGAAACAGCCGGCTTCGTCCAATAATTTGGCGTCGTGCAGCAGTTTCTCCGCCTCCGCCTCCTCTTTGGCGCGCAGGCCGTAGCCGCCGAACTGGTTGACACTCTGCGGCGTCAGCCCCAAGTGACCCATCACCGGCACGCCGGCTTGGATCATATGCTTGATGGCCGGAAGGATCTCCTCGCCGCCCTCTAACTTGACGGCATCGCATCCGCTCTCTTTGAGGATCTTGATGGCATTGCGCACCGCCTCTTCTTCGCTCACCTGGTAGCTGCCGAAGGGCATGTCGCACACCACTAACGCGTGTTGCGCCGCGCGCACAACTCCTTTGGTCAAGAAAATCATCTCATCTACCGTAATAGGCAACGTGTATTGGTTGCCGCATACTACATTGCTGGCGCTGTCTCCCACAAGAAACATGTCAATTCCCGCTTCGTCCACCAAAGAGGCAAGCGTGAAATCATAACTGGTCAGCATGGCGATCTTCTCGCCGTTCGCCTTCATCTGGCGTAATTTGGCCGTTGTCATGCGGCTATTTTGTACATGTACTGACATAAAATATTTACGATTTAACGATTTACGATTTACGATTTTGCAAAAACGGCTACAAAATTACAACTTTTTTTGGATATGTGCAAAAAATTTAGTAATTTTGTGCCGGAAATGAAAAAGAATGTATCTATATTTATCATTTTAGGCCTGTTTTTGGTCATTCTGTTCGGCTTGGACGTGTGTAGCGGCACGATGTGGCTATGGCCTTTCGGCGATTCGCTGTCACCGATGGAGAGCCAGATTCTGCATGCTATCCGTCTGCCCAAAGCGGTTACGGCGATCTTAGCCGGCGCGTCACTTTCGGTGGCAGGTCTGATCATGCAGACCCTTTTCCGCAATCCGCTTGCCGGGCCATATACGCTCGGCGTCTCGTCCGGTGCGAGCCTTGGAGTAGCGTTACTGACGATGTGTTCCACGCTCGTTGCCAAACAATTGTCAATTGTCAATTATCAATTATCCATTATGTTGCCCTTGTCCGCTGTTATCGGCGCGACTTTGGTGCTTCTGCTTGTGCTGGCTGTCAGTCGCCGCGTGACCAGTAATGTCTCGCTTTTGATTGTCGGAATGATGTTTGGCTCGATAGCCGGTGCGTTGGTAAGTCTCATGCAGAATTTCGCGAATCCCGATGCACTCAAACTATTTATTGTCTGGACGCTTGGTTCGCTGAGCAGTGTGGGGTGGAGTGATATGCAGATGCTTGTCCCTATTTTGCTGGTCGGCGCGCTCTTTGTTGTTCTGGCACTCAAACCGCTTAACGGCCTGATGCTGGGCGAGGATTACGCACGGGGTTTAGGCATCCATGTCTCGCGCACGCGTATTTATATTGTATTAGCGACCGGGCTTCTTGCCGGTGGTGTTACGGCATTCTGCGGACCGATTGCTTTTATCGGCGTAGCTGTCCCGCACATGGCGCGCGGTATCTTCCAAACATCGAATCACCGCATCACCATCCCTGCCTCGGCGCTCATTGGCGCCTGCCTGCTGCTCGTCTGCGATGTCCTCTGTTCGCTTTTCGCGTACCCGCTTCCTATCTCTACCGTCTCTGCGCTCTTCGGCGCTCCGGTGATCATCTGGATCATCCTCAAGAACAAATAAAGTCGTGTAAAATACGACATTTCCACATGACCATCACGGGACCATGTCCCGAGAACAGGCAAAACACAACATTTTGAAATCGCGCAAATATTTGGGCAGAAAAAGAGTTTGTAAACTCGTTTTTTTTCATACAGGCACAAAAAAATCTGCACTTTCGATGCAGATTTTTATAGAAGGATTCGCTCCTTTTAGTTCCGGAACTTGAGTTCGCCGTCACGGAGTTCGACGATGACGGGTTTGGTTTGATCCACTTTGCCACCGATGATCGATTTGGACAACTCGTTGAGGACGAGGCGTTGGAGGGCTCTCTTGACAGGACGTGCGCCGAACTGCGGATCGTATCCTTCTTTGGCGATGTAGTTGATCGCATCGTCCGTGACACGCAGGTCGATTCCTTGTGCTTCGAGCATCTTGTGGATGCGGCTCACTTGCAGACCCACTACCGCTTTGATGTCGTCTTCGGTCAGTTCGCTGAAGTGGATGATCTCGTCGATACGGTTGATGAACTCAGGGCGGACTTGTGCGCGGAGCTGCTCTTCCGTGAGGTTGGAGGTCATGATAATCAAGGTGTTCTTGAAGTTAACCAAACGGCCTTTGTTATCCGTCAGACGTCCGTCATCAAGCACTTGGAGCAGGACGTTGAACACATCCGGGTGCGCTTTCTCGATCTCATCGAAGAGGACGACGGAGTACGGTTTTCTACGGATCGCTTCGGTCAGTTGTCCGCCTTCATCGTAACCCACGTATCCCGGAGGCGCACCGATGAGTCGTGTCGCGCTGAACTTCTCCTGATACTCGGACATATCGATACGGGTCATCATGTTCTCGTCGTCGAAGAGGTAGTCCGCGAGCGCTTTCGCCAACTCGGTCTTACCGACACCGGTAGTACCGAGGAAGATGAAACTACCGATAGGACGTTTGGGGTCTTGCAATCCCGCACGGCTACGACGGATAGCGTCGGAGACCGCCTCGATAGCTTGGTCTTGACCGATGACACGTTTGTGCAACTCTTCCTCCAGATGGAGCAGTTTGTCGCGCTCCGACTGCATCATCTTCGCCACAGGAATACCCGTCCAGCGGGCTACTACTTCGGCGATATCGTCTTCATCGACTTCCTCTTTGATAAGGGACTCAGTGCCGAGTTGATGCAGGGTATCCTGAGCGGATTTGATATTTGCTTCCGCGGCAGGAATCTGGCTGTAACGAATCTCCGCTACCTTGCCGTAATCGCCTTCGCGCTCGGCTACCTCGGCTTGGTGTTTGAGGGTCTCAATACGCGCTTTCTCGTTCTGGATAGTAGCTACATAGCCTTTCTCCTTGTTCCAGCGGGCGTTGAGCTCTTCACTCTTCGTTTTCAACTCTTTGAGCTGTTTCTCGATCTCGCTCAGTTTGGCTTCGTTCTTGTCGCGCTTAATCGCTTCGCGCTCGATCTCTAATTGTTTGATCTGACGGTCGAGGGAGTCGATCTCTTCCGGCTTGGAGTCCACTTCCAGACGCAGTTTGGCTGCGGCTTCATCGACCAGGTCGATTGCCTTATCCGGCAAGAAACGATCGGTGATGTAACGTGCTGAAAGAGTGACGGCTGCGATGATTGCATCATCTTTGATACGCACTTTGTGGTGGGTCTCATAGCGCTCTTTCAGACCACGGAGAATAGAAATTGTTGCTGCCTCGTCCGGCTCATCGACCATGACCTTTTGGAACCGGCGTTCCAACGCTTTATCGGTTTCAAAATATTTCTGATACTCATCGAGCGTTGTAGCACCGATCGCCCGCAGGTCACCACGTGCCAACGCAGGTTTCAGGATATTCGCCGCGTCCATCGCGCCGGAAGATTTACCGGCTCCGACGAGCGTGTGTATCTCATCAATGAAAAGGATGATCTCACCGGCTGCCGCTACCACTTCGTTGACGACGCCTTTGAGTCGCTCTTCGAACTCGCCTTGGTACTTAGCACCCGCAATAAGCGCACCCATATCGAGGGAGTAGATCTGTTTCTTTTTCAGGTTCTCGGGCACGTCGCCGCGCACGATACGATGCGCAAGACCTTCGGCTATCGCAGTCTTACCGACACCCGGCTCACCAATAAGAATAGGATTGTTTTTTGTCCGGCGGCTCAAGATCTGGAGCACGCGCCTGATCTCGTCATCACGACCGATGACCGGATCCAGTTTGCCCTCTTTTGCCCGTTCGCAGAGGTTGATTGCGAACTTCTTGAGGTTCTCGTTTTGATTGTTCTGATAATTCTGATTGTTCATAGTTGTATATTGTTTAGTTAGTTACTTTTTTCGTGATCTCGTGAGGTCACGTTCACTAAACAATACACAAACTATGTTCCAAAGGAAGTTAGACTGACAAAATGGCAGTTAAATACGCCAAAAGTGCCGCCATGTTCGGGAAGACTTTGTCGGCATGCTCCGCCTCTAATTCGGAGTCGGGCAGGATACCGGTATTGACGGCGCATGTGAAGAGCCCGGCGGCTTTGGCAGCGCGGACGCCTAAAGGCGCGTTCTCAACGACAATACACTCTTCTTTCTTGAAGCCGGAGCGCTCCCATGCCTTGAGGTAAGGCTCGGGATCGGGTTTGCCTTTCTTGACGTCAAACGAAGAGATGATGCCTGTAAACACATTATCGAAGGTCTCGTTGAGGGCATTGATGAGGTTTCGTTGGCCTGAGCCGGTTACCACCCAGCATTGTATGCCTTGCGAGTGCAGATATTGCAACACCTTGTCCACATCGGGGATGATGCCCGGGAATCCCCCTGTCATCTCGGTGAAATGCTCGTTTTTGTCCTTGTAAATGGCTTCAATCAGTTCCGGCGTTGCGTCTGTGCCAAACATCTGGCGGTAGTGTTCCTGTATGACGCCCGTACTGGTTCGTCCCTCGTTGCGGTAACACTCCATCGCCGTATAAGGCAATCCGTGTTTGGTCATCGCCCACGCCCATGATTCGGCGTGGTAAGGCATCGAGTTATAGAGCACGCCGTCTTGGTCAAAGAAAACGGCCTTGATTTTCATATTTTCGCAATTCATTTTCTTATTTATTCATTTTCACATTTACTGGTAAGTTCTTTCGCCGAAGATGGCGGAGCCGATTCGTACCATCGTCGCGCCACATTCGATGGCGATTTGATAATCGTCGGACATGCCCATAGAGAGAATTGAGAATTGAGAATTGACGATTGACAATTCTTTTACGGCGGCAAAACAGCGGCGGATCTCGGTCTCGTCGTCCGTATTCGTTGCCATCGTCATCAATCCCCGAATGCGGACGTTTGCAAACCGGGAAAGCCGGGATGCTGCATCGCTAATTTCCGTGGGGGAGAAGCCGGTTTTGGTTTCTTCTTTTGCCACGTGTACCTCAAGCAGTACGTCTTGGGTTATTCCTTGTTTGGCTGCCTCGGTGTTGATGGCTTCGAGGAGGTAAAGCGAATCCACGGAGTGAATGAGGTATGGACGGAGTTTGAGGAGGTCGCGCACTTTGTTGGTCTGGAGGTGCCCGATGAAATGCCAATGTATGTCCGGGGGTAATTGCGGGATTTTGGCTTTCAGTTCCTGCACTCTGCTTTCCCCGAAGTGACGTTCTCCGGCGTTGTAAGCCTCTCTGATCGCTTCCACGGATTGAAACTTGGAGACGCACACAAGCGTTACATGCGCGGGTATGTGCGCACGTACGTTCCTTATATTATTTGCTATTTGTGAGTCCATCGCTATGCCTCTTTCTGCGATTGTAACCATTGAACATAGGGGTTGATGTAACGCTCTTTCTTCTCCGGGTACACCGTGTTTAGATCCACCATGATACCTGAATCATACACATTTGAGAAGGTTTCTTCGATGGCGGTGCCGAAATACTGCAGTTCATTAGTAAGGTTGAGATAGGCGGAGAACATAGGAGGAATGACAGAGCCTTGTTCGCGCACGGCGTGCTGGAGAATATGGTAATTCTCCTGCGGATCTGTTCCTTGGAAAGGCGTTTCGATATGCTGAACGGGCAAGAGGTTGTATGGCTCAAAGAGTCCCTCTTCGCCTTTGTGATAGGTTTCGAGGTAATTGTAAATCAATTCTCTCGCGGTTTCGTTATAGCCGGGATAGATGGTCACTTTACCAATCATCCACCTTATATGCGGATTATTATGCATAATAGCTCCGATACCATCCCATATATTATCGAGAGCAAAGAGTGCTTTGACTCCCATCTCCCGTTTCTGATACATCGGTTGAACGAATGCGCGTCCAAATTCAATCGCATAAGGCAGGTAGTCCCTGATAAAACGCTCGGAGTAATGGAAGAGGAACGAAGAAGTAATATAAGGTTGTCCGTCTCGAATCTCAGCCTCTTCACCGAGGAGATAGCGATAGCCTCCTATAATCTGTTTGTTATCAGGATCCCAGACAATCAGTTGATGGTAAGGATGGGTCATGGTGTCCATATCATCGATGTCAGCAGCTTTTCCGGTAGCTCCTCCTGCATCGCGATAACTGATTTCCCGCAATCGCCCAATCTCGCGCATTACATTTGGGCATTCGTGCGCGGTGATATCATAGATGAGGTTATTCGCCTTGCTCGACGGACGAAGCAGGTGTCCCTCTAACTCCTTGAGAATGAGGTTGGTGTCAACAGGGTCAATGATTTGTTCCATATACAATAGATTTTGTATGTTGCGCCCATTGTTTAGGCGTTTTAGCGTGATCAAAAGTGGTGTACGGAATAGGTGGTAAGACATGCACATGAAAGTGTTTTCCGTGCGCGCCGTACATCTCGTCCACCAAGTATAACATCTCTATATTCAGTTTGATTTTCAGCAGTTTACGTATAAACGCGAGTGCGTAGAAGAAGCGGCTGTTGCGTCCCTCAAAGTAAATGGGCACGACGTCCCGTTTGTATTCCACGGCGCGTTGCACGAAGTTCTTTTGCCATTCGAGGTCTTGGATCAACCATGTATGGTTGATGCGTTGGAGGCGGCTGCATGCTCCGGCAGGGAAGGTGAGTACATCCACTTCGCTCTCCCACATCCGTTGCTGCGTAAGGGCTTGCTCGTGACTGAATTTGCCCAGTTTGCTCACCGGCGCCCAGAGTTCAGCCAAAGGCTCCATGAACATCAACAGGTCATTGACGATGACTTTTAACTGACGTGTGGATGTCTGTGATCCGGCTTGCTGTTGGCGCGTGCGGTGGATCAGTTGCGCGATGATCATTCCGTCCAAACCGCCCAAAGGATGATTCGAGACGAAGATCACCGGCCGGTCGCCAGTGGGGATGTTTTCAATGCCGTCAATGGATGCCGAGCAACCCAATTCCTCCGCCACGACCTTGTCCATGAAGTCGTAGCCCTTGAGATCCGGGTACTTGCGCAGGAACGCGTTCATCTGTTTGATATGCGTGATGCGCTCGAGGTAACGGATCAAAAACTCCGGCATTTTGGCATTCGGAGCTTTGCTTTTGAGAACGGCTCTTATGTCAAACTGTAGCGGCATTATTTAACAGCACGCAAGATGTCCATGATCGGCGATTTGCCGATTGAAATAATTTCGCAATCCAGTGCGCTGAGGTATTGCTTGAGGGCGTGGATGGCGTCGTCTATCATGTTGGTTTGCACCAAAACCGAAACGGCTTTGCGCGTCTCTTTGTCGCCGTCCACCGTGATCATCTCCACGCGTGCTTTGTACCAGAATTCGCTTCCTTCGTTGGGGAAGATATCGAAATACTGCACTTTCTTGCAACTCGACACTTCGCAATCACCGAAGATGAAAGGCTTGATTTCCTCCAGCAGCCGGTTCTCCACATCCGCACAGTTCACACCTTCCACCAGGTATGTTTCCTTTACCTTACCCGGGTTATCTTCGCCTGTCTGGCGCTCATAATTGACTTTAATTTCGTAAAAAAGCATAGATTTATTTTCTTATTTAGTTATTTTATTCATTTGAAAATCAGGTCTGCCACATCTGTGGCGTTCAGTTCGCCTTGCGGCATAGGACGCAGCGTACCGCTCCAGAGCAGTAAGGGCGAAAGGGGGTTCTCGTCGATCACTTGGTCGATGGCTTGTTGTTCGTCCTGCATAAGTCGCCAATTGGGTTGCAAGAGGAAGACCACATCTCCCGTGTGGCGTTTGCAGAGCGTGGAACGGAGCATCGGATAGTGTATCGCTTCGTAGCCCGGTAATGCGATTTGTACGCCTTCAAAATCCATCAGGAAATTCGCCACTTGACGTTGTATGGTCTCCAAACTCAGCCTTTTTTGCTCAATGAGCGTTCGGTTGAGGTAGATCGATTGTCCATAGGCGCCATCAACCCAACGCTCGTGTCCGTATAGCGCCATGAGGTACGTGCCGGTTAGTGCCGCCGCGCGGTCAGCGTTGAAGGTCTGAACGGGCATGTGGATGTCGCTCAGGGTCTGGTCTGACGTGCCTAAGACAGGTCTGCCGATGACCAAGATCTGGTAGTTGGCGCGGCCGATGCGGCGGTCTAACTGCTCCATGAGGAAGCCCAGATCCTGATTCAGGCGGATGTACATGTCTTCGTGCTCCGCGCTGGCGATGCGGTCAGAGGATGCCATGGGGCTCAGCGTGTTGAGTTGCAGCATCAACAAATCCGGCGTAGCGTCGGTGCCCATTTTCTCGTCTTGCTGGATCGCCAGAGCCAGTTCGATTACTAATGTATTGGCTTCCGGGGCATGGAGAAGAACATCTTTGACCTCGTATGAAAAGCCTTTTTTCATCTCCTGCTGTGTCGGCGCCGTGTATGTCGGAATGTCCAGACGCGGCAGCCACTGACGCGCGGCCAAGGTCGTAATCTTTCCGCTCTTGTTCTGCTCAAAAGCTGCGGAAGGCAATCCCTCGCTGTAAGCCGCGGTTGCAATCCATTCTTGGTTCGTCGCATCGAACCAGCAACAGGCGTTGGCGGTGTGTCCGGCTAACAAAACGCTGGTCTCGGGCTGAATGCCGATGGCGTAAATTTTCGCGGCAGGGTAGAGCAGTCGCATCTTGTCCGTGATGGTCTGCGAGAGGAGCGATTTGGCGGATAGTTGGAGCGAAGTGCCGATGCCATGCACGTCGGAGTCCTCCAACATGGCATGTATCTTGCGGTCTCGGCGGACGTAATAGGTGTCCATCGTGTAGCCGTGTCTGTCCGGCGTAGTACCGGTCATGAGCGTAGCGGTGGTCTCATTGCCGCCATAGACCAGATGCGGAAAAGCGATGGTCGTTTGGAATGCCTCTTCGCTCAAGGTGCGAATGCCGCCTTGCTGCCAATAGGGCCGCAAAATCTCCAAGTTCTCGGCACACAAACCATCCACCACCGCCACTACCGTCAGACGCGGAACAGCGATAGTTGTGATTGCTATAAGGCTGAATATCAACGAAATATATATACGATTCTTGCGCATAAATGAATAGTTGGAATAATGAGTAAACGCCATCCGAAGCCCACGAGCGGGTGACATGAAAAGAAAGTGAGGAAGGTCACGATAAGGAGCAGCAGGACATACGGAATGCCGACAGCGAGCTCCACGCCCCATGACCATTGTTTGTGGCGACGGTCATACAGACTGATGCCAAAGACGAAAAGAAAATAGATCACCATGCCGAAATACCATGTTCGATACCAGGGCACAGGGGCTATTTCAAAGGGCGCAATCTGCTCGTTTAGAACCAGTTTAGTGTCCGCAAAACATGCCTCCGAGAGGTAAAACATCAGCTCTTCGGGCAAGAAAAGCCGCTCTTCGCCGTGCATCGGTTTGTCGGCTTTTGGACCGAAAAGGAGGTTGATGCCGAAATCCGCCCATGATTTTTTGGGCGTATAATGTTGGATAAACTGGCGGTATGTCATGCCTTCTGCGCCTTGGTATGCGGATTGCATGCCTTGCGTTCCGTTCTCCGTTAAAACGCTGTTAATCAGGTAGTAAGGACGCGTAGCACAGTTGTCGAAAACGAAGTTATAGAGGTATTTCCGGTTTTCGGGCTCGTAGTTCTCCACCAATTTGTCCCAGAGGGCATTGTTCTGCTCGGGGGTGAAGTTGAGGACTTGTTCATATACCGGTCGCCGGGTCTCTTCGTACTCGCGCATGAACCACCAATACGGGGCGACTCCTAATTCATACCAGGTCTCGCCTCGTACGAATTTCCAATAGAAATGGTCGGTGTTGAAATCAAAAATGCCGTAATTGAACACGACGTCCAGATCGTTCTTGTGGTCTTGCACACGGATAGCCGTGTGCCCGTAGCGCGCGTATAACTCGTCGCCTGGCGTACAGGTTAACAGCGAGATCTGCGCCTCGCGGCTCAGTTCATCGGCGTGCACTCCCAGTGACAAGATCAGGCATGCCGCCAATAACCATATATGGATTTTACGACACATAAACTACTAACAAATAATAGGGAACGAACGTGCAGGTGATGCCCAATAACCATCCTGCGCACACTTGCGCGCTCGTGTGCGCGTGCAAGTACAGGCGCGCGTACATTAGTAATAAGGAGAGGGCTGCCAAGACGCATATTGTTCCTGCGCCGGGCAGCATGCCGTTTCCGTAGTAAAAACAAAGAATTCCTCCGACCAGACCGCCAAAGCCCGTCAAGTGCGCGCTGATTTTCCATCGGCGGTTGATGATCGAGACGATGCCGATGGCGATGGTGGCGCCGATGGCGATGAGCCCGATATACAGGGGCGCGTGCAGAATAGAAATGACGAAATAACTCCAAAAGCCGAAACCCACCACGGTGTACAGATAGGGCACGGTGCGCTGGCTTGCTTCTTCCAACTGGATGTCTTTCGCACCTCCCCGCCGGATGAGCCACCAGATCGCCGACATCGGCAAGAGGCAGGTCAGAATGAATGTCCCCGCCACCGCCGTGATCCACCACACTGCCGGCATAAACGTCATTTGCTGCGCGTACGCGATACAGAAAAGCGCGATTCCGTATGTGGGCACGAAAAGCGGGTAGAGCAGCACGCTCATCCCTTTGGCTGTTATTTCCATGAAATGGGTCATAGGCTCTTGCGTAGCCGCGCTACGGGTATTTGCAACAGGTCGCGGTATTTGGCAATGGTTCGCCGGGCAATGGGGTATCCGTGCGCTTTCATCATGTCCACTAACTGCTCGTCCGTCAACGGATTGCGCTTGTCTTCGTTGTCCACTAACTCCTGTAATTGCTTCTTGATCTCGCGGGTAGAGACCTCGTCTCCTTCCGTGTTGGTCATCGATTCCGAGAAGAAGTATTTGAGCGGATAGATGCCGAAGCGCGTCTCCACGTACTTGCTGTTACTAACGCGTGAGATGGTGGAAACATCGTATCCTGTTCTATCCGCTATATCCTGCAAGATCATGGGCTTGAGGCTTGTCTCTTCGCCGTCCAGGAAGAAGTCGTATTGCGCTTTGAGTATCGCGGTCATAGTGCGCATGAGTGTCTCGTTGCGCTGCTGGATCGCATCAATGAACCATCGAGCCGAATCCAATTTCTGCTTGATGAACTGCGCGGCTTGTTTGTTCTCCGCCGTTTGCGGCATAGCACTATAGTCGGCTAACATTTCGCTGTATTCGCGGCTGACATGCAATTCGGGTATATCGCCGGTATTCAACACCACGTATAACTCATCGTCTCGTTCCTCGATGGTGAAATCCGGGATGATGGTCTCGCGCTGGGTCTCATACACCGAGCCGGAGAAAGCGTTCGCCGGCTTCTGATTCAGGTGCACAATCTCCTGCACAGCGGCTTGGAAATCATCGTCTTTGCAGCCGATTTTTTGGATGATTTTGTCGAAATGGTGTTTGGAGAAAGCCTCAAAATGCTGCTCGATGATGGTCAGCGCCAATTCGGTGATCTTGGTCTGCGGCTTGCGTTTGAGTTGAGTAGCCAGACATTCCTGCAAGTTCGCGCTGGCTATTCCCGGTGGATCAAACTGCTTGATCTGGCGTACGATATCCTCCATTTCCGCGTCGGTGACCGTGATCTGCTCCTGGAACATGAGATCGTCCACCAATTGTTCGGTCGTGCGCCGCAGGTAACCGTCATTGTCTATATTGCCCAGCACCCACTTGGCGATATGTCGCTGGGGTTTGGTCATATGGGTCAGATAGACCTGCGATTTGAGCTCTTCTATCAGGCTGTTTCCGCCGATGATCGGCACTTCGCGTTTGTCCTCGTCAGATGGGTTGTATTGCTGGCGGAGCATGTAACTCGGTGTTTCATCGTCGGAAACATACTGCTCGTAGTTGAAATCCTCGTTTTGCAGCGGATCCCGCTGACGACCGTCGCCAAACCCGTCTTCGGGCATGTATTCCTCGTCGAACTCATCAAAACGCTCCTTCGCTTCCTGATCCGCCAGCACATCGTGCCCCTCTTCCAGAGCCGGATTGTCCTGCAATTCCTCATTGATACGCTGACCTAATTCGATAGAGGGCAATTCGAGCATGCGAATCACCTGTATCTGCGCCGGAGACAACTTGGTTGTCTGCGTGAGTGTTTGATTGAGACCGAATTTCTGCATAGTTTATCCAATTAATTCCAAAACGCTGGAGGTGATGAAAGCTAATTGCTCTTCGTCCAACTCCGTATGCATCGGCAGCGATAATACGCATGCCGCTAATTTTTCCGCTACCGGGAAATCGCCGTCTTTGTACCGCGGATCGAGGTACGCTTTCTGTTGATGCAAAGGCACCGGATAATAGATCATCGCCGGAATGCCGCGTTCGGCTAATCCCTCGCGCAGTCGGTCGCGGTCAGCTCCCACGACGCGAAGCGTGTATTGGTGGAAGACGTGCGTCGAGTGCTCCTGACGACCCGGAATGAGCAGTTTGTCGTTGTTTCTGAACGCTTGATCGTAGTATGCCGCTGCTTTCTGACGCGCTGCGATATACTCATCCAAATGGGGCAGTTTGGCATCCAGCACAGCAGCCTGAATACTATCCAGACGGCTGTTGACGCCGATCATGTCGTGGTGATAGCGAACCACCATGCCATGGTTAGCGATTGCCCGCATCCGTGCATCCAGTGCATCGTCGTTGGTGAAGATGGCACCGCCGTCCCCGTAGCAGCCAAGGTTCTTGGAGGGGAAGAAACTGGTGCAACCGATGTGACCGATCGTTCCTGCCTGTTTGGTCTTGCCGTTGGAGAACGTGTATTGTGCGCCGATGGCCTGACAAGCATCCTCCACTACATACAGATGATGCTCCTCCGCCAATGCCATAATCGACTCCATATCAGCGCATTGGCCGAACAGATGTACCGGTACGATTGCTTTTGTCTTGGGGGTGATAGCGCGACGGACGGACTCGATATCCATGTTCATCGTGTTCCAATCAACATCTACCACCACCGGTGTCAGACCTAACAATGCCACCACTTCCGCCGTTGCAATAAACGTGAACGTGGGGGTGATCACTTCGTCGCCGGGTTGCAACCCCAGACCCATCAGCGCAATCTGCAAGGCGTCTGTTCCGTTACCGACGTTGATGACGTGTTTGGCGCCGGTGTACTGCTCCAAGTGCGCTTGGAATTCAGCCACCTTAGGACCTTTGATAAAGGCCGCGCTGTTAATTACCTCCTCAATACCCGCATCAATCTCTTTTTTGATGCGCTGGTATTGTGTCTGAAGGTCCACCATTTGGATCTTACGTGTGCCCGTTTGGGCGTAATTCATATCATTTTTCATTGTTCTAACAGATATTCCACGGTGACCGGATAAGACCAAGCCGCCGTGATGTATGGATTGGAATAGTGGATTTCCACGTCCAATTTGTCAATTCGTTCCGGTTCGTAATGGCATACAGCTTTGATGTCGCCGGCATTCACTTTTGCAAAATGGCGCATACCCACACGTACGCTTACCTCCACTTCACTCGGGAAAAGCCGGATCGAATAGCCTTCCGGCACATCGGTAACGCGGATAGGCAAGGTGAATTTCTTTTCCGTGAAACGCTCGGCAATGATTTGTACATCCATGCTGTCCGTCTCGGCGCGTACGCCTTTGGGAATGTTGAGCGGAATATGCGCCACTATTGTGTCGCTCAAGCCGGTGAAATCCTGATATTGAGTGTAAATTGTGTCAATGCCGCTCAAAGTCTTGTCTTGCCCGTAGATCTTGATCTTGCTCCGGCTCAACTTGGGTCCGCTACACAGTTGGTACTCGTCCGCCATCTCCAAATGACCGCTGAAAGCAACCGCCACCGTTTTCTCCTGCTCCGTGAAATAGGAGCAGACAATCTCCTCCGGATGCGTATCAATCAGCCTGCTTGTACCCTGCAGAATATCGCTGATACTGCGCCGCAACGCATCGGAAGGCACGCGGATCGTACCTTTATCGCCATGAATGTACTGCCTCATATCAATCGTCAGCCGCAGGGGCTCGCGGTGATACGCATTGAGCCGTGAGCCGGCGTCGCGCACCTCGATCATCACCGTGTCCGGCAGATCATCCGACAAACCGATAGCACCGGGCATGCCCGTATATTGAATAAGTACGGGCACGCGCGTGTTACGCACGGAGTGCATCGCGTGACCATACCAAATCATCGTGGCAAAAAGCACGAACAGCAGGTACGTGAATACATCATTCCAATGTTTCCAACGGGATATTTTGGGCTTCTTGACAGACATCCGATACCGGAAAACGATTATTTCTTCTCGTCTTTAGCAGCTTGCTGAGCGTCTGCTACGTCTGCGAATACGCTCTCTTTGCTTACTTTGATGGTTACATCTTTGGCGATGGTGATGATGAAAGTGTTCTCCTGAACTTCTTTGATTTCACCGTAGATACCGCCGGCAGTCACTACTTTGTCGCCTTTCTTCATTGCCTCGCGTTGAGCCTGTAACTCTTTCTGCTTCTTGGTCTGAGGACGAATCATGAAGAAATAGAAAACTACGAAAATAAGGATCATCATGATCCAGAATGACCACTGGTTGCCTTGTTGTGCAGTGCCTGCTTCGGCCTGCAAAAGAACTAAATCTAACATACTTATAAAATTAATCGATTAATAATTTGCTTATTTGATAGCTAACGCCTTGAAGAAGGTGCCGTTGATTCGCATTTCGCGCAGAATCTCCGTCAGGATACCGTTGATGAACATATAACTCTTGTCGCCCGAATACTCCTTGGCTAACTCGATATACTCGTTGAGCGAAATGGTCATCGGTATCTCTTCGAACTCCAAAATCTCCGCCAGAGCCAGCTCTAAGATCACGCGGTCCATGTCGGCGATACGGTCGGCATCCCAGCCTTTCAAATGGTTGTTAACCAACTCTTCGTAATGATCATGCCCCGAGATGGCCTTTTCCAAGAGCTGCTCGGCAAAACGGCATTCCTCTTCGCTGTCGAACATCTCCAGCAGCGGCGTGTCCGGCGTACTCTCCGGGGTGAAACGTTTGATGGTTTTGATTACATAACTGATGATCACATCGGCATCTATTGTCCAATTCGATTTGTCCAACACGATTTCCATTTCGTCCAAAGCGTCCTCCAACGCTTCGCTGCCGGTCAGCAGGTATTGGAAAATCTGCCGCCAGATACGTTTGTCATCTTCGTATGTACACTCATCCGCCTCCATATACTCCTTGTAGAAATCGCTCTCTACCAGTTTCTTGTAGGTGTCTTTGACAGCAGTCATGCCGCTGTCCCAACTCAGATGTTGCTCCTGGATGCGGTTGCGCAGCGCGCGGTTATCAAAGAGTTGCTGCGCAAGACGATTATTGACAAATCGCTTGTTCGGCTTCCACGTCGAGTGCGTTGCGCGAGCGCGCGTCGCCTGATCCTCCATTTGCCGCTGCGCCTCCGAGGTGAGCTCATTCACGAAATCCAATAACACGAAATACAAGTCGTACGTGTCTGCAAAACTCTTGCGCAATTCTTTAACCGCGGTGTAAGATGTTTTGTCGATGTTTTTGTAGTATGCGAACAGCGTTTGAAGCACGCGAGTTCGAACCATTGTTCTGTTTATCATATGCAGTTTGTAAAAAAATCGCGCAAAGTTACAAAAAAATTTGCACATATGCAAAAAAAATAGTAATTTTGCAGCGATTTTATAAAAAATACTTATTGAGATGGAAAAACAGAATGAAGAAAGACGCGAGCAGGAGATTGTTTATAGCCGTTCCGTCAAAGCCGGAAAGCGTATTTACTACTTAGATGTTCGCAAGGCGCGTAATCAGGATTTGTACCTCTGTATCACGGAGAGTAAACGTTTACATGCAGAGGGAGATGAAACTCCGTCGTTTGAGAAACATAAAGTGTTCCTCTACAAAGAGGATTTTGCACACTTTACGGAAGGACTCCAGGATGTTATCGCGTACGTACAAAACCAATTAGGTACAATTGAGGAACGCCAGGAATGGGTTCCCGAAGTTGCTAACCAAGAAGCGCAGCCTGCTGAAGAGCAAGTTCCGCAGCCCGCTGAAGAGCCTAAGAAAAAAGGGCTTTTCGGAATTTTTTAAGGCTCTTCTAAAGATTGATTAACTAAGCGGGCTCGTATAAAAAACGCGGAATTTTTAGTAGTGCCCTTTAGTAAGCACGTCCACTATTGTTTCGGCGATAGCCGATTTGGATGAAAGAGGCAATTCGATAGAGTTGCCTTTCGTGCTGAACAGTGTAACGCGATTCGTATCGGTTCCGAAGCCTGCGCCTTCGTCGCGCAGCGAGTTCAATACAATCGCGTCCATGTGTTTGCGCTCCAATTTACGGAGTGCATTTTCTTTTTCGTTGGTCGTCTCTAAGGCGAAACCGATCAGTCGCTGACCCGGCTTCTTGCTTTCTCCCAACGCTTTGGCGATATCCGGAGTCGTGGTCAGTGCTAACGTCAGGGACGTCTGACCTTCCTGTTTCTTGATTTTCTCTCCAGCCTCGGTAGCCGGTGAGAAATCCGCTACGGCGGCGCAAAGAATCGCCGTGTCCGTTTCCGGCCATGCGCGCATGCACGCTGCGTACATCTCTTTCGCGGATAGCGCGTCTATGCGTTCAATGACCCCGAACGGATTGCGAACCGGTGCGCTCACTGCGCCGCAGACTAATTTTACTTCTGCGCCTCTGCGCGCGCAGGCATGCGCTAACGCAACACCCATCTTACCTGTCGAGTAATTGCTGATAAACCGCACAGGATCAATCTTCTCCTGCGTTCCTCCGGCGGTGATGAGCACTTTTCTGCCGGCCATACGCTTTGGCGTCAGCACATATTCCAATGCCTCTACCAACTCCTCCGGTTCAGGCATACGACCTTTGCCGCTCGTGCCGCAGGCTAATAGACCTTCTGCCGGTTCTATCACCGAGCAATTGTCCCAACTCCGAATAGTTGTGATAGCTTGCTGAACGGCGGGGTTTTCCCACATCTTGTCGTTCATCGCCGGCGCAATCAGCATCGGCTTGCGGGCTACGCAGGAGCAGATGGTGGTCGTTAAAGCATCATCCGCTATGCCGCTCGACATCTTGCCTAACACATTCGCGGTAGCCGGCGCTACTATCATCGCGTCGCACCAATCCGGCAGCGATATATGCTCGGTCGAATGTTCGTTGATGGCGGCAAACACATCCGAATAAACTCTGCTACCCGAGAGGGTTTGCAGAGTTAATTCTGTTACGAACTGCAACGCGTTCTTCGTTGTTGCAACCCGTACTTCCGCGCCGGCTTTGACCAATAATCGGATGAGCTCCGGGATTTTGTAGGCTGCTATGCCGCCGCTGATGCCTACGATGATTCGTTTGCCTTCTAACATCTTAACGCTTTAACGTTTTAACGCTTTAACGGCGCGAAGCGACTTATTTCAACGCCTCATCGCGATTGCCTGTGCGGTAAACCAATTCGCCATCTATGAACTCCTGAGTTGCCATCAAGGTCGGTTTCGGCAGACGCTCGTACTGACGGCTGATCTCAATCTGCTCACGGTTCTCAAATGTCTCCTCCAAGTTGTCTTGCGGTATAGAGAAATCCTGCAACTTGGCGTCTAACTCGCGTTTGATACCCATACTGATCTGGTTCGCGCGTTTAGCAATGATAGCTACCGTCTCATAGACGTTGCCTACCGGTTCTATCAATTGGTTGATGTCACGTGTCACCGTATTCTTCGGTGCCTTTGAATTTTTGTAATCCATATTTCAATCTTTTGTTATTTTTCGTATTTGTACCATCATCTTGTCCGCCTCTTTGCGATGCTTAGAGTTCGGATATTCGGTGATGAAATTATAGTATTCGTCTTGCGCGTCGCGGGCGCGCTCCAGTTTCTTTTCTTCGAACGAGTTGATCATCTGCTGGTATTTGGCTTGCAGGATATACCAGTTAAAATCCTCCTGATACTTGTTGCTCGGATAGTTCTTGAGCGCGTTCTTGGAAACGATCTCGCAACTCTCGTAGTTGTTGCCCAAATAAGTGCCTAAATTGTAGTACAACTCTGCGCTTTTCAACTCTTTATAAGCCAATTTGTCATACAATTCGCTCATCTCTCTATAGGCCTGTTCGGCGTACGGACTCTCGGGGTATAACTCCACAAACTGCGTGAATGCCTCTATCGCTTTGACGGTTATCTCTTGGTCCAGACGGGCGTCCGGTGCATCCAAATAGCGGCAGTGGCCTACCTGGAAATAAGCCTCCGCAGCATATTTGCCTTTCGGATAATTGCGCACGTATGCCTGATAATAATCAGTCGCTGACTCATAGGATTTCTGACCCATATAACTGCGAGCCAAATAAGCCAAAATATCCTCCGAACGCTCCGTGCCCTTGTAATAAGAGCTCACGTCGTCTAACAGGGTCTGAGACTTAACATACTGTTTGTCATTGAAATACCGCAATGCCGCCTGATATTTCTCCTCCGGATCACGCGATTTCAACAATTTCTGGTATTCCCCACAGCCTGTGAGAAATACCGTCATCATCAACAATATGTATATTCCTTTTTTGCTCATTTTTCTTTCACTATGCCTGCACTCGCGCGATTTAGCCTGCAAAGTTACTGCTTTTTTTTGAAATATGCAAATATTTTTTTTATTTTGCAATCATTTCTGCCCACTTCGGCGATTGTATAGCGATCAAACTGTCATTTTCTGCTACAATCAGGTAGCATGCAGCGTCTCCGGCGCGTTCGATCATCTCCAATGCCTTCTCGGCGCCTACTACCATGCAGGCTGTCGCCAAAGCATCCGCACGCATACAACTGCTGCTCACTACCGTCGCACTCAGCAAACTGTGCTGTACAGGCCAGCCCGTACGGGGATCAATCGTGTGGCTTCTGCGCTGTTCGCCTTCGTAATAATAGTTGCGATAATTGCCGCTGGTTGCCATCGCGATATTATGAATCGCCAGCACTTGCTGCAAGTCCTCCTGTGCGCCTTCGTTATTCATGTTCGGCTTGGTGATGCCTATGCGCCAGGGCTCACCCGGCTCGCGCTCTCCATGAGTCACCACTTCGCCTCCGATATCCACCAGATAGTTCTCTACACCATGTTCGCTGAGAACAGATGCAATCATGTCGCAGGCTTGACCTTTCGCCACGGCGCCACCGTCTATCTTCACCCGCGGATCAGATTTAATGACCTTGTGATCAACGAGTTGCACTTTCTCGAAGCCCACAAATTGACGAATGCTGTCTATCTTTTGAGGACTGATAGCGGTAAGCTGCTGGCTCTTCCTGCCAAAACCGAAAGCTTGTACCAAAGGCGCTACGGTGATGTCGAAAGCTCCTTCCGAAATCGCATACACGCTCTCCGCTTCTGCCCACATGGTCTCAAAAGCCTCGTTGGTCGTCGTGTCGCGGTTGTCGTTGACAGCAGAGAGAATAGAGTGTGGATTGAACATGCTCAGACTGTTGTCAAACGCCTGAAAGGCGGACTTGATCTCGCCTTCCAAATCCTGCGATGCTATATAGCGGATGTTATAGTACGTCCCGAAGACTTTGCCTTCGTTGTGGTACATCTGCTGCGTATGTCCCTCCTCATAGAAAAAGAGAAACGCCACCGCTGCTATCACTCCAACTAACGCACTTGCTATCCGTGCTTTTCGTCTGTCCATCTCAATTCTCAAAATTTGACTTGTCAAATAATTGTGCCCTTTCTCTCCTCCCCCTTGTGGAGAGGTCGGGTGGGCTTCTGGGCTTTTTAGAACCAGAATCCGAGACCGATCACGCCGTTCAGCTTCTGGCAGGCGATCTTCTCGTCTCCGGATGCTTTGACGAACACATTATCCTTGTTGATACCGTCTGGATTAAGCGAGCCTTGCGCAAAAAGGTCTAAGGTTACGTGATCAAATTCCCATTCCTTGTTGACCTTCAGACTGATGTTCGTTACCGCGAACTTGTCGTTGCCATATACCGGGTTTTTCCACGGAGACATACCGATTACTGCGCCCAGAGTCACGCCCGCATCCTCAAACGAATAGTCGTAGCCGAACTCAAAATACGAACTGTAGGCGCGTTTGGGGTTGCCGTCTGCGTCGTAATTCAAGTCCTGACCTGCAATCGTCGTGTACCAGTTGAAATACAGGCCGGCTTTTGTCAACTCGCCGAAGTTATAGCCTGCCCAGATCTCCGTCGTACTGGTGTTGCCGTTCGCGTCCAGATCATCTACACTCTGCCACGAGAAGAAATTCGAACCGTCGCAGTAGTAATAGTGATAAGCACCTATCGTTAGACCATACGTGCGGAAGGACAGGATAACATCCAACTCCGGTACGAAATAAGTGTTCGGGTTTATTTCCGCTCCGTCGAGGTCGAAGTACTTCGGCAAACCTTTGCGGAAACCCCAATCGGATGCACCGATATTCGCCCATACGCCGGCTCTGAACGATGTATGTTCGCCGTCGTAACCAACCTCCAAATCCGGCTGAAAACTCAAACCGCCGTTGTAGATACCACGCCAGATATAAGCGCTCACTACTTCCGCGCCTGCATCGTATGCAAACTCAACTTCTGCTCTTGCAGACATAACTACCGCCATCATTGCGGCTGCTAATACTAATACCTTTTTCATTTATCAATTATATTGTTTGTTATATTTTATTTTTCTATCTTTATTTTCTTGTGTTCCCGTGCAATTTAATTGCCCGCTTTCCTTTGGAAAGGTCGGGTGGGGTTCTTTTTAATTCTATTTCAAGTACACTCCCAAACTCAGATTTGCATTGATACTCTGACCTGCCGGCATAAACGGCTGCCATTTGGCGCTCGACGGATCTTCGGCTAACAATGAGGGGTTGATACACAATTGCCCTTGCAGCATCAATCCGCATCGCTTACTCAAACTCCAATCTTTGCGCAAACGAAGATCGATATTCACAACGCCGAATCCGGTCTCGCTATAGCATCCCTTCCATGGCGTCATACCTATTCCGCCGGATAAACAGATGTCGTACGGAAAAGTGTGTGCGTAACTGATCTCGAAATAACTTGACCATGCGCGTGTCAGGGAGTTCTCGGTCGTGTCTTTGTAATAACCATCGGCTGCCGCTACACGCGTACCCCAGTGAATTGTCAGAGGAATCTTGTTACTCAGAGTCCATCTCACATTCAACTCCAAACGGTTACCTAAACCGAGAGCATTGCTGAAATCAAAGAATGCACGGTCGAAATGATATACGTAAAGCAGATACACATTCAATCCGTATCGGCTGAAACCCAATGAAAAATCTACCTCCGGTTGAAAGGACTCGAATCTCCAATCGTACGTGCCTACGTTCCACCACATATCGAAATACGCACCTCCGTAACCTACATTGGCAGAGGCTTGAATATTCGGACCACCGGAATACTGTCCGCGCCATAAATAGGACGCATTCAGATTTGCTCGGGCGTTATACGTCAGCCCTACCGGTTGCATGTAATCTTCCCACAGCCATTCCGCAGTGGACTTCTTTTCCGCCACTTCAGGCACGACGGCACTCTCGATATTCGCTTCTCCTCTCGCGTGCGCGCTCGCGCTATTTATAAAAGGTAATACTCCGGCGCATAGCACCAGAGTGATTACACTTTTGCGAATGTCGGATAGATGGATAGTTCTCACTTTTCCGTCACTCCTTTCGTTGGGTTTTCATTACAAAGCGTTCTGAACTTCCCATGCCTTGCGCAGGGCGATTTCCAAAATGCGGGTGTTGCTGAATACTACGATTCCGCCGTCAGGACCCGGCTCGATATGATAATCGGCGTTGCCTTCTCCATTGAAGTATGCTCTTACTTCATCACCTGTGATGTTTAACTCTGCAGCAATTGCATCCATGCTTCCATGAGGAAGGCTGTCCTTTACTGCGCGAAGGCGGTTAAATGTTGTACGAACCATAATAATTGTGTTTTTTATTCGTTTATAAATGTTAATTTTCAAAATTTGGTGCAAAGATACAAAAAATTTTGCACATACGCAAATAAAAGTGAATTTTTTTGAAAAAAAATAGAATTTATTCTATTATCCTTTGTCCACCTACTGTCTCGGAAGCTCGCTTACAGAGACAGTAGGTGGACAAACGATAGAAGGGATTCATCCCGTTTTTTCAAAAAAATTCACTTTTATGTGCGCCTATGCCCGGCACAATGCAGATGTATTTTCGAAGGGTCCCATCTATGATGGGGAGGAGGTCGAAGATACAAAAAAAATTGCGCCTATGCCCCGCACAATACAAAAAATTTTTTATATGTGCAACATTTTATGAAAATTTAATCGTTTTTATTTGCATAAATAGAAAATTTTCACTAATTTTGCACAAAATTTGGGAAATGTCAACTATTTGTGCTATATCGACCCCCTATGGGACAGGAGGAATTGCGGTCATTCGTGTTTCCGGTCCCGATGCCCTGTCTATTATCAGCAGCCTCTTCAAAGGGCGGCTGTCTTTGACCGATGCCAAACCTAATTCCATCCATTTCGGTCGTATTCAGCGTAACGGCGAAGTGCTTGATGAAGTCCTTTGCTCCGTCTTCCGTGCACCGCATTCTTTTACCGGCGAAGACACCGTGGAAATAGCTTGTCACGGCAGCCTGTTTATCCAGCAGGAACTCCTTCGTTGGCTCATTGATGCCGGTGCTAAATCGGCAGAACCCGGCGAGTTCACACGACGCGCTTTCATGTCCGGCAAGATGGATCTCACGCAAGCTGAAGCCGTTGCAGACCTTATTGCCGCGCAATCCAAAGCCGAGAAAGATTTGGCGCTCAGCCAATTAAGAGGCTCCGTCTCCAACGAACTTGCTTCCTTGCGCGAACGCTTGCTGCATTTTACATCCCTTATCGAACTCGAACTCGACTTCGCCGACCATGAGGAATTGGAATTTGCCGATCGATCTGAACTGACATCCCTTGCGGCAGAGATTGAGCACAAACTGTCTGCGCTCCTCACTTCCTTCCGCACAGGCAATGCAATCCGTCATGGCATACCTGTCGCTATCGTCGGAGCTCCGAACGCCGGCAAATCAACCCTTCTTAACGCCCTTCTTGGCGAACAACGCGCCATCGTCAGCGATATAAAAGGTACCACGCGCGACACTATCGAAGATACACTCATACTCGATGGCATCCTTTTCCGTCTTATCGACACCGCCGGAATACGTGAGACAAACGACCTCATCGAGCAAATGGGTGTCGAACGTAGTAAACAGGCGATTAAGAATGCACAAATCGTCATTTCCTTATTGGAGCCGGGTCAAATAGAACCAATCTTGGACATTACGACTGCTAAAACGCTAATAAAAGCATATAACAAATCAGACCTGCTAACCCGGGAAGAGCGGGCTAAGTTGACGGATGGTATATGTATTTCCGCCAAAAATAACGATATCGGACCTTTGCGTTCAGAACTCGTCCGCGTAGCGAAAGAATCTATGACTACTGCTGCTGTCATGATCTCCAACGCGCGTCATTATGAGGCAATCGCCCGCGCGCATGACGCCATCATCCGCGTGCAGCAAGGACTCGTGGACGGATTATCCGGCGAACTCCTCTCCATGGACTTGCAAGACTGTCTCTCTGCCCTTGGCGAAGTGACCGGACAAATAACCAACACCGAAGTCCTGTCTAACATTTTCAGCAAGTTCTGTATCGGCAAATAAATCGTCAATGAAAATTAATCCTAAATAAATCGTCAAATCGTCAATTATTATGATATTATCCATGACCGGCTACGGAAAGGCCGAAACAATTTTCCGGGGACACAAACTCATCTGCGAAATACGTTCGCTCAATTCCAAATCGATGGATCTCTCTGTCCGTCTCATTCCTCAACTGCGCTCGCGCGAACTGGATCTCCGAACCCTCGTTGCCCAGCGTCTCGAACGTGGCAAAGTCGATCTCGCCATTTACGAAGAAACCTCCCTCCCTTGTGGGGAGGGACAGGGTGGGGTTACCCCCATCAACTGGTCTGCTGTGACCGAGTATGCCTCGCAGTACAAAGCACAAATGAACGTGACCGAAGTGCCGGCGGAAGTGATGGCGGCTATTCTCCGTTTCCCCGATGTACTCAAAACGCAGGAAGACACCTCCGACCTCACGGAGGATGAATGGAGTAGTGTGCAAACTCTCCTCAATCAAGCCATCGATGCTTTCATCGCCTTCAGGACGCAAGAGGGACTCTCACTCCAGAATATGTTCACTGAGAAACTGGACGGCATAGCCGACCTCCTCGCGCAGGTAGAACCTTTTGAGAAAGGACGAGTTGCCAAAATCAAAGAGCGTTTGGAAGCAAACCTCGCGCAGTTGTCTGCGGAAACACAAGCCAAAACGGACAGAAACCGTCTCGAGCAGGAGATGATCTACTACCTCGAGAAATTAGACATCACAGAGGAAAAAGTACGTCTCACCAATCACATCAAATATTTCCGTGAGACCATGGGCACTCTAACCTCCAATAACCAATCACCGATCTCTACCGGCGTTGGCAAGAAACTCGGCTTCATCGCCCAGGAGATGGGACGTGAGATCAACACGCTTGGTTCCAAATCCAATCAGTCCGAGATGCAGATCATCGTCGTCAAAATGAAAGACATCCTTGAGCAAATCAAAGAGCAAGTCCTCAACGTCCTCTAAAATCACCAAAAAATAATTGTAAATTGTAAATTGTGCATTGTGAATTGTTATGATCTACATCTTTTGTGCCCCCTCGGGTAGTGGCAAATCAACTATGGTGAAGCACCTGCTTACCATGCACCCGGATCTTTTCGAACTCTCCGTTTCTTGTACCACGCGCGCGCCGCGAGGACAGGAAGTGCACGGTAAGGAGTACTATTTCATCTCCGTCGAGGAGTTCCAGAAACGCATTGAAAACAACGATTTTATTGAGTACGAGCAGGTCTACGACGGGCTCTATTATGGTACGCTCAAACAGGAGATCGACCGTATCGAAGCCGCCGGACGTCAGGTCCTTTTCGATGTGGATGTCAAAGGAGGTATTAACCTCAAGAAGATCTTAGGCGACAAAGCCACCTCTATCTTCATCTGTCCCCCGTCAATTGAAGAGCTCCGTCGCCGTCTCGAAGGACGCGGTGACACCAGCCCCGAGATGATTGAAAAACGTCTCGCTAAAGCCGAATACGAGCTCTCCTTCAAGCCGCAATTCGACCGTATCGTCATCAACGACGACCTCACCAACGCCTTCAAGCAACTCGATGCCATCATAGACACCACCACTAAATAAAAGCATCGCTATTAATGTCAAATCTCAAATCTCAAATATCAAATCTTCCCCCCTCTAAGGGGAAATCGAGGGGGGCTTCTATCTCCCCCTCTGAGAGGGGGCAGGGGGGTGTCCCTCTTCGCGTTGGTATTTATGGCGGCAGTTTCAACCCCGTGCATTTCGGTCATGTCGGGCTTGCCAAATGGGTCATCGAGCACACGGATCTCGATGAACTTTGGCTGCTTGTCAGCCCCAATAACCCGCTCAAACCCGCCTCTATCTTAGCTCCTGAACAGGAGCGCTTGGCTGCCGTTCGAGAGGCGGTCAAAGACATCCCGGGTGTCATAGCTTCGGATTTTGAGTTCGCCTTACCCCGGCCTTCTTATACCGCCAACACACTCCGTGAACTGCAAAAAAAATACCCCGATTACGAATTTACACTCGTCATCGGGGAAGATAATTTGGCGATTTTCGATCGTTGGCGCGAGTACGAATACATCCTCGCTAACTTCCGCATCTTCGTCTATCCGCGTCACCACGCAAATAATAATTCTCAATTATCAATTGTCAATTCTCAATTATCAAAAGGCCTCTGCTTTTTGTCCTCCGCTCCTTATTTCGACATCTCTTCTACTGAGCTCCGTTCTTCCCGTCATAGTCTTCCCTAATCTCTTTCTCCTCCCCTATAGGGGAGGACGGGAGGGGTCTTGGTTCTTGCTCTATTGCCTGAGGCAATGGATGCACCGCACTCATCTTTGCCCCCAACTTAACTAACTTCGTTGCCGAACTGAGCACCGATTGTCCCTTGTTCGCCTTGTCCACCACCGCCTCATAGGCCGACTGCGCTTCGTCTAATTTCTTGCCCACTTTCTGTACTCTTTCTAATAAATCTCCCACGCGCGCGAGCAACTCTTCCGCCGTGTCGCAGATGGCTTTGTTGTTCGCGTTCTGTTTGATAGCCGTCCATGTCACTTGTACGGCGCGCAATGCCGCATACAGGTTTTGTTCGCCTACAATGAACACACCTTGGTTCATCGCCTCCCGCCATAACGTCACGTCCGCACTCAGTGCTAATTGCAACGCTGCATCCACCGGCACGAACATCATCACAAAATCCACACTCTGCCGCGGTGCCTTCACGTAAGCCGCATAATTCTTCTTCGCTAACTCTTTTACATGATTGCGCACGCTCTTCAGGTGAGCCGCCAAAGCGATATTCCTGCCTTCCTCGTCCTCCGCGTTCGTGTAATCGACAAAGGCGTTCAGCGATACTTTGGAGTCTATGATCAGGTCTCGTGTCTCGTCCAGATGCAGAATAATATCCGGTTGCATCCTCCGCGCCGTTTCGTCGGAAACGATGATATTGCCGTTCGCATCGCGCAAGAACTCCTGCGCGTCATATTCCAATCCCCGCTCCAAACCGATGGCATGCAGCAAACTCTCAATCTTCTGTTCACCCCAGTTTCCTTGCGTCTTGTTCTCTGCCGTCAACGCGTTACTCAGCCTCTCTGCGCTGTCACTTACTTTCATCGTCGTGCTCACCAACGTCGCTATCTTCTCTTTGATAGCCTCAGTCGAGGTCTCCTGTGTGGACTTGTTCTCTTTGAGCGCGGACTCCATTTTCGCGATACTCTCTTTCAGCGGATCCACAATCTGTTTCATGTTCGTCGCGTTCGATTGTTGCAGCTCCGCCTGACGCTCTTTCAGCATCTGGTTCGTCACGTTCTGCACTTGCTCTCTCATCGTCGTCAGAGCCTGCTCGTTCCGCTTCTGTTCAGCCTCAATCGCCTCCGTATTCCGTTTCCTCTCTGCCTCTATCGCCTCCGTATTTCGTTTCCTCTCTGCCTCTATCGCCTCGTTATGCCGCTTTTCTACGGCCTCCATCTCCGACTGATGCCTCTTCTCTATTGCCTCGACCACATCCCGGTGCGCCTGCTCTTTCGCGTCCAATAAAGCACGGCTATGCTGCTCCGCATCTGTTTTCGCTTGCTCCAAATTGCGCTCGGCGTTCTTCAACTCCGCCTCCAACGCAGCCACCGATGCAGCCTTCATACTCCGTAACACAAAATACGCTACAATACCCGCCAGAACCACGCCGGCTACAAAAGATAATGCTATTTCCATCGTTTTTATATCTAAATTTGCTGCAAAATTACAAAAATATTTTGATATATGCAAAAAAAGTTGTACCTTTGTACCCGATTTTGTAAAATCTTCAACTGTAAATCACAAGAAAATGCTAAAAGATAATATTCAATCCCTATTGACGCAGGTCTCCAATCTCCAAGCGGCAAACGCCGAGGAACTCGAAGCGCTGCGTATCAAGTACCTCAGTAAGAAAGGTGAAATAACCTCCCTTTTCAATGAGTTTCGTAATGTACCCTCCGATCAGAAACGCGAGCTCGGTCAGATGTTGAACCAGCTTCGTCAGGAGGCGGAAACGCGTATCAATGATCTCCGCGAGAAAATCGCAGATCAAAGCCAAGCCTCCGCTGACCAACTGGATCTCACCCGTACTCCCGATCCGATTGCTTTAGGTACCCGTCATCCCCTCTCACTCGTGCGCGAAGAGATCGAAGAGATCTTCTCCCGTATCGGCTTCACGATCGCACAGGGACCCGAAGTGGAGGATGACAAGCACGTTTATGGTATGCTCAATTTCGCGCCCGAACACCCGGCGCGCGATATGCAGGACACGTTCTTCATCGAGAAAGAGATCGGTGTTCAGAAACCCACCGATGTCCTCCTTCGTTCGCATACCTCTTCCGTCCAGACGCGGGTCATGACCTCACAGAAACCGCCTATCCGCGTGCTCTGCCCCGGTCGTGTCTATCGCAACGAAGCTATCTCCGCACGTGCACACTGCTTCTTCCACCAGGTGGAAGGACTCTATATCGACAAAAATGTCTCTTTCGCTGATCTCCGCGAAGCGCTCCTCTATTTCTCAAAGGAGATGTTCGGACCCGAGACCAAAATCCGTCTCCGTCCGTCCTATTTCCCCTTCACGGAGCCGTCTGCGGAAATGGATATCTCCTGTAATATCTGCGGCGGAACAGGCTGTTCCTTCTGTAAAGGCACAGGATGGGTTGAAATCCTTGGCTGTGGTATGGTGGATCCGAACGTCCTTGAAGCATGCGGCATAGACTCCAAAGTCTATTCCGGTTTTGCGTTCGGCATGGGTGTAGAGCGTATAACGAACCTCAAGTATCGTGTGAAGGACCTTCGTCTCTTCTCCGAGAACGACGTCCGTTTCCTCCGTCAGTTCGAATCCTGCTAACCTTCCGTCCCTTTTCTCCCTTTGTCCCCCTTCACCCGCCTTGTCCTGTGCGCGCCCCCTTCGTAGGCGCGTTTTTTCTTCTTTGTAGGCGCGTGTCTCTCTTTCTCCCCCTCAGAGGGGGCGTGTGGTGTCTCCCCTTTTCTTCTTGTGTAGTATTGTAACTTTATTGGGATATTATTGGGATATTATTGGGTTATTATTGGGTGATTATTGGGTTATTATTGGGTTAGTCGAATACTAATAGGCTACTAATAGACGAACCTCACCATAGGGCTAAGACAAAATCGTACATTTTTTTGCGCCTTTTCTTGCATATGTCAAAAATTTTTACTAACTTTGCGCCACAATTGATAATTTATCATACTACAATAACATTATGGAATATAAGATTAAAACTATCGGAGTGCTGACCTCAGGTGGGGATGCTCCGGGAATGAATGCTGCGGTTCGTGCCGTGACTCGCGCCGCAATCGCTAATGACATTCGTGTAAAGGCTATCTTCAGAGGTTATAAAGGCCTCATGGACGGTGAAGTGCAGGAGTTTACTACCCAGGACGTGAGTGGAATTATCCAGCGCGGTGGTACGATCCTCAAATCTGCCCGTAGTGATGAGTTCAAGACCCCTGAAGGTCGAAAACGAGCTTATGATACCCTCCAACGTGAGCAGATTGATGCCTTGATCGTCATCGGTGGTGATGGTACTTTCACTGGCGCACGGCTTCTTGCGCAGGAATATAACATCCCCATCATCGGTATTCCCGGTACCATTGACAATGACCTTTGGGGAACCGACTCGACCATCGGTTACGACACTGCCCTCAACACCATTATGGAGTGTGTGGACAAACTCCGCGACACAGGAACGAGCCATGAGCGACTTTTCTTGGTCGAAGTCATGGGACGTGATGCGGGCTTCCTCACCCTCAATGCGGCTATCGCTGCGGGAGCTGAAGCGGCCATCATCCCGGAACGTGCTACGCTCGAGGAACAGTTAGAAGCGGCGATAGGGCAGGGAAGACGCAAACACAAAAACAGCGGTATTGTCTTGGTGCAAGAGCACGCTATCCCCGGTGGCGCACAAGCGGTGGCTAAAATAATCGAACAAGCGCATCCTGAATACGGCACGCGCGTCACGATACTTGGTCACCTCCAGCGAGGAGGATCGCCTTCTGCCTTCGATCGTATTCTTGCTTCGCGTCTCGGCTGTGCTGCGGTACAAGCTCTTCTGGACGAGCAGCGCTCGATCATGGTCGGACTACAAAACGGCGAAGTGATCTACGTACCGCTGACCAAAGCCATCAAGGAGAAAAAAGACATCAAGGACGATAAATGGCAGGCTCTCCAGGTCCTCAGCCTCTAAAATCTCAATTATCAACTATCAATTATCAAATCTCCCTTGACCCCAACAGTTGATTACATAAAATCCTGTTTCGACGAGTACAATGCCCTTTTCTTCGGAAACTCGTTGCCGCCGATACCCGTAAAACTCTCTTCGGCGCGCACTTTCCTCGGAAAAGTGACATTTACTCGCCGGCGGTCATGGCTCTTTGGTCCTCTCCGAAACGAGAACTTCGTACTCCGTATCAATACGCGTCTGGACCTGCCCGAAGAACTCATTCAGGATACTATTATCCATGAGATGATCCATTACTACATCGCTGTAAATCAATGGAAAGACACATCAACCCACGGAAAACTCTTCCGCCGTGAAATGGCGCGCATCAATGCCGAGGGAAACCGCCATATTTCCATCTCCTATCGCCTTTCCAAAGAACAACAGATTGAACTCTATCCCGAGAGAAAAGAGCAAATTGAAGCTTTTTCCTTGCGTAAGTCTCAAAAATGCAACAAACATCAAACATAACTCATCAAACATTTATCATTATGAACAAAAGAATCAACATCATGGCAACTATCAAAGATGGTGTTGCCTTAGCGCTCCTCAATTATCTGAGCCTCGTTTTAACTACTGTTCTTTACATTGTGACCCTTTGGGTGCCGTACATCAACGTCGGTACTACGATCGCAATGTGCTCTCTGCCGGCTGAAATGGCAAAAGGCAATGTCATCAACCCGCTCTTTATCTTTGACGGTAAATACCGCAGCAACATGGGCGAGTTCTTTATTCTCTATGCCCTCATGACCGGTGCTATCTTAGTCGGACTATTCTTTATGGTAATTCCCGGTCTCGTTATTTCTATCGCTTGGACGTACGCACTTGTCCTCTTTGTGGACAAAAATCTGTCGGCGCTCGACTCGCTCCGTGAATCTAACAGACTCACTTATGGCAACAAGTGGCGCATCTTTGCCGCTCAATTCCTCGTGGCTTTCTGCTTGCAGATATCTGTTGGTGTCGTGCAAGCCATCTTTAATATCGGAGATGCTTCATGGCTCGAGGCAATTGGAACAATTATCGTAGTAGCACTGGTTATTTTTGCCATTCCGGCTTTGATTGGTTTAGATGCATCGATCTATAAACAGCTTACAACCGGCAATTTTGTGGGTGAAGACCCCGATCAAGCTGCTCAGCCTGCCGATGAAGCACCGAAAGCATAACGCGTGCACGTGCATGCGCACACACGCGTTCCTATTATATATACATACGTGTATATGAGCCTCTTTCCTCTGAAAGGGGCTTTTTTAGTTAAAATAGACATTGCGACATAAAAATGACAAAATACAACAAAAAATTAGTTAATTGAAAATCAATGAGTTATAAAGAAAGTGCATTTTTTTTGCATTTTTTTTGCAGAAATATTTGGTCAATTCAAAAATTTGTCGTACCTTTGCATCCGCTTTCGCTCAAAAAGGCATCAACACCTAAACGAGCACAAGCAAAAACGTGATCTTTGAAAGATTGTCTATTCATAACAAGATGTAGTACAAGAACAAGAAAGCATCGACCATATATGGTCGATAGTGAGTTCCCTAAGATTTCTACACTTGATAAATTCGATTATTCTGAGCTAACTTATAATTTCTTTTTACAACGAAGAGTTTGATCCTGGCTCAGGATGAACGCTAGCGACAGGCCTAACACATGCAAGTCGAGGGGCAGCG
>CAMNCW010000027.1 GCA_946534715.1 uncultured Bacteroidales bacterium | reverse complement strand
CCAAGACGAACGGATCACGGAGATTGCCTCTATGCTCAGCGGAAAAGACGTGAGCGAGGCGGCAATCAAAACGGCACAAGAATTGTTAAATAATAATTGACTTTATGTTGCCATTAGCAGAGCGGATGCGTCCAAAGACGCTGGACGAATACATAGGACAGAAACATCTGGTGGGTGAAGGAGCTATTCTCCGGCAGATGATCGAGAGCGGGAACATCGCCTCGTTTATACTGTGGGGTCCTCCGGGTGTGGGCAAGACGACACTTGCGCGGATCATTGCGCATCAGTTACAACGTCCGTTCTACACGCTGAGCGCCGTGACCAGCGGCGTGAAAGACGTGCGGGACGTGATCGACAAAGCCAAACACACGGCGGCACTGAACAGCGGGCTCTTTGCTCCGGCGGACGGACGAAGCCCGATCTTGTTCATTGACGAGATCCACCGTTTCAGCAAGTCGCAACAGGACAGTCTGCTCGGCGCGGTAGAAGAAGGAACGATCACTTTAGTCGGCGCGACCACGGAAAATCCCTCTTTCGAGGTCATAACGCCGCTGTTGAGCCGATGCCAGGTATATGTACTCAAATCCTTAACCAAAGAGGACCTATTGGAGTTGCTGAACCGCGTGCTGACCAAAGACGAGTACATCCGTTCGTTGGGATTGCAGGTCAAGGCCACCGATGCGTTGTTGCGGTATAGCGGCGGCGATGCACGGAAACTGCTGAACATCATTGAGCTGGTAGCCAACAGCGGTGTGAAGGAGATCACGAATGAGACCGTCACCAAACAGCTACAGCAAAACCCCGTGGCGTACGACAAGGACGGAGAGATGCACTACGACATCATTTCGGCGTTCATCAAATCCATCCGCGGCAGTGATCCGCAAGCGGCTATTTATTGGCTCGCGCGCATGATAGAAGGTGGCGAAGATCCGAAGTTCATAGCCCGGCGTTTAGTGATCTCCGCGAGCGAAGACATCGGTTTGGCAAACCCCAATGCGTTGCTTTTGGCCAATGCCTGTTTCGAAGCCGTGAACAAGATCGGCTGGCCGGAAGGACGTATTCCTTTGGCGGAAACGACCATCTATCTGGCAACCTGCAGGAAAGACAACTCGGCTTATATGGCAATAGACGAAGCGCTGTCAAAAGTGCGCGAAACGGGGAATTTACCCGTTCCATTGCATCTTCGCAACGCGCCGACGAGCTTAATGAAAGAACTCGGCTATCACGACGGATACAAGTACCCGCATGATTATCCGGGGCATTGGGTAGAACAACAGTACTTGCCGGACGAACTAAAATCGGCAGTTTTTTGGAAGAAATAACCCCACCCTTACCCTCCCCACAAGGGAGGGAAATTAAAAATGGTAAATGCTAAATGACCAAATAAATGGTACATGGTAAATGACCAAATCGTAAATAACTTGGCAGGATTATACGTACATATACCGTTTTGTAAGAAGAGATGTCTGTATTGCGACTTCTTCTCCACAATTCAGTTGGAGAGGCGGACGGAATATGTGGACGCGTTGCTCAAAGAGATCAGCGCACGCAAAGAGGAAGCCGGCGAACCGATACGCACGATTTATCTCGGGGGCGGTACACCCAGTATGTTAGACAGCATCGACATTTTCCGCATCCTGCGGACCATCGGAACAGACGACGCCGAAGAGATCACGATGGAAGTCAACCCCGGCGATGTTACGGAGAAATACTTGTCCGAAATACGGCAGACAGGCGTTAACCGCTTGTCCATCGGCGTACAATCCTTCAAGGATAACCTGCTGCAACTCATCGGGCGGAGGCATAACTCCATGCAGGCGATAGAGGCAGTCCGTATGGCACAACGGGCAGGCTTTGACAACATTTCCATCGATCTGATGTATGCCCTGCCGACACAATCGATGGGGCTGTGGAAGGCGGATATCGAATTGGCTTTGCGTTTAGGAGTACAACATATTTCCTGCTACGGGTTGATGTACGAGGAAGGAACGGCTCTGACCGCCATGCGCGACAAAGGCGAGATCACGCCGATAGGCGAAGTACAAGAGAACGAAATGTACGATTACCTATGCAAACGGCTCAAAGAGGCTGGTTTTGACCATTACGAGGTGAGCAATTTTGCGTTGCCGGGGTACGAATCGAAGCATAACAGCAGTTATTGGGACGGCACACCTTATATAGGCATAGGCGCGGGCGCGCATAGTTATATAGGGAATGTGCGCAGTTGGAACCCCGATAACTTGAGCAAATACATCAAAAAAATCGGGAAAGGCACCTTGGTACGCGAGCAAGAAGTGTTGACGGAGAAAGAGCTGTATAACGAGCGAATCATGTTGGGGCTACGAACGAGCAAAGGCATTCCTTTATCGGACGTACACGTCCGTAATGGTCGCGAAATGGTCGCGGAAATGACAGCTAAAGAGAGGCTGTTACGGGTGACAGAAGACGGACGTCTGGTAGCCACACAAGAAGGCATCCATATTTTAAACAGAATAATTGAAGATCTGATGATATGAAAACGAAAAGTTGGTACAAACCGTTTTTGATTTGGTTTTGGAGTCTCTTTTTTGGAGGCATTTTGTTGGTTTGGTTTGTGATGTTTCTGATCACACGTGGCGCATTGGGCTATTTGCCGCCGTTGGAGGAGTTGCAAAACCCGAAGAACCGCTTTGCCAGTGAGATCATCTCATCGGACATGCAGTCGTTAGGTCGCTATTACCGGTACGAGAACCGCGTGGGCGTGCAATATACGGACTTGTCGCCCAATGTAATCAACGCGTTGATAGCCACCGAAGATGCACGTTTCTACAGCCACACCGGCGTGGATCTGAAATCCATGTTCCGTGCAATCCTCAAATTAGGTCGCGCAGGTGGCGGTAGTACGCTCACGCAGCAGTTAGCCAAGCAGTTATGGTCTCCGCGAGCCAATAATATCTTCGAACGCGCGATGCAGAAACCCATCGAATGGGTGATTGCCACCAAGTTGGAGCGGCTCTATTCGAAGGACGAAATACTGCTGATGTACCTCAATCAGTTTGATTTTCTCTACAACGCGGTGGGTATTCAGTCGGCGTCGCAGGTGTATTTCTCCACTACCCCGTCCGACTTGAAAATCGAGCAGGCGGCGATGTTAGTGGGCATGTGTAAAAACCCGTCGCTATACAACCCGATCCGTCACCCACAACGCGCCACCAACCGCCGGAACACCGTGCTCGGGCAAATGGTCAAGTACGGCTACCTGGACGAAACGGCACGTGATTCGATTGCTGCGCTGCCGCTGGAGTTGCACTATAGTTCCGTGGATCACAAACAAGGAATTGCGCCGTATTTCCGCGAGTATCTGCGCGGTGTGCTGACCGCCAAAGAGCCCAAAGAGAGCGATTATTCGGAATGGAACAAGCTACAATACCAAGTCGATAAATGGCAATGGGACAACAATGCCTTGTACGGTTTTTGCGAGAAGACCCACAAGCCCGACGGCAGCAAATATGATATTTATCAGGACGGTTTGAAGATCTACACCACCATCGATTCGCGGATGCAGAAATACGCCGAAGAGGCGGTGAACGAGCATATGCAGGAGCAGCAGAAAACATTCTTCAAAGAACTGAAACGGAAGAAAACGGCGCCTTTCTCTTCTTCGCTGACGAAAGATGAGATAGACGGCATCATGAACCGCTCGATGCGTCAGACAGACCGCTACCGCAACATGAAGAAAGCAGGTTTGAGCCATGACTCGATTATCAGCTCTTTCCACAAGGAGCGCGAGATGCAGATCTTCACGTATGACCGAGGAATGATTGATACGGTAATGAGCCCGTACGATTCTATCAAATGGCAAAAGAGTTATCTGCGCTGCGGATTTATGTCCATGGACCCGCATACAGGACATGTAAAAGCCTATGTGGGCGGACCGAACTTTGCACATTTCCAATACGATATGTGTACCAAAGGCCGTCGCCAAGTGGGTTCTACAATCAAACCTTACCTCTATACATTAGCGATGGACGAGGGAATGTGGCCGTGCGAGAAATGGGTATATGATTCGATACATGTAGTTCTGCCTGACGGCAATGTATGGGCGCCGCGAGATACGCACGATGACCATCTGGGCGACACCGTCACCCTCGCATGGGGTCTCAAAGTGTCCTCCAACTGGATGTCGGCTTATCTGATGTCCCTCTTCACGCCGGAACAGTTAGTGAAGATGATGCGGTCTTTCGGTATTCAAGGACAATTGGATCCCGTGATCTCGCTCTGTCTGGGACCGTGCGAAGTGAGTGTGGAGGAGATGGTAGATGCTTATACCACCTTTGCCAACAAGGGTATTCGTACCGAACCGCTCTACGTCACCCGTATTGAAGACAACAACGGAAACGTCATCGGCACATTCACGCCGCAGACGCATGAAATCATCAGCGAGACCACGGCGTACAAGATGATTTATATGTTACGCGAAGTGCTGGATCACGGAACAGGTGTGCGCGTGCGGTTCAAATACGGCATCAAAGCGCCTATGGGCGGCAAGACAGGTACGACCAACAACAACTCCGACGGATGGTTTATGTGCTTCACGCCCTCGCTGGTCAACGGTGCATGGGTCGGCGGTGAAGATCGTGGCATACATTTTGATAATCTACGGGAAGGACAAGGAGCATCCATGGCATTGCCGATCAGTGCTCTGTATCTCAAGAAAGTACTTGCAGACCCGGATTTGGGCTACAGCGAGGAGGAAGAGTTCGATGTGCCGGCATGGTTTGATCCGGAAGCGGGATGTAAGTAATTTGAGATTTGATATTTGATATTTGAGATTTGAGAATTAAAAGATACATATTAAGCCTTGTACTTGGTACTTTGTCCCTTTGTACATATGCGCAACTCAATACCGACCGTATAACGGCAATCGGACGGAATGCACTGTATTTTGAAGATTATGTGCTCTCCATTCAGTATTTCAATCAGGTCATTCACCTCAAGCCCTATTTGAGCGAACCCTATTTCTACCGGGCGATTGCGAAAATACAGTTGGAGGACTACCAAGGTGCGTTGCGGGATTGCAATGCCGCCATCGAGCGTAACCCGTTCTCGCCGGGCATCTACTATGCCCGCGGATATGTGTACCGCCAGTTGAATGAACTGGAGAAAGCGGAAGCGGACTACACCGAGGCGCTGTTCTTCTCGCCGGAAAATCGCACCTATATGTTATTACGCGCGGACACGCGTGCGCAGATGAAGAACTACGACGCGGCGCTGGAGGATATAGACCAGATGTTACGCCGTGAGCCGCAAGCCGCTTCTGTCTGGGGCGAGAAAGGGCATATTTGTTTTCTGAAAAAAGACACGATGTGTGCGCTCGATGCCTTTGAGAATGCCGCCAAATACGACAAGACTAATCCTGCCGTTTGGTCCGCTTTGGGTGTGACCAATTTGATGTTGGAGCGAGAAGACGAGGCATACGTGCAACTCACACAAGCCATCAACTTAGGCTCCAAATGGGCAGGAGACTACATTAACCGGGGTGTTATTCACTATCACCGGCATAATTACCGCGGGGCATTGGCGGACTACGATCAAGCCGTCAAATTAGCGCCACGGGATGCGGATTGTTATTACAACCGCGGAATAATGCGGCAGGAAGTGGGCGATTATAACCGTGCGTTGGAAGATTTCAATACGGCGATCGACTTAGCGCCGGAACGGACCGAATATCGCTACCAACGCGGCTTGGTGGAGATGCAACTCAAACAATGGAAAGCCGTGGTAAACGATATGGATGTGCTCATTGAGCGCTATCCGTATTTCCTTCCGAGTTATTACCTGGCGGCACAAGCCAAGACGAAGCAAGGAAACGCCAAAGCGGCGTTCCAATACCGCCAAAAAGCACAGGAGTTGGAGCAACAGAAAGAAGAGATTCAGGCGAAGCAAGCTTCTCAGCCGCAAACCGATCTGCACATAGCCGATGCACAGCCGCAGAAGAAAGATCATCGCAAGGAGTTCTCGGCATCCACGGCGCAAAACCAGACCGATATACCGGACGAGGAACAGAAATACGAGTCCCAGACCCGCGGAACAGTTCAGAAGAAATACCAGGACGTGGTGAACGAGCCTAATGTGGTACTCAGTTATTACAGCCAGGATCTAAGTCTGCGCCGAACCAATTATTATCACCCATTAGTCGATCAACTCAACAAATCCGGTGCATTGCCGGCAGCGCTGCGTTTCACGAACGAAGAGATCGCATTGACGGCAGAGATGGTGGATTTCCATTTCACGGAGATTTCCCGTCTGTCCAAGAAAATAGATGAGTACCCGACGGCGGAGTTGTTCTTCACACGCGCCATCGAGTTCGCGATCGTACAGGACTACGCCAGCGCGATAGACGATTGTACCCGCGCGCTGACACTCCTTCCGACCTATTCGGAGAACCTCATGTTGTCCGTCATCATCACCTTCAACCGCGCTAACTGGCGTTACCGTTTGCTGGAATACCAACGCGCTACGGGTGAGTTGGAGAACACCTCGAACATGGATTTCGATATCATGCTGCGCGACTACGACCAGGTAACACGCTTGCAACCGGATTTCTCGTTTGCGTATTTCAACAAAGCCAATATCCTCTGCGCACAGCGGGAATGGAAAGATGCCATCGACTACTATTCCAAGGCAATCCAGATCGATGCAGACTTTGCCGAAGCATGGTTCAACCGCGGCCTGACGTACATCTATATCGGCGAGAACGAGAAGGGTCTGAACGATCTGAGCAAAGCAGGAGAATTAGGAATCTATCAGGCTTATAACATGATCACACGTTTTAAATAATTAATAATTGAGAATTGATAATTGAGAATTAAACGACACATATTAACTTTTGCACTTTGTACTTTGTCCCTTTGTACATCTGCGCAGTTGCTCTATGAGATTTCGGGGAACGGGACGAACCAAAAATCGTACCTTTTGGCAACGAACCGATACGTAGATATGCAGTTTTTGGACACGATTCCGAACGTGTTTGCATGCTTCGGCAAGTGCCATAAAGTGCTGACAGAATTTGCGATGCAGGACTACGAAGCCATCGCGGCTTTGCGTCAGGCGGCTATTCTACCAGACTCGATCAAGTTGTCGAATTTCTACAGCGAAAAGGAATACAAATTTATCGACGATGCTCTTCGCATTACACTTAGCATGGGATTAGATAAGCTTTGCCGCATGAAACCGGCGTACTTGACAGAGATGTACCGCACGGAATTGATGAAACAGTGGCTCCAATACGACGAGCAACGATCCATGGAGAGTTTCTTTGAATCGGTGGCTGCAGAGCGTAATATTCCTGTGGTCGGTTTGGACGATGTGGGAGAGACCATGTACATGCTTTTTGATCGCGAGCCGTTTCACTGGCAATGCAGCGAATTACTCAAAGTTATCGAATATCCGGAGAATGAAGTGAAGCAGGAAAGAGCCATCAAAGCACTTTACCTCAATGGTCTTTTGACCGACATTGCTTATCAGGTTTCCGGACCGGATAATACTACTTCCATTTCCTTCTCGGATTATCAAGTGTATTGCCAGCGCAACGAGCAATGGGTCAAAAGGCTGAAGAATGATTTGAAAGAAGGAGCATGTTTTATCACCCTCAATGCCGTCTATCTCGGTGGCGAGAAAGGGTTGATTGAGCAGTTACGCAACGCCGGTTACCGCGTGCGACCCGTTAACAGAAGATTTAATTTTAAACAATGAAACTGAAATCCCTTATACTGATTGCGCTCTGCGCCATCTCCATTTTGCCTTCCAATGCGGCTATCGGTATGCCGGAATTGGGAGATTCACTTACTGTCTTTACCGGTTTCAAGCCCTTGTGGTCTCCCGCCGTAAGGGTGAAGAGCATGCGCGTCAACGGCAACAATATAACGGTTACGACGAACACGGTGCTCAAAGATGTACGCTGGACACCGGAGAGTATATCCGAAATCAAACGCAAAGTCAGTCTCTGGGTGCTCGGGCACGAGAAAGGCAAAGTGACCATTTTTGCCGGAAGAACCAATATCGAGAACTTAGTGACCGATTGCGCAAAAGGAATCATGCCGAGCGGCAAGCAAAAGGACCTGACCGAAAAGAACATAGCACTCTACCCGAGTCATGGTTTGTATTTCAACCGCGACCGCAATGAGTGGATATGGCAACGGGCGACCCTATGGACGACCGTGGAAGACCTGTACAGCCAGGAATATGTGCGGCTTATCCGTCAGATGTTGGAGAATGCCGGCGCAACGATCTATTCGCCGCGGGCGGGATTAGAACAGGACGATTTGGGCGTTTCCGGCATGCCGCAATGGACCGAAGGCGCGCGTTACTGGCTGATCAATCAGGGAGCGGACACAACGATCTGGGATCTGTATGAAGGCGATGAATACAAGGACGATATGAAATGCCGCGCGATGTGGATCAACTCGTTGGAAGAACCCATCGACCTGTGTCTGGCTTTTCACACGGACGGCATGGACAGCGGCGATGACAGCACGATCGTCGGCACATTAGTGATCTATACCGCCAAAGACGATGAAGGGTCAACCGTCCTGCGCGATGGCAGAGACCGCGAGACCGTGAACCGCAATCTTGCCGACCGTATTCAGACACAAATCACAGAAGATCTGCGTCGCATAGCACCGGAATGGACAAGACGGCAACTCAAAGAAGCCAATTACTGCGAGAGCCGCGTGCCGGTGGTGCCAAGTCTCATTTTGGAATTGCTCAGCCATAAGAACATGGCGGATATGCGTTATGGTCTGAATCCGGCATTCCGTTTTGCCGCCGCGCGCGCGGTATATAAAGGTATATTGCGGTACATCAACGGCAAGTCCGCCGTGGTACAACCGCTACCGGTGCAACAATTGGCGATTGACCAAAAAGGCTTGCTGCGATGGGAAGCACAGATCGATTCGATTGAGCCCACAGCTGCTCCGACCTATTACATGGTCTATGTCCGTGAGAACGAGGGCGAATGGGATATTCAGCAGGTGGAGAAAAAGACGCAGTTGAAGTTGGATCTCCAGCGCGGAGTACGATATAGTTTCTACGTCGTAGCCGGCAATGAGGGCGGACTGAGTTTCCGCAGCCCGATTATCAGCGCGTATCTCAGTGATCAGGAAGAAGCGCCCACAGCTTTGATCATAGACGGCTTTGATGACACATATGGCGTAGAGTGGTTCGCGGACAGTGTGCATGCCGGTATCGTGCCGGGCAGCTACGCCTGCGAGGACGGCTTCACCTGCGCGTATATCGGGGAGCAGTGGGATTTTGAACGGAAAAGCCTGTGGACGAATGACGACAACTGCGGCTGGGGCTCTTGTTATCGCGACCATGCGGGTCAAATGACCATCGGCAACACACGTAATTGGGCAGATGAGCACGGGCATTCCCTGCGCAAAATGCATATCTCGTATGTGAGCGCCACAGAAAAGATGGCGAAAATAGACAGCACGTTTGCATTGGTGGACTTGGTGTACGGCCGTGACCGACATCCGCTTCAAGATAGTGCTTTCCGTGCGCAGATAGCTGAATATCTGCAAAAAGGCGGACGGTTATTGATGAGTTCGGACCATATGAGCGCAGTTGATCCGACCTGGGTGAAACAGAACCTGCATGCCTCCTATTATGCCGCACGTGCTACGCGTTCGGGCAGAATAAAAGGCTATCACAAGTCGGAACATGCTAAGAATGTGGCTCGCGGAAGAATATACCAGTTGCTCATGGAACCCAACGAGGACCAGTTGTTTACGGCGCACGCGGAAGGTCTCAAAGCCACGGACGAGCAGGGCGTAGTGATCGCAACTTATGAAGATATGCGTTGCCCGGCGGCTATAGGCGTAGAAGGCAAAACGATTGTTTACGGCTTCCCGTTAGAGGCAGTTATTGAGTTTGACCGCATCTTCCGTCACTCCGTGCAGTGGCTTCTGAGATAGTTATTTCTTATACTTGGGAGGCCTCTGCTTGACGGTTCCTGTTTCTGCACATTCGATCAGGTTTTCCAATATCGTCACAAACCGCCATTCAATACCGTTGTGCCAGGTTTTATCAGAGATAAAATTCGCCAAGACAGATCCGAAAGCGAGGTTGAACTCATAATGAACCAGCGTTGTGGACGGACCTAAAGGCTCCATGATCATAATAAAATCTCCACCATCTAAAATAGAGCCCGAATAGGTTGCAGTCATGTGCGCCGTAACGGGATATAATAAGGGTTTGGGGTGCGTTTTTGTATAGATCGTACCGAGGTGTTGATCCTTCCACCAGCGCATTCCCAACACATAAATATCTATCGCCACATCGCCGGTTTTGGTTTCCGCATTGTAAGAACGATCCTTATAGCGCAACTGAATCACATCCCTGCTCTCTTTGTTTTTCTGCACTTTCTTTTTTTGTGCATTTTTAGGCGTCGTGTCATTCAAATTCAGATAAGCCCAAAGGAAAAGCGAATCAGGACATGCCTGAAACTGATAGCAAAAACTATCCGCCACTTGTATCATATGAGCAATAGGAGCATGGCAAATCGTGTCTATTACGACTCCACGCTTCTTCGGATTAGCAGCCAACAAGGTAGCCGAAGACAAAATTAAAAGAATAAGCAAACGATTTCTCATTGAGTTGTATGATTAGTGCACGCGAAGCCCCGTTACTGTGTAAGTTGCATCGCCTATTTCAATATATAATTGTCCGTTAATGAGGACTTTACGAGCATTGATGGTCGTGTTTGGAGACTCCAAAGCCGTTACTTCATCCCTCCAGCCGTCACTCTTTCCAAGTTCAAAATCCGGGTCGGAAGAAGCCATCAAATGACGCACATCCACTTCTTCTCCGGCTTTCTCACCCCAGATATATTCCGCCAAATAGGGGTAGTCGATGAAAGGATTTCGGTTATGTTGGAAATCACTTACGGCATCCATTCGGTTCACTTCTTTTTCGGACACCGGATCCATCCGATGCCATTCAATCAGCACTTTTTGCGCCCAAGGTTGAAACTCCAGATAGTTGTCATTCTGCATCGCAAAACGCGAGCCCACATCCTTGTTTTCCAAACGCCAGCCTGTTCCTTTCTTCTTTGTAGTGGGCGGCAGGTCCGGGTATTTGCCTTCAAGGTCCCGGCCATAACAAGTCACCACATAAAAATAGGTACGCGCGAAATCGCCTTTGTACTCATCTTTGGGTTCAAAGACAAAGAAATCAACGTTTAACGAATCGTGGTGAATTTGTCCGATGCGCAATGAACCGGATGTTTTGACATTCTTTGCCGGCACTCCCAACGGATAATTGCTTCGCGCGCTATTCGCGTTCGAATTAGACGGATTAAGCAGATAGCAATCTTTGTATTGATCGCTTTTTGAGCCGCCCCACCAAGAATTAGCTAATGAATGCTCAATATTACAGCCGCTTATCGCCGCTCCTGGAGAGGTAAATTTCTGCCATGTATCGCAATACATATCCATGCAATTACCATTGGAATCGCGGTCGGAATAGTAGAACACTTCCCATGTATTACCTTTTCCTTTGCCATAAGGAATGACAGTATGCTTGCGGATGATGCTTTTGAGCGTACCTTTCAATTCGGCATCTTTCTTGCCGTTGATATTGTCATAATAGCCTTCCGGCATCTCCTCTGCTGTCACAAAGGAGAATGCCACGATCAAAAGGCCTATAGTAAGAAGTTTGCGCTTCATAATTAGTTGATTTTCTGTCCAGTAATGGTGTATATATATTCCCCGACGCGGATATATAGTTGTCCGTTCTTGATGAACTTGGTACTTGGTACATTCTCCCCTTGTAGTTGCTCAAAGCCTGTGGCTCCTTCCGTGGTAATATACCGGCTGTAAGTCACCCCTGCTCCGGTAGCGTTGATGGTGATCGATTGAATACCTAAGCCCTTTTCTGCTCCGCCGTTTGCACATATAAACGTCAGCGCGGACGTACCGGCTATGTAGAGATTGTTTTGCCAAGTGTATTCCGCCATCGACTTGCCGGATGTTGCAATGAGGGTTGTTAACTTACCGTCCGCCTCGTGGATATCCAGTTGGTCGAACTGAGTACCGCCATACGTGCGCATCGTCACAACGATGGATTCCAAACCGGCTAAATCAATCTCCGGCGAAACGATTGATGCGCTCTTATCCAAGAGCCAGTATCCGTTACTGAGCCACTTCGTGGTATAATTCCAGCCCTCGGTGTGGTCTTTGTCGAAGAAATAGGTAGCAGGAGCTGACGAACCCATTGTGTCCGCTTTTGCAAAGACAGCGTAATAGGTCACATCCTCGGTTACAGCTGGGAACTCTTTCAATTGGGTGTAGAGAACCGGACATTCATCGGTCGTACCTTCAATCGCCGTACTACTCCATCCCACAAAGAGCGGACTTTCCTTGGAGCAGGAAACAGGTGTCTCCGGCAGGACGGAAATATTAGCATTGGCTTTCACGGAATCAAGGGCTATATTCTTGCCGCAAACTGACCATGTAACGCCATATTTAGGTGTTTCCACAGGAACAATAGAACCGCCTTCACACGTTGGAGTCAATTGGGACAAATCGATTCGTTGCCCCACTTTGGAGCCCCATATATATTCCACCAATTCCGGGTAGTCGATAAACGGATTGCGGTTATTCTGAATGCCATAGACCGCCTGATTTCGGTCAATCTCCTTCTGCGAAACAGGATCATTGCGATGCCATTTGAGGAAAAGATTTTTAGCATATGTAGTGAGGTTGGTTTTATTGGATGTAAAGACCGCACTACCTCCGGAAGACGTAAGCGCCTTGTCTCTATAACGCGCTACCATATAGAAATACGTACGCGCGAAATCGCCTTTGTAATCATCTGCAGGTTCGAAAACCGTTCCTGTATAGCCGGAGAACGTATTGGAACCTTTTTTGCCCAATCCATGGTTTTGGTAGTTATCCGGGAAACCGGCGCCGTTACTTCCATTTACTTCGCCGTACGGCAGGTTGCCGCGGAAATTGTTGACGCGTGCATCGGTGGGATAAACATGGAAAAGGTCGGATTTCATCGGCGATCCTTCATTAAACCATGATTGCGGAATAGAGTGCTCTTTATTCCACGCGTCACATACCGTGTTTTGCGATTTGTTGGCATCAGCCATGGTGAAACGGCAGGTGGAATACATGTCCCACACTGTGTCGGCATAGAAATCCGTCTGCTCGTAGTATGCCTCAAGGCTTCTATAGGCAATAACGTTGTGATTCTTGATCTTGTCATGGAGCGCATCGAGAATCGCTTCCGAAGAAGATAAATGATCTACGCTGGCATAATATCCGTCAGGAATAGCAGCTACACCAGTCACTACATTCGCGTAACTGAACGGAATGAGGATAAAAACAGTTAAAATGCTGATAATATGTCTTTTCATGGTATAAATATGTGTGTTATAATAATTCATGCAAAATCTCGCTTACTGTGGGATGCGGGAAAACAACTTGCTGGAAATCTTCGGGTGTATAGCCGTTTTGTACCGCACACGTAGCGGCGGCAATGAACTCCGAACACGGATTGCCGATACAATGAACGCCGATGATGGTGTTATTGCGGCTGTCAATAATCATCTTGCAAAGCCCCGTTTCGCCTTCGTTCTCTGCCATAAAACGGCCGGAGAAAGTCATTGGCAGTTTGCGTACTTCTACAGGAATAGCGTTTGCCTCCGCTTGTGTTTCCGTCATACCCACACTCGCTATCTCCGGATTCGTATAAACGACAGAAGGAATAGCAGAGTAGTTGATAGTTGATAATTGACAATTAACAATTTCCTTGAGCATGTGCTCCACGGCCACTTCGGCTTGTCGGGAAGCGACGTGCGCTAACATGATTTTACCCGTTACATCACCGCAAGCATAGACGTTCGGCAGGTTCGTCCGGCAGAACTCATCAATCTTAATTGCCCCGCGTTCGGTCTCCAAACCTTCTAATGCTTCCAAACCATTCAAATTCGCTCTACGGCCGACAGAAACCAGCACTCGCTCTGCCTCATACCATTCCCCATTGGCTTTGACTTGACATCCTATCTTCTCCCCTATAGAGGAGGCCGGGAGGGGTCTTATCTCTTCCACTTTGGTGGACGTGAGGATATTGATTCCGGCTTTGCGGTATTTATCGAGCAGGACTTGCACGACCTCTTGATCGAGGTTTGGCAGAATGGTCGGCATCGCTTCAATCACCGTCACCTCCACACCTAATTCGTGGTAGAGCGTAGCAAACTCCATACCGATGACTCCTCCGCCCACAATAACAATGGACTCCGGCAGTTCAGTTGCTGCTAAGGCGTCTGTACTATCCCAAATAGCGGAATTGTCCTTTATTCCCGGGATAGGCGGCACAAAATTCGTCGAACCCGTACAGATCAGGAGGTTTTCGGCTTCGTATGTTTCGCCGTTGCACTCGATCCGCCAAACTTGGCGGATATTATCAAGCACTTTTGCTACCCCGTTTACCACCGTACAATGTTCGTTATTCAGGCGCTGTTTGATACCGGCAACAAGTTTGCGAACGACGATGGTCTTGCGTTTCTGCATAGCTGCAAAATCAAAAGTAACGCCTGTTGCGGTCACACCGTATTTTTGCGCGTGCGTAGCGTTATAGTATTGTTTTGCGCCGTACAACAACGATTTGGTGGGAATACATCCCACGTTGAGACATGTGCCACCGAGAGACGTTTGCTCAAAGAGCACTACATCTTTGCCGGCTTTCGAAGCCTTTTCTGCGGCTGTGTAACCCGCAGGTCCGCCACCTATAATGGCTAAAAAGTATTTCATGGTATTTATGCTTTGTTTTTTATTCGTATTTCGGGAGTAGATTGTAAAACAATCGAATTTGCCGGAACATCCTGTGTAAGCCATATGTTACCGCCAACAACGGTGTCATGACCGATAGTGACACGACCGAGGATAGAGGTATTGGAATAAACCGTTACGTGATCCTCCAAAATCGGGTGACGAGGGATGTCTTTGGGCTTGCCATTTTCATCGTATTCGAAGTTCTTTGCGCCGAGCGTAACACCCTGATAAAGCACAACATGCGAGCCGATGATAGCTGTTTCGCCGATGACAACACCTGTTCCGTGGTCTATACAGAAATGGTCTCCAATTTGCGCCGCGGGGTGAATATCTATTCCTGTCCGGCTATGCGCCAATTCCGTTAACATACGCGGAATACGCGGCACACCGAGTTGGTAGAGCACATGCGCCGCACGGTAATGAATCATCGCATATTGCAGCGGGTAACTGAGTATCACTTCGCCACGATCCGTTACAGCCGGATCATTATGCAAAACCGCATCCACATCGGTATTGATAAGACGCTTGATTTCGGGAATATGCTCCCAGAACTCATTCGGCAAACAGAGATCTGTTGGACGCTCTACCGCGGGATAATACTCTGGAAAAACCTCGCCTTGCAAGTGCAGTACGAGTTGTTTCAAATGTGCTATATTGATAAATCCTTTGTACATTGTACTTAGTCCTTTATAAGACCGAGAGGTAACGTTCGCCGGTGTCCGGTAAAAGAACGACGATGTTTTTGCCCCGATACTCAGGGAGCCGGGTTAGTTGCAAAGCAGCGGAATAGGCTGCTCCGGAAGAGATGCCGATGAGCAATCCGTGGTCTTTGGCAAGCGAACGAGCCGCTGCAAAAGCATCCTCATTAGTAACCGTCATAACGCGATCCACATAGCCTGCCTGATACGTTTCGGGCACAAAATTAGCGCCTATACCTTGAATCTTATGCGGTCCTGCTTGTCCACCGGATAACACAGGAGAAGATGCCGGTTCCACAGCGATGATCTCCACGAGCATGTTTTTCTCTTTGAGCGCGCGCCCCACTCCACTAACCGTTCCGCCTGTTCCGACGCCGGCGATGAAGACATCCACTTGTCCATTCGTGTCTTCCCATATCTCTTGTCCGGTCGTGGCATAATGGATTGCAGGATTAGCCGGATTAACAAACTGCCCTAAGATAACTGCGCCTTCCGTGGTGTCACGCAGTTCTTCGGCTTTGGCAATCGCACCTTTCATTCCTTCTGCGCCGGGAGTAAGAACGAGTTCTGCGCCATAAGCGGCTAACAAGTTACGCCGTTCCACAGACATCGTTTCCGGCATAGTGAGGATCACATGGTACCCTTTGAGGCGACCGATCCACGCCAGACCGACGCCGGTATTGCCGGAAGTGGGTTCGATAATCGTCGCACCGGATAGTAACAAACCGCGTTGCTCAGCGTCCTCAATCATCGCAAGCGCCGTGCGGTCTTTCACACTGCCACCGGGGTTAAAACGCTCCAATTTGAGGAACAAACCATCTTGTATTTCGAGCATCGGCGTGTGACCGATAAGTTCTAATAAATTCTTAATTATCATAATGACCTCAAATATATTCTTACCGCTTCTGCCACCATTTCGGAACAAGGACGTTTTTCGTAATACTGCTGCGTGCGCTCTTCTGGTTTAGGGCGGAGAGCCTCCGCAGGCAGAAACTCCATTGTAGAACCCTTCGGCGCAAGACCTAATAGTTCCGCGCAGATGAGAGAGCCGTATTTGGCTTTGAAATCTCCAGCGAGTTGCTGCACAAAAGCGTAGTTTGCCATTTTGCCGTTATTGTCATGGGGAGTAGCCGAACCGTTATGCAGTCCCGCGAGCATAAACATGCCCGAAGCCGCTCCGCAAACCAAGCGCATTCTGCCCATTCCGCCGCCGAAAGAAGCAGAGAGACGAAGCGCCAAATCCTGGTCTTCTATTCCATATAAATCCGCGCACGAAGCGAATACTGCCTGTGAGCAGTTGTAGCCCTGTTTGAACAGGTCCATTGCGCGTTGCGCACGAGTTTCAATCTCTTGTTCTGTCATAATTAACAAATTGGGCTACAAAATTACTGCTTTTTTTTGACATATGCAAATATATATGCATTTTTTTGCAAAAAGTCCCTCTTAGTGCTTCTATTTCGCTTTAGGAGGGCAGATGGTTTGTTTAACAAAGGGAACGAAATTTTTGCTCACGAAACAAATTAACCAAAATTGGTCTGTGACTTTTCCTAAAGAATAGATGGATTTTGTACCAAATCCCACTTTTTTCTTGCACATTTGGTATATTATTTGTATCTTTGCTCCGGATTTTCAAAATGAATAAATTGTAAATCGTTAAATTGTAAATAAATACTACATTTTACGAGAAGAATAATTTCCAATATTTTACGATGTTAGATACGCTTGATAAAACGCGATTAATGTACTTTGATTTGAAGCCTTTCAAAGATTATATCGAGCACCTATCATGGCCTAACATTTAGCGGAAAACAAAGCAAAACGCGACACTCAGTTGGATGTCGCGGTTTTATTTATTTCATCGGTTTGATCATCTTTTCGATGAAGGAGATTTCGTATTGAGAGAGATTGTACTTGCGGTATATTATTTGCCTAGGTATAGATCCGCAAAGGTCTTGCCATCTTTATTGACGAGCGCAGTAGTTCCTTGCATCGATGTACCTGTAATAATCTCTGCGGGGAAAGATGGACGACCTGTTTCTACCGGAATATTTGTGGATTGAATAACACGTATCAAATTACCTTCTCTTTTGCAGAACTCGGGATTATTGATTAATTGCTGTCTTAGCTTTTTTGCACCCTTTGAACAACTGGTATCTATCGCAGATATAAGGCTTCCTTCTAATAAACTATACTTCTTTGACATCGGCCAATATTGTAATATCCCTTTGATGCCGCGCTTTTCTACTTCAACAGTAAAAATCTCATATCCACCCATTTCATGCACGATATTTTTACTTTTATCAAAGATATGACATCCGTAGAAGCGAGTGAGGAATTTTATTTCCTCAAAGAATAGCTCCATATCATTCTTCTTGTCAGCTGAAAGTCCCGGCTCTTTGATGGCTTTGGTATTATCCATCTTATATCGATTTGCTTCCATCGCTTCTTTCCAACCGAGGTATTCCAAATATAGTGCTTCGCTTGCGTATATCTCGTTGGCTTTAGAGACAAAAACTAAAGCTGTTTCCCACCAATCTTTCTTCTGCTTATGATCGCCTACACGAACGATAAAATCATTCGTTTGTCCGATATATGCCATAGGTCCACCTATTTGCTTTTTGCCTAAAAGGATATAAAAAGCATATTTGCCGGTTAAGTACTCTTTGCCAACCTTAACGACATCATCGTAAGGCAGGACAACACACTGGCAAGTTTTGGTAGAGCCCATATCAATAATACGTGCTCCTTCTAATGTTTTGTTTAACAACTTAGTGTAAACTGTTAATATAGCCATAGTATTAAATATTTAATTCAAGTATTTATCTAAAATCGCTTTCTTGCGTGCGGCACAACCGTCCATAATAGCTTGCGCTTTGCGGATTTCGGCTTCGTATTGCTCTACTTGGGCCACAATGCGTTGTTGGTCAGAGAGCGACGGAACAGGGATCTCCAAATTTCTTATATTTGTTAAATTAAGTATGTCATATTGCGCCAAGTTCTTAGTAAATGTATCATAAGAAGCCCTACAAATATAGAATAAATATAACTCGTCAATCACATTCTTGTCTATAACTCTCAAGCCAGCAATATTTTGATTTGTTGATGTTTCAAATTTAAGAAATGCCGTTTTCCCTTTGGTGGCACCAACTAATGCAATTAGTGTTGTTCCTATAGGAAATAATCTTGCACTTGAATGTTTATATCCTTCTTCTGTAATGTATTCATCTGTGGAATATACAAATTCGCCTTTGCACACTTCTGATTTAACCCAAGGAATTGTGCCATCTTGCCAATATGAATTCACTTTCTTCGACGGAGTTCCTCCTGAATTAATTTCACACAAATTTCCTAATTTTTGTGATCCGCCTTGTACTTCTGCCATTATTCTCGTTATTTTCTTGCGGTAATCTTCAATGTTCTTATGGCAGTTATTATATTCATTATCTACATTTTGGCATTCAGCAACAATTTGTTGCATCAAATCTTCTTCTATTTGAGGAATCTGCAAGTCTGCTATATCGTCCGGATAAACATGAGGTTGAGCTGAACCTTTCTGTAAATAAAATATTTGGCTTTGAATAGATTGTAGGAAATTATACAGGAAAAGTGTCTCTATATCATTTCTTCCTCTTACTGTTGTACAATCAGAAGCAAATATAGGTTCTTCCCAGAAATTTACGAATCCAGCATTTGCTCCACTTGCACTTATAGTGATCGTATTGGCTTCTCTATTAGCCACATTGTGCATATAAGCATAATCCATACCTCCGGCTATAACTTTAACATTTCCTGCTATCGCTTCTGCTTTTGTTATTGATTTTCCTTTCGCGATCTCTGCAAATGAACCAAGTTTGACAAGAGGATATTTACTATTAACAATGGTTTTTCTGTCAGCAGTAGTTTTAATTGCTTTATCAAAATCAGCTTTGGTAAAATCCAGCATATCAATGGTTCGGTATGATGCCACATATTTTTTGAAAGGTGCTTCTTCTCCTATTTCTGTACGCATATTGCTAAAAGCATTACGCACAAATGCGGCTAACGTACCATGTGCGAATCGATTCTGTACATTCGTCAAATATCCACCATTTGGATTCAAGACAATTCCTTCACTTCCCTTGCGGTTGCTCCAATCGTAACCTAAGAACGTCTTTTGTTCTGCATTATCGGCCGGAGCTGTAATGACAACTGTTTCTTGACCGCGAGTTAACGTAAAATAGATAAGTTTGTCTTTCTCTACATCTCTTATTTTCTTGTAAAGCCGATCTTTACACTCCTGCTCAATTTGTTCCTGGGTATAGTTACGCGGAAATTTTTGTTTCGTTTTCTCAAAATCAACTATATATGTCTTGAAATACTCAATAGCGCGTAAGTATTCAATTGAAGCCATTTCCGAAACGAAAGCTTGGTATTGTTCTGCCGTTACGCCAATGAGGGACAAATATTCATTCAGTATATCACTATCATTCCAGTCACTATTGTCATTACCAGAAAGAATACTATTTGCCGTATCAATTGCTAATTGCTTTAGTACAGGCGGCTCGCGGAAACGTTCCATAAAGAGCACGATAGTTTGAGTTCCTGTTGCACCAAATGTTTTTGTACCGAACAATGCTATCGCCTTTAGATAGAAGTTAGATAATATTTGCTCGCGCGCTTCAATATAACCACTTTTATCGCTCGAAGTAAGGATAGAAACAGGCAGGAAAACTCCAGCTAATCCTCCCGATTTGAGCAATTGCCCTATTCTCTCCACAAAAAGTGTTTCAATTGTATCAGAAGTAAGCAAGATACTGGGAAGGAGATCCAAATCGTTATGTTGCAATTTCAAATGTGCCTTGAAAGCAGAAACAGCGTATGGAGGATTCGCTACCAATATATCAAACTTGCCATTCTCAATGCCCTTTGCCGGATCATTGTCCAAGCCGTCTCCGAAAATAATATTGGCATCGCCCGCTCCATTCATAAACAGAGCTATCTTGCTCACACGTGCCAATCGGTAATCCTTCTCTATGCCATAGATGCAATCACGTACCCATTTGTTGTCTGCCGGTATAGATTTGTCTCTACGCTTATGCTGAATATCGTTGATAGCCTCAATACCTTCCGTTAAGAAATGTCCTGCTCCGCAAGCGTAATCTATCACTTTGGGCAATCCATGTGCCGCAAGATATTTCTCCAAAGGCAAACAATCCCACACAAATCGTGTAATCGGAGTTGGAGTAAAGAATTGGCCTTCGTTTTGTTTGAAACCCTTTGCTAATAATTGCTCAAACAAATCGCCGAGGAACTGGTTCTTTTCCGGATATACGATTCTATATTCTTGAAAGAGTTTGACAACTTCTACCAAGACCTTTCCGTTTTTAGCAAACAATTCCTCATTATGCACATCCACAAAGGCAAAATCATTATTGGAGTAGAATTTGAGGTTGCGGATGGTCTCGTCCAATTGTTTTATGGCTTGCGCGCGTGCAGCTCCTTTATAGGCAGAGAAAAGTTTCTGGGCATAATCTTTTTCTACATAGAAAATATCTTCTTTCATAAACTCATCCATGCCCTCTTTGTGAAGTCGTTGCAAACGGTCTTGCAGATCCTCATACGTATCTACGCGCTCCTTGTATTGGAACTCCATTTCTGCATCGTCACCTTTCTTGATTTCGTCCACCAATTTGCATATAAAGAGTGCCACAAGGCGGTTGAAAGCATTTTCCTTATCGCTGACATTGTTATGACGGAGGATTTCTTCAAACTTATTGACGATTTTGCTATTTTCCATAGAGAATGGTTTCAGATCGCGTTTTCGAAGAACATCCACTCCGATATTATATGCCTGTGAGTTGGCTTTGAAGATAATATCGTCATGCCATTCGTTATTGTATGTTTCTTGCCACACCTCAAACAATTCCTGCGTTGATTTAGCATCACGATAGAGTTTGTCGGCAATCTCTTCTTTTTTCTTGCGCTTTTTATTGGCAACCTCCAACAAGTTTTTATCGTCTGAGCAGTTGAGCACTTTGCAAGAGTGCGTTACATGTTGATTTTCTTCATCCCAATTAGAAGCGTAAATGGCAAGCCATTGGGTGGATCTCTCCTGTTGCCAATAGGAAAAGATCTGTCCTCCGTCTTGCTCCGTTTCTTTAACGGCATTTTCAAACTCTTTACCGGCGGTCTTACATTCTATAATAAACAGTATCTTTTGAGGATTGCCCGCTTCATTCACGCAAATATCCGCACGACCACTTTTGCCTTCGTGTCCTAATGGCCACACTTTTTCAAGCTCTATATCTTCCGACTTATAACCTTTGTCCAGCAAACGATCCACACACTCAAAAACAACCATATTCTCTTTATGGGAATCATCAATCAAGGTATTACGGTCGCAACCACGCATATCCGCAGGAAACTCAAGCCGCTTTTCAGCAAAATTAACGGACATATGCGTATCACCCACCAAATTGCCATTCAAATGGTACTCTTTGGTATATACATCATTTGTTCCTTCTTGTTTGAATCCAAGTGAGAGCAATACCTCTTTGAAATTGTTGATTGTTATCAT
>CAMNCW010000026.1 GCA_946534715.1 uncultured Bacteroidales bacterium | reverse complement strand
CATCTCCTGCTCGTTATATGTCGGCTTTGTGTATATGCCATTTCGGGGAGAGTGGAGAACGCCTGTTCGGGCATAGTAACGCAATGAATTGTTTAAAGACTCACGCGTTCTTGTGCTGTCCATCATAGCCAACCATTGTGTGGTAAATACTGTTCTGGAACTGGATAATATGGTGTTAATAATGTCCATTGTAAGCTATAAACGTTAATTATTTTCGGTTTCAGCGTACAAAATTACAACAAAAATTTGAAATATACAAGTTTTTAGGCTAAAAAATGCAATTTATTTTATTTTTTTGAGCCTTTTTATTCATTTTCGACAAACCATTTAACGTCACGGTAGTTACCATTTTAACCCTTTAACGAAAAATCCCCGATTTTTCTATATTTATTTGCATATGTCAAATATTTTTTGTACCTTTGTACCCGAAAAGGTTTATATCGACCAATTATGCTCGATCCACATGTTTGCATCGACCAATTATGCTCGATCCACATGTTGCATCGACCAATCTTGGGCGATAAACACCAAAAAAGGGTATAGTACACACCCATGAAACTCCCTCGGACTGAAACCGAGTTTTTTTAGTAACAATTTCGTGATTGAAGGGGGTGATAAGGGGGTGATTACGGGGTGATAAGGGGGTGATTACGGTGATGTTCTTGGTACGTTAGTATAAGGCAAGGCTAACTGCATGACAAAATGTCATAGAAAATAATTATCAATATATTTACCACAAAAAATATGCTACATTATGAGCCAAATTGAATTTATTGACCCGGTTAAAACCATGCGCGGAAAGTTCCAGAAAGAAAGCAAAATTATTATGCGCAAAAAGACTTACAAAGCACCAACTGGAAAGGTCATGAAAGAAGGTGTGCAGGAGTCGTATTCAATCATCAGTCCACGTGATTACACCAAAAATCCCCCTAAAGGAGCCGAACTCGCTAACATCGAGCTCTTTACGGAATCCAAACGTCTGACCTCCGAAATCTTGCATTCTGAAAAGTTCACAGACGAGGAACTGGCCGCAATGACTCCTGAAGAACGTCAAAGAACGCTTGAATTGCGCGATGAACTGGAAAACTTCAAAAATCGTTATTACGCACAATTCAAACGTCCTGATCCGGAAGCGCCGTTTGAAAAGAAACCAAGACCAGGCTCTACAAAGCTCCTGCAAAAGCAATATTCCAAATTTGACAACTTCATTCAAGCGATCATACGTGAGAGACTTAAAAATCAACTCTAATAACATCGTTTACATAAATTACGTAAAATACGCAAACTACGTTTTCATAAATTACTGCCATTATGGCAGAAATATTTAACCTTCATATAATGGCATAATTCTTGCACAATGTCTCATGTGATGAAATATACCGACTAAAATCTAATCACGATTATGTAAAATAGCATATTTCATAAACAACCCTAACTAAGCAAACTACGTTTACAAAAGAATATGGAAGATAATTATCAGATAGAACAAACGTTTTATGATGTACTGCCGATAAAGAACAATGTGGTCTTTCCGGGAGTACTGCTGCCGATTGCGGTGTCCAAGAAAAGCAGCTTGAAGCTGATCAAGGCGGCTGAGAAAGACAACCGGCCTTTACTGCTGTTGACACAGAAAGACGGCAAAGTGACTAAAGAACCGAAAGAGTTACTGGCTGAAGATCAGCTGTTTACGCTTGGTGTTTTGGCTCGAGTTATTCAGATCATCCCTGTTCCGGAGATGGGGCGCGACACGATGATGGCTGTTTTTGAGGGCCTTCAGCGTGTGCAAGCCGTGGATATGTACGAGGAAAACGGCATTCTCAAAGCGCACGCTTTGGAGGCGAAAGAGAACATGCCGCTCAAGAACGACAAGCAGTTCAAAGCCATGGCGGACAACATCAAAGAGACGGTTTTGAAGATTTTGGACGAGCAAGACGGCAACACAACGGGCTTGGAGAGTGCTATTCGTACCATCAATAGTACCCCCACTCTCGTCAATTATGTGTGCGCGATCTACCACATGCCGACCGAAGCCAAACAAGGACTGCTGGAAATTCATGCCTTGACCGAACGCGCAGAAGCTTTGCTGGCGATCCTCCAGAAAGACCTGGACGAGCTGATTATCAAAGCAGATATACGTCGTCGTACGGCAGAGAAAATTGACAAAAGAAACCGTGAGTTCTTCCTGCAACAGGAGATGGAAACCATCAAAAAGGACTTGGGTGACGAAGATAGCAACGAGCAGACAATCAAGGAGTTACGCGAGCGTGCAAAAGGCAAAGCATGGTCTGAGACGGTTGGAACACAGTTTGAGAAAGAGCTCAAACGGCTTGAGCACATGCACATGTTTTCGCCGGACTACTCTACCCAATTGGATTATCTGGAGACGATGTTGGAGTTGCCTTGGGGCGTTTATTCCGAGGATAACTACGACATGCAGCACGCGCAGGAGATCCTGAACAGAGATCACTTCGGCTTGGACAAAGTGAAAGAGCGTATTGTGGAGTACCTGGCTGTACAACGTCAGTTGTCACTTCGTAGCAAAAAAGACAAGGACGCTAATCCTGTCAAGTCCCCTATTCTGTGTCTGTTTGGCCCTCCGGGTGTTGGCAAAACGAGTTTGGGAAAGAGCGTGGCAGAGGCTTTAGGCAGAAAATACGCACGTATCTCTTTGGGCGGTTTGCATGACGAGGCGGAGATCCGCGGACATAGAAGAACGTATATCGGCGCGCTGCCCGGACGAATTATCGACAGTATTAAGAAATGCGGCACATCGAACCCTGTATTTGTGCTCGACGAGATTGATAAGATCGGAGCGGACTACAAAGGCGATCCGACAGCGGCGTTGCTCGAAGTGCTTGATCCTGAGCAGAATAGCACATTCCATGACAACTATCTGGATGTCGATTATGATTTGAGCAAAGTGTTGTTTATCGCGACTGCTAATAGCCTGGAGACCGTTCCGCGGCCACTACTTGACCGAATGGAGTTGATCGAAATGACCGGTTATCTACAGGAAGAGAAAGAAGAAATCGCCAAACGGCATTTGATTCCGAAGGAACTGAAGAACCACGGTCTGAAAGCAAGTCAGCTGAAGTTCAATAAGGAGATTCTCGCGCATATAATAGATGAATACACGCGCGAGTCCGGTGTCCGGAGTTTGGAGAGACAGATTGCTACCATCTGCCGCAAGGTGGATACCAAATTAGCGCTCGGCGAGGAATATAACGTGACCGTGACCTTAGAGGATCTGAGGAATTACCTTGGTCAGAAACGTTTCAGCCGCGATGCCTGGGAGACGAACAAGTATGTGGGCGTAGTGACCGGTTTGGCTTGGACACAAGTCGGCGGCGAGATCTTGTTCATCGAGACGAGTTTGAGCCAGAGCAAAGCGCCGACGCTTACCTTAACAGGAAACTTAGGCGATGTGATGAAAGAATCTGCCACTTTGGCACTCGGTTATGTAAAGGCGCACGCTAAGGAATTGGGTATCAAACCCGAAGTGTTTGAGAAGACAGCCGTTCATATCCATGTGCCGGAAGGCGCTATTCCAAAAGACGGTCCTTCTGCCGGTATCACGATGACAACCGCTCTCGTGAGTGCCTTTACCAAGCGTTTGGTAAAACCGCGTATAGCTATGACAGGCGAGATGACGCTTCGCGGCAAAGTGTTGCCGATCGGCGGTGTGAAGGAGAAACTGTTAGCTGCTAAACGCGCCGGAATAACAGACATCATCCTCTGCGAGGACAATAGAAAAGATGTCGCTGAGATCAACGACATCTATCTGAAAGGGCTGAATCTGCATTTCGTGCATGATATCAGCGAGGTATTAGAAAAAGCACTCCAGTAAGAGTGCTTTTTTTAATTAAAAATTAAAAATTAAAAATTATTGACGATTGTTAGTGTAGAATTCCTCGAAGGTGTTGTCTGTGTAATAAACCACAATCCGACTGATTTGTTTAGGAGGAGCTGCAGGAGTCTGCGGCTCTTCTTTTTGTACCGGTCGCGTTGTTCTCTCTTTGGGATCCGGCGGAAGAACATCAAAAAGACTTGCTTCTTGACCGGGCACACTCCGCCACATCTCACCATTGCCTAAAATCAGCCATTCGGGATTCAATGTGGGATAGCGCTCCATGATTCGTTTCATCACATCGAGGCTTGGATTATTACGTCCCGCCATCATATTACTGATTGTTCCGGGCTGTACATGGATCTCAACAGCGAACTGCCGAGCAGACAACCCCAGCGTTTCTATTAACTTTTCTATACGTTCACGCTCACTCATAGGAGAATATTTTGTTTACCAAATAATAGTTATTTTCAAAATCGAGTGCAAAGATACAAAAAATATTTGACATTCACAAATATATGCACATATTTTTGTGATTTTTATTATGTTATTTGTGAATATGACACCTTTTACTTTGTGATCACGGATGTTTTAGAAGAGACCGTGGAACAATTTTATCCTCCTGCTATACAGGAACAGTAACCACCTGCAATTACAGCCGAACTATGACTAAACTATGTATGGTTATTATAGTATAAATAAAAGCCATAAAACGCAGAATATAAGTGTTTTATAGTAATTGTTTAACATATAAAACGCTTATTTTAAGCATATTTAACAATATACGCGAAATTATCAAAGTAACACTTTAAGTAAAATGTTTTACCATTGATATTCTGCAAGTTATAATCGTAAAATTATCATTATTGCCTTACTGATTTTTGCACAAATAGGCAATGTTCCATTTTTCTAAGACGCCTTTATTCACTAAATAAGACTACTCCACCCTTTTTGCCACGATTGTTTCTATTGTTAAAAATAAGTGTAGTTTGCTGTCTTTTGTGATATGTATATTTGTGAACATATGTATGCAAAGTTATGTTCACGTTTATTGCTCACATTTGTGTGTATATTTATAATAGGTGCATTGAAAATTTCACAAATATTAGGGATTGTGGGTTTAGAAAAATTGTAGTAATTTTGCACTGTTTTTTAAACACACATTTTTAAACTAATTTACGTATGAAAAAAATCTTCTTTTTTGCAGCGCTGCTAATCGGCGCACAGAGTTTTGCCCAGAATTATGAGGCAGGTTATCTCAAGACGCTTGTTGATGAACAAGCCGATCCAACTCAGGGTCAGACCCAATTGTACAACTTGGAGTACTATTCGGACGGTAGCCTATTGTTGCACTCCTCTTATCAAACAGTGAGTGCTGATGAAACGGGTTTGGTATTTGGTGGAAAAGCGTACAAAGGAGCTACCACATCCAAATGGGGTTCTCGCGAGGGTGACATGCAGCTCAAGAACATGCGCAACTCGTTCCTGGCAAAGATTGATGCTAAAGGAGAATTGCTTTGGGCACGTCCGGACACCACCGGCGATTATGATTTATCCAACACGGCTGTATTCGCAACGAAAAACGGCGGTGCAATCTATGCGGACAAATTCCGCACACGCAAGGGTGTTTATATGGGTTTCATTAACCTGTTGGACAAAAACGGCAATGTAGTTGCCAGCAATAATATGTCTTTCACCAATTATGATTCGATTTTGGTGGATGGCGAGTTAGTGAAACGTAAAGATGCCTTCAATTGGGCAGGCGCCGCATTGAGTGAGGATGGATATTTGTATGTAGCCGGCGCTCAGGCGGATACTCTTCTGCCGGTTTGGAATGACTCGATTGCTCCGCGCAAGGCTTGGAATACCAAAGGAAGTTTGAGTTCCAACTGCAACACGGTTATTCTGAAATACAAACCGGAATATAACCAATTCCAGGATCTGACGTACGTGGGAGCTGTGATCAACAGCGATGATTTGGTTTATGATCGTCCGGTGGGCTTCCATTATGAAGGCGGCAAATTGTATGTTGCCGGAACCTATAGTAATGGTACAGAAACGGGTATTTATGCTGCTCGCTATGACAAAGATCTGAAGCGCGAATACATTCAATACCACCCGATTAAAGGTGCTCTGCAATTCCAACAGACAAAATTTGAGGATGGCAAGATCTTCGTTTGCGGCGGTTTGAGTAAAGGAAGTATCACTATTGATGAGAAGACCGTTTCTACTTCCGGCAATTTCAATCATGGACTTGTTTACGTCATGAGCATGGCGGATGGTTCGGTTGTCAATGCAGATGTTCATCCCGCTGCTAACAATGCGTTGAATATCACCGTAGCTGCTTTCCCGACCAAAGATGGTTATGTAGCTTATAACCACGAGACATTGAACGGTCTGCAGATAGCACTCCATTATGACAGCAACCTGAACTTGGTCAGCACAGACACGCTGGGTCAAGGCGGTGCTTCTACTATCAGTTGTGTGGGTCGCAGCGCTGATGGCAAACACACGGCTCTCGGTCTTCGCGCACGCACTACCGCTGATTATACGGTATTAGGCGAAACCTTCAATTTTGCAGACAAGACCAACTGGTATAGCGTGATTGCTACGCTGAATGAGAAAGAGGAGACGACTGCAATCGAAACAACCCCCTCCAACTCCACCTCAAGGGGAGAGAAAATTCTCCGCAACGGACAGTTGATTATCCGTCACAATGGACGTGAATACAATGTATTAGGATTCTAACAATCCATTCATGCCATAAGAAAAAATACGGCTCGCAGGGATGCGGGCCGTATTTGTTTAAAGATGGTTTGAGCGGAGCATTACTCAGCAACGATGATCTCATAGGAAAGGGCATCGATGTAGTATTTCTTGACGGTCGAACAAACGCCACACGCCTCTTCGCCTTCTTCGTGTTGATGCTCTTCTACTTTAGCCTCTTGAGGTTGCTGAACCGGCACTTCCATTGCGCGCAGAATACCACGAACACGTACTTCATTGTTGATGCACTCACCGGCAAAAGACTCGAACTCAACGGCGTTGGCACGAATGAACTCACCCTCTTCAGACGAACGAAGGAAAGCTTTTTTGCCACCATGTTTGCACAGATGCAGACAGTTACCCTCTACGAGAATCGTGTCTCCCACCAAGTTTTCGCCTTGTGCATAGACCTCATCTACCGAATAAACGACTTCAGGCTGAGCCTGTTGTTTGTTGCAGGCAGTAAACGTCATCAACGATGCTGCCAAGATAAAAAGAATCTTTTTCATTGTGATAAATATTTAAAATGTTAAACCTGTTTGTATCCTAATTTGCCAAGCCTGCGCTTGTGTGTATTGATGCAGCGAAGCTTGTGTGCCCACAAGCCAGGAGTATTTGCCTTTGAGCGGGAACGTGTATTGCAGTTGGATCGTTTCGCTCGTATGAGTTTGAAAGCTGTCATAATCAACCGTTCCCACAAAGAGCAGATCACCAATCGGAAGCGGCAAACGATAATCGCCGTACAGATGTGCCAAAAGGAAATTCCGACGGTAATTCGGTGCAATAAGCAGCAGTTGGTAGTAGTTATTGGCATTATCGCCGTAGATAAACTGCTCGCCGTGTTTTAGTTCCAGCGAGGAGGATGCCCAAACGCGCCAACGCGGAGCTACATAGCCTAATTGCGCCGTGAGTGTATGCGTATTCAGCCGCGTTATGGGAACTTGGGTATTGATGGTCAGTTCTTTGGTTATCTTGATCCAATCGTAATGAAAACCTGCCATCCACCCTGTAGTGGGCAAGAGAGAGAGGCTGACACCCGCTCTGGAACCACTGTAATAGGCGATCTTGTTATTTCCCGAAAAGCGCGCATAGGCGGCGGTGTCATTTGCCATATGGAAGATGGTCGTTTCGCCTAATTCGGAATAGAAACGGATCTCGTTATTCTGCTTGTATCGTCCTCCATAGGCCAGCAACGAAAGCGCATATCGGTTCCATTGATAACCGACAGACGCCTCAATACGCAGATCTGACACCTTATTTTTCGCGCGCGGGTCGCGCATGCGATAACTCTGTTCCGCCCGGAAGGAGAGCGCGGCATGCCAAAGAAGATGATTCTTCAACATCCGATAACCGCCATAGAAAGCATATGTCTCCCGCCGCAGATCGCCACCGATAGTGTCTGTTGTCCAATACGGAGCTGTCAAACGATAATCGGCATTGTCCACTCCGCGTGTTTGCTTGTTGTCCTGCCACTGATACGAAGCTTCCCCGAAGACACGGCTGGTGGCATTGAAGTCATATACCGAACGCGCTTGCATGGCGAAACCGCCTGTCTGCGTGCCCTCGATGGCATAAGTCCCCTGCCCGAACTGACCGGAGAGGGTCAAATCCGTGCGCGCTGTGTCGGTAACCAAAGCAGTTAATATGGCGAGTAGCAGTTTCATTTGAAATAGAACGGGTTGGCTTTCTGAGCCACCTCAAAATCATCGGTGGAATTATTGGTGTCTTTTAATAACCGGCGGCCATTCAGCGTAGCAATGGTCTTGCGTCTCACTGCCTTTCCAAACCGCGTTACATCGCTGCCTGTGGGCGCTACATAGGTGTATCCTGCATCCAAGCGATCACTGACCGGAAGCCACTGAAAAGTCTCCGAAGGGGCTAAGTTTACAGCGTCCACTATCCATTCGTTAGGTAAAACGTACGATTGTTTGGATTGCGAGAAAGTGCCTGCTGCAGTGACCAATTCATACTGATAGCGGATGTGAAATGAGTCCGTAGCAAAATAGAGTTCGGATGTCATACCTTCCGGAAAACGCGCCAAACCGAAGGATTTATGCCCTTGGTTATGAGGCACCCATATGGTGTACGTATAGCAATAAAGCTTGTCCATATTCGTCACTGCCGGATTATCGACATCGGTTATTCCTGCGCTGGAAGAGACATCATACCATTCGAAATCGGCATTGCTCAGGTCAAACGAATTGGGGTTTGCAGCAGTATGATCCATCGCGTTATCGACAATGAGGAGCGCTCCGCCGGGAGCTACCCGATAGGTGTTGCCATCTCCCGGAATGCGGTACATGGCATCCACGGCGAAATAACGGTCCCGAAAATCATTGTCCATATTGTATTTCTGCACGGAGTTGAGGTCCGACTCAATGAGAATCAGACCATCCGCGGAAAGCGTATCTGCGGAATTGTTGACAATGACGAAGTACTTGTCGCCGTTATAACGCTTGCCTTCCGGCGTTTCTGTTCCGGTATAGAAAATCTCCGCCAGTACAAAATGGTCGTCTCCTGCCCTTACAAAATCCGCCACCAGCTCCACCGCACAGTCCTGCGAAAGACTCACTCCGCGTTTATAAGCCGTGATCGGTTGGCCATCGCCTTTGGCGGTAACAGCTAAATCGTAATAGCCCAGAGGAAGGGTCATGGTCAACGTGGTGTCTGTATAATCGCGGTTCATATTGATATCATGCGCCGTGACGGACACCTCCGAGATACGCGAGATCCCTTCCGCTTTCAGCATCAACTTCAACTGCGCGGTATTTTCTATCGCCGGACGCTCACAAGAGACGAGCGCCAATGCGAAAAAGAGGTAATATAGTTTTTTATTCATCATATATGTAAGTTTATTTCCATTCCAAAATAAGGACTTGCCGTGCGGTGTATAATGACCGGACTGCCTTCCGGGGAACTCACCGTATAATCCGGCAGAATATCCAATAACCGGTTGACATAGAGCGCAATAGAGGCAAAACGCGTAATGTCTTTTTGCACCCGCAAGTTGAGATACCCTTCAAAAGGCACTGTGCGGCGGACGAACTGACCGAGGTTGTAATCGAACGTCAGGGTCTTGAGTACAGGATCTTGCGCTGCTATAGCATCATAGGGATGCAGCAAGCCGTCTGACGAGGCAATATACGAAACCGGCGTTCCATTCTTCTCTAAGGTCTTTGAGGCAGTGAAGATTGTCGCTTCCAGCGTTGCACTAACCACCAAACCGATTTTCGGGATATAGACATCGGCTACCAGATTGCTGTTTAGGCTCTCGCGGATGTAGCCTTCAGTCCAGTTATAGAGACCGATATAGTGGTCCTGCACATTGCCCCCGTTGACAATGCCGGGTGTTTTCTCGGTGGAAAACATCTGTTCACTGTTGCTATAAGTCGTCCTAAGCCACGCCCCATTGATGGTAAAACGCGTACAGATAGCCTGAATTCGTGGCGATTGGTATTGCCACTCGATACCCTGCTTGTGAATATGGCTGCCGTTACGGGTGGTGGAATAAGTCAGGAGCCTGTCATACTCACGGTTGTTAATAGTGTATCTGAACGCATCCACTTGCATCAGATACCGAAACGCATCCTTCATATCCTCCTCGAAATAGGTGATCGAGAGCCGGTGTTTGTGGATGCCAAGTCCCGCACGCACTTCCCATTTGAGGTTGCGTGCCGGCAATAAATCGTAGTTCGTGGGATTGATGATATGCGTATAAATCTGCATGGTCTCGTCGGTCGGCGCAATAGGAACATCGGGCGCTTGCAAGTCCATATAGAGCAAGTTTGGCGAGAGTTGCAAGAGCGTCGGCATTTTGGTATGTTGCCCTATTCCGCCGGCAATAAACACCTTGCCTTTGGAGACAGGAAAATTGAGCGTTAAGTTCGCCCGCGGGTCCAAATAGCATTTACCGTCCATCGCATAGGCTTTTCCTAAACCAAGCATCGTAACTCCGCGAAGGCCTATATTCAAATCTGCCGATACGTATTCGTGAATAGGAAAGCTAATATCATCCTGAATATACCAAGAGATTTGGTTCGTTGCCGGGATGTCATAATAAGCGCGCGGACGAAGTGTGGATGAGTAGTTCAACGGGCGTGAGAGATCGTATATCTGACCCCTGCCGAAGTTCTTGGAATACCGCCATTCAAGTCCTATATTGGCTTTGTGATTCAGACGCCAGGTATCAAAAAAGAACTCCGCTTTGGGGCGAATGAAAACATTGAACGGCAGACCTTCCACCGTGTGTTTTGCCGTATATTTATAAGGAAGAAGCGATACCGTCGCTTCGCCTTCCTGCATATTGTCTATCGCAGGGTTCTTAGGGGTTGTTAGTTGTACCAAGCGCGTCTGATCAATACGGTCCACTTCTCCGGAAATATTCGCCTGCACGCTCAACTGATACCATTCCACAGCCGGTTGATGCAGGTGAAGCGTATTGGACCAACCCCATTTATGGTACGTGCTGCGATAACTGTCCTCACGATTTTTATGGATATCGGGGTCTATCTTCTCATTGTCAATACTGCCGGTATAATCCCAGTTGCTTTGCCATTTGAGTTTCCATTCCTCTGTCTGCCATTTCTGCTGCAAACGCACGGAAGCGGTAATACGCTGGTAATTCTCCAACGTATTCGTCGGATCGGCTTTGGCGTTCAGATAATCGATACCGAAATTGAGAACGGTTTGATCATTCTTCCATCCCAAACCCTTACCAAAGAAGAGCAACTTACTGAATCCGTCTGCTTTGAATCGCGCTCGCCAAGGAGTTGGTTTGGCGGTTCGCTCAATCTTCACCACGCCGGATGTCACATCGCCATACTCGGCGGAGGCTATACCGCGGATAATCTCCACTTTTTCAATATCATCGGTGGAGATGGTACGCATATCCACTCCTGCTCCGACGCTGTTTCGTTTCGCGTCCGCTCCGCTGATATCCGATTGAATATACTGCATATTCGCATCGGTGCTCACCGGTGCGCCATCTACCACAAATGAAGTACCTAAAGCGGAAGCATCATAATCTTCGGAAGCCGCTCCGTTAGTCGCCTCGCGCAGACGGATCGTGTTGGAGTGCGTCAGATCCGGATCCTTTGTCGTACCGCCTGGTAAGGTCTGCAAGATATCGGTGAAAGAAGAGGGTTGAAGGTGTTGCATCGCCTCTTTATTGATAACCGAAGCACTACTCTTCCCTGTGGATTCCTCGGCTGTCACCACCACTTCCTGCAACGTAAAGGACCTGGTAAGGCTGTCTAAAAGCGCCAATTGAGCACTGTCTAAGGCTAAAGAATCAACTCCCGATGCCTGCAAAAGCACCGGGATATTGACTAACATTATTATAACCCATTTTTTCACGGTGCAAAAGTACTACAATTTTTGGACATACACAATCCCTAAAAATTGGGAAATCGCATTTTTTACTTGTATATATGCAATATTTTTCGTACCTTTGCACTCGATTTTGAAATACACCATGTTAACAAATCTAATCGAATACGATCATGTGACCCATTATTATGGGAAGAGGCTGATTTATCAGGACTTGTCTTTCTCTGTGCCCCGCGGCCGCATTTTAGGCTTGCTGGGCAAGAACGGAACGGGTAAGACCACCACCATCAATATCCTCTCCGGTTTCATACAGCCGCACGCTGGCTCCTGCCGTTTGTTGGGCTACGATACGCGCACAATGCCCTCTAAAGAGCGCGCGCGTATAGGATTATTGTTGGAGGGACATGTCCAATACCCGTTTATGACCATCGCGCAAATCGAACGGTTCTACGCGCCTTTCTTCCCCAAATGGAACAAAGAGGCGTACTACGAACTGATGCGGTTACTGAAAGTAAAAGATTATCAGATACTTAGCCAGATGTCCAATGGTCAGCGAAGCCAGGTGGCTTTGGGATTATTGATGGCGCAAGACCCGGAATTGTTGATTTTGGATGATTTTTCTTTGGGACTTGATCCCGGTTACAGACGACTTTTTGTGGAGTATTTGCGGGATTTCTGCAAGCGTGGAGAGAAGACGGTTTTTCTCACTTCGCATATCATTCAAGACTTGGAAAGACTCGTAGATGATTGTATTATAATGGATTACGGTAAGATCTTGAAGCAATGCCCGGTGTCGGAACTCATTACACCTGAGAAGACATTGGAGGATACATTTATTGATTTAACCGGCAAGTATTAACGTTAAATTGTTAAACCGTTAAACTGTTAAATTGTTCATGCTACGCGCAATATTTTATAAGGAATGGCTCAAACTGCGGCTCTTTTGGGGACTCGCAGTGGTGGTACATATAGCTCTTATCGGCTATCTGTTGTTATCGCTTCGTTCTACCCTGCTCTCCTCCGGTGTGGTGGAGACTTGGGCCACAATGATCGGTCGTGATGTACTGATGATCAATCAGTTAGCGTACTTGCCGCTCATAACCGGCGTGTGTCTGGCGCTCTGTCAATGGTTGCCGGAGATGCAAGCCAAACGGATTCGTCTTACTCTTCATCTACCCATTGACAATCAACTCAGCATCGGTGCAATGTTGGGATGCAGTTTCATCGGACTTTGTTTGCTCTTTGGATTAGATGCTGTTCTGTTAGCCGGCTTCGGACAAGTGTGGCTGCCACGCGAGTTAGTTTGGCGTACATTCTTGACTTGCTTACCTTGGTATTTAGGCGGTCTGATAGGTTATAACATCGTATCATGGTGGGTTTTGGAACCGCAATGGAAAATCCGATGCGTGAATATGTTAATCGGGGCACCGTTAGTAGCACTTTGTTTTCTGACAACGCAACCGGCTTGCTATATTCAAATGTTTCCTTGGCTCATCGGGCTACTTCTTTGTACCGCCTGTCTGCCGCTCTATAGTATTTATCGTTTTAAACTCGGCAAACAATGAGAACTAAACAATCGAAAATAGCAACTATCCAATACCTCATCATCGGTTTGGGAATCATCGTGTGCGTCTGGCTTCTGCCGGCGCTCTATCGTTTGGTAGCCCCCAACACAAGTCGCACACCATTTGTTGTTTACTCTTGTTTGGACAGTTCGTTCATTCAGTTTGAAACCATCAACAAACAAGTTCAATACACTGATTTTAAAGGAAATACATTTACCAAACACGAAGCCGACAGCCTCTTGCCGCTCTTTGCTTTTCGGCAATTAGTAGCCGAAGGACGGTTGCCCGATTCGCTGTTTGGAGTGGCTTTAACCCCTAAACGGATTCAGCAGAATACGTTCCATTTCAAAACCTCACCCAAACAACTCAACAAGCCGGCAGTGGGTTTATATACCCTATTGGAATCTGCTTCCGGACGGGTAGATCTGCAACTGCCGCCGGATGTCTTTCGTTTGACCGACAAAGGCATAGAATTTATTGATTGTGAAACGAATACGGTCAATAAAGCGAAGTCACTCAGTTTCTCGCGAGAATTGGAAAAGTACGGATTTGTTTTCCCCGTACAATTGATCTGGGGCAATGCTTCAACCCGCAAGGATTACGACAATGGTTTTCTTTTGACCGATAGCCAGAACCGGCTCTTTCAACTGAAAATGGTCAAAGGTACACCCTGGGTAAGAGTCATAAAAACTGATGGTTGTACAATCACCGGCTATAAGCAACTCTTCACCATTGAGCCTGCTAACCGGCTGTTGGTCGGTTTGGTTGTGAGTGACGACAATCAGCTTTATGCGGTTCGTGCGGATGGCTCCATGACGCATATCGGCATCGATTCCTATGATCCTCAAACCATGCAAATCACCATTATTGGGGATATGTTCCATTGGACCATTACCGAATATACAGCCACGGACTCGCGCTATTATGCTGTAGATGCCCGGACTTTTGAGCAAGTTGCGCGCGCAATTATACCCGATCCTGCTCCCTCAATCAAAGAACGCATTATGCGCTATGTATTGCCTGTTCGGCTGCGTTTTACGTCATGGGACACACAATTGATCGCTCCTAATTTTGAATAATATGATACTCTATCCAAATTGTAAAATTAACTTAGGCTTGCGCGTGATACGCAAACGCGAGGACGGCTACCATGATCTGGAAACAGTTTTTGTACCGATATATGGGCTGCACGATGAGCTGGAAGTAATCAAAAAACAAAATCCTCAGGAAGAAAGCCATATTACCTTTACCCAGGAAGGCATTGCCGTGGATTGTCCGGCGGAAGATAATTTGATAGTGAAATGTTATCATCTCTTCAAAGCCAAGTACCCGCAAATAGGTTCTATATCGGTACGTTTCAAGAAAAACATTCCCTTTGGCGCCGGTTTGGGAGGAGGAAGCAGCGATGCCGCACACATGGCGATCGCACTCAATGAGTTGTTCGAATTAGGATTGACAAAAGAGGAATTGGCAGCAGAAGTAAAACCTTTAGGAGCTGATTGTCCGTTCTTCATCTACAACACCCCCTGTTACGCAGAAGGAATTGGCGATCAGTTAACACCTATTTCGTTGGATTTGAAGGGATTACGAATCGTACTCATCAAACCGGAAGAGGGCGTTTCTACCCGAGAAGCCTATTCGGGAATCACCAAACATCCGGAAGTAGCCGGTCAAATTAAGTCTGTACTCGATCAGGCGAAGCCGGTCAATGTTCTATCAGGTGAAGCCGGTCCTTTTGTAAATGACTTTGAGGAAACGGTATTCCCCTTGCATCCGCAGATTGCGGCAATAAAAAAGCGTCTGCTGGACGCAGGCGCCTTTTATGCGAGTATGAGCGGTAGCGGCTCAACTGTTTTCGGGCTTTTTGAGAACGATGCGGAAGGTCGTACCGACGCCAATCTGCGAACTCTTAAGCAGCAGTTTGCCACCATGGTATTGCTCGATGATACGTTTGGCGAGTGGAAGGCCTAAACCCCAGCCTCTATCTTTGGAAGTAAAGCCCGGCTCGAAGATGCGACGCTGGGTTTTATTATCGATACCTTTGCCCGTATCGGTGATATCAAGCATTACTTCATGTTCGTTCTCATGAAGATAAAGCGTGATAGAGCCTTCTCCGGAAATAGCATCTACTGCGTTCTTCAGCAGATTTTCAATCACCCATTTCAACAAAGGACCATTGAGCATTACGTTGCGTTGAACACCTTGCAGGGCTTCATCATTAATCGTAATCCGGCTGCTGACACGACGACGCATATAGGCAACGGCATCTTCCACGACAGGAATCAAGTCTGCCTCCTGCAAATCCGGCTCTGAACCGATCTTCTGAAAACGATCCGCAATCATCTGCAAACGTTCAATATCCCGCTTCATCTGCGGCACATATTCATCCTCAGGATACTTATCCGCCAGAAGTTGTTGCCACGCATTGAGCGACGAAATTGGAGTACCGAGTTGGTGTGCTGTTTCCTTAGACAAGCCAACCCAAAGCCGGTTCTCTTCGCTCCTTTGCCCTGTAAGCATCGTGATCACAGCTACCGCAATGAAGATGAAAATCAATAGAAACTGCGCGTAAGGCACGTATCTCAGACGCGTCAGCAGACTACTGTCGTCCCAGTAGATATACTGCGTCGTTTCCTCGTTGATCTTCAATTCTATAGGACCATGAGGTTTGTCGTTCAGTTTCTTTGCCTTCAGTTTCTTCTCATCTACGTTTCTGGAGGCTAATATATTCCCTTCTGAATCGCAGATATAAACAGGGATCGTGGTATTCTTTTCGATGATAGAGGACACAAAATCAATGTCTGCATCGTCTTCTGCGAAAATGAGTTGTCGCGTGGCGTCTGCCCAGATGGACATGTTCTTACGCTCTTCGTCTTGAAGCGCGCGAGCCAGATTATTGGTGAATAGTACGGAAATAGCCACGATAAACATGGCTATTACCAATACTATTGTTCCTATTTGTCGGTTGGACATTCAGAAATTAAAAATTAAAAATTACGAATTATCCTAACATCGTCAGGAGAACACCTGCGGCAACGGCGGAACCGATCACTCCGGCAACGTTCGGACCCATAGCGTGCATGAGCAGGAAGTTGGACGGATTTTCCTCTTGACCCACTGTCTGGCTCACACGCGCAGCCATAGGAACTGCGGAAACACCGGCGGATCCGATCAGCGGGTTGATCTTATCCTTGAGGAAGAGGTTCATGAACTTTGCCAGCAGCACACCACCGGCGGTACCAAGACCGAAGGCTACAATACCCATCGAGAGAATCATAATGGTCTGCCAGTTCAGGAAACTGCCTGCAGTTGCGGTAGCACCCACAGAGAGACCTAAGAAAATCACCACGATGTTCATCAACTCGTTCTGAGCGGTTTTGGATAGACGATCCACTACTCCACACTCTTTCATCAAGTTACCCAGCATCAGACAGCCAATCAGCGGAGCTGCGTCCGGCAGGATGAGTGCTACGATAGCGGTGATGATGATCGGGAAGATGATCTTCTCGGTCTTGGATACCGGACGAAGCTGCCCCATCTTGATCGCGCGTTCTGCTTTTGTCGTGAGCGCACGCATAATAGGTGGTTGAATCACCGGAACCAACGCCATGTAACTATACGCCGCGATAGCAATCGGACCTAAGAGATGCGGAGCTAACTTGCTGGTCAAGAAGATAGACGTCGGACCATCTGCTCCACCGATAATACCAATTGAACCGGCCTCTGCCGGCGTAAAGCCCATAGCATTTGCGCAGAGGAATGTAACGAAGATACCGATCTGAGCAGCTGCTCCGAGGATCAACGACTTCGGGTTCGCAATCAGCGGACCAAAATCCGTCATCGCTCCAACACCGATGAAGATCAAACACGGATAGACGCCGGCTTTTACACCAATATAGAGCACGTCGAGCAGGCCTCCCTCCTTGAGGATTGCGCCATAGGAGTGATAAGCAGGGCTTGCCGGATCAAGGAAAGCCGACCATAACTCGCTATGGAACATTCCGGCTCCCGGCAGGTTGGTCAGCAACATGCCAAAAGCGATCGGAAGCAGCAAAAGCGGCTCATATTTCTTATGAATAGCAAGGTAAAGCAGGAAGAACGACACCAAGAGCATTACGCCTTGTTGCCAGGTCATCTGCATGAATCCCATGCCACTAAAAAATTCCAAAATATCCATTTTGAATTTTTATTTGCGATTTGTGATTTAGCCAAGAACGATGAGAAGATCATCCTGCATTACGTTTTGACCCGGGGTAACGGCAATCTGCTTAACGGTTCCATCTGCCTCTGCCATGATAGCGTTCTCCATCTTCATGGACTCAAGCGTCAGCAGCGTATCACCACGTTTAACAGCCTGACCTTCGCTTACCAAAACCTTGATTACAGATCCCGGCAGCGGGCTCTTTACTTGCACGCCGGCGGCAGGAGCAGCTGCGGGTTTCGGAGCCTCTGCTTTCGGAGCCGGAGCAGCCGCAGGCTTCGGAGCGGGAGCAGGAGCCGGTTTAGCTACTGGTTTCGGAGCCGGAGCAGCGGGAGCCTCGGTCTCTACGGTATATACTTTGCCGTTAACGGTTACGTTCGTCTTGCCGGCTTCAATTTCTTCTACTGCGCACTTGTACTCGGCGCCATTAATTTTAAATGTGAATTCTTTCATTGTTTTTATAAGTTTTCTTTGTCAGCATTCATTAGAAACCGACATTATTCATACCAATACTTTTTGTATTCCAGGCTGTCTCGTGTTGTTTGAGCGAGATCATCGCCGTTGGAACGTCATGTTTTGCGTCTCTTGCCAAATAAAGCGCGTACGCGATAGCAGCGATGTCTTCATCACCTGCTTTTGCCAGAGACATAGCGATTGCGGCTTTCGTGCCCTCGTCCGTCGGTTCCGCGGATGTCGCGGGAGCCTGCGGAGCGGGAGCCGGTTGCTCGGATTTCGGAGCACGTGGAGCGGTGGCTTTCTGCATGATCCATCCAAAGAATTGGAGAACATAAACCAAACAGAAGAGCAACATCAGCACGATTCCGAAACCTAAGCCGGTTACAATCCATGTATCTGCAGTTACTGCGAGTAATACCATAATTCGTAATTGTTAATTGTGAATTGTAAATTGAGAATTACAATGGTATATTCGAGTGTTTCTTGAGCGGGTTGGTCAGACGCTTGGTCTGCAACATCTCAAAAGCACGGATGATGCGGCTGCGTGTGTAGCGCGGCTCAATCACATCATCGATGTAACCGCGGTTGGCTGCCTGATAAGGAGATGCAAACAGGTCTTTGTACTCTGCCTCTTTCTCAGCGATGAAAGCTTTCTTCTCTGCGGGATCTTCGATAGCCTTGATAGCCTTGGCTTGAAGAACTCCCACGGCTCCGCTGGCACCCATTACCGCAATTTCTGCGTTCGGCCATGCGTAGCACATATCGCCGCGCAACTGCTTACAACTCATCACAATGTGCGATCCGCCGTAAGACTTACGGACAGTAATAGTAACCTTCGGAACAGTTGCTTCACCATAAGCGAACATCAGTTTTGCTCCATGATCAATGATACCTGCGTACTCTTGTCCGGTTCCGCAAAGGAAGCCCGGTACGTCCACGAGCGTCAAGATCTGGATGTTGAAGGCATCGCAGAAACGAACGAAACGCGCTGCCTTACGGCTGGCGTCGCAGTCAAGCACTCCGGCAAGCCAACTCGGTTGGTTAGCGATGATACCGGTCGAACGACCGTTGAAACGAGCAAAACCGCAGATCACGTTCTTCGCGTAATCCTTGTGAACCTCCATAAAATCACCATTGTCAACAATCGTATTGATGATCTCGTGCATGTCATATGGCTTGTTCGGGTCTGCCGGAACGATGTCGTTCAGGTTGTCATCCACGCGGGTGATGTCATCGGTGCATGCTACGACAGGAGCCTCCTCCATATTGTTCTGCGGGATAAAGGAAACAAGACGACGAACTTCAGCAAGCGCCTCTTCCTCGGTTGCAGCCACGAAATGTGTTACACCGGATTTGGTGGCATGAATCTTTGCACCGCCGAGTTGCTCTACGGTCACATCCTCGCCGGTAACGGACTTCACCACTTTCGGACCGGTGATGAACATATAACTGTTCTGCTCGGTCATCATAATGAAGTCGGTCAACGCCGGGCTATACACAGCTCCTCCGGCGCACGGACCGAAGATCACGCTGATCTGCGGTACAACGCCCGAAGCAAGGATGTTACGCTCGAAGATCTCTGCATATCCCGCGAGCGCGCAAGCACCTTCTTGGATACGTGCTCCACCCGAGTCATTCAAACCGATAATCGGCGCACCGAGTTTCATAGCCTGATCCATAACGTTGCAGATCTTGAGTGCCATCGTCTCGCTCAGCGAACCACCGATTACAGTAGCGTCCTGCGCAAAGACAAACACCAGACGGCCATCGATCGTACCCGAACCGACAGCTACGCCGTCGCCTAAGAACACTTTCTTCTCCATGCCAAAATCATGGCAACGGTGTGTGAGGAACATGTTCACTTCCTCAAACGAACCCTCGTCAAGGAGCATATTGATACGCTCGCGGCAGGTATAACTGCCCTTTGCGTGATGCTTCTCAATCGCTGCTTCACCGCCGCCGGCCATCGCCTTCTCGCGGTTAGCAACCAATTTATCTAATTTTGCTTGATCCATAATTTTCAAATCTTCAAATTCTCAAATCTTCAAATTTATTAAGCCGGTTGTTGGCAGAGCTCGGTCAAAACTCCTTTTGTGCTCTTTGGGTGCAAGAACGCAATCATCAGGTTCTCTGCGCCTTTGCGCGGAGCTTTGTCGATCAGCTGGATGCCTGCTGCCTCGCACTCTGCCAGCGCTTCTGCTACGTTCTCTACGTTGAATGCTACGTGGTGAACACCGCCGCGGCCACCGTTCTTCTCAATGAACTTGGCAATCGTGGACTCAGGGCTCGTCGGCTCCAAAAGTTCGATCTTTACCTCGCCGACTTTGAAGAAAGCGGTGCGAACCTTCTGATCCTCAACTACTTCAATAGAATAACACTTGTTTCCCGAAAGAAACTCAAAGAATGGAGCTGCCTCTTCAATCGAAGTTACGGCAATGCCCAAATGTTCAATGTGTGTGGGTTTCATAAAATGAAAATATTTAGTTGTTTTTATATGTTTTTCTCGTATAAGACGAAATCGGGTACAAAATTACAAAAAAAAATTGACATACACAATAGTGTATGCCACTTTTCTTGAATTTATTTGCTTTCTCGCACAATTTTTATCATTTTCACAAGTGCTTTGACGCAAGCGCGGTCGGTTATCTGCTCTCTGAGTTTGCCCAAATGGAAACATTCTGCATAAGTCTCCGTGGGAGTGGACCATCCTATCCAAACGGTTCCGACGGGCTTGGCTTCTGACCCTCCGGTTGGACCGGCAATTCCGCTTGTAGCAATCGCAAAATCCGTTCCGATTTGCTTACGAACGGTACTTGCCATTACTTTTACAACTTCTTCGCTGACCACGCCGTGCATTTGGATCATTTCCTGTGGAACGGACAGCAATCGCTCTTTTACGCTGTTATCATAACTGACAATCGACCCGAAATAGAATGCCGAACTCCCGGGATGCTTGCTCAGCAAGGATGCCAATTTGCCACCTGTGCAGGATTCGGCGGTAGCTATCGTTTGATGACGTGCTGTCAAAAGCCTGCCTAAAACCATTTCAAGCGGCTCGTCCGTGTCTGCCACCAAATATTCAGCCGTTAATTCCTTCAATCGCTCAAACCAGTGTGCCATTTCGGCTTCCGGACAATCTCCATAAGCGGACAATCGAAGCCGGATGATTCCGTCTTTCGGCAAGTACGCTAAATGCAAAGAAGACGGCATGGAGTTCTCATATTCCTCCAATAATATGGCTAAGGCAGATTCGCTTATTCCGTTAACTTGTAGCGTTTTATGTATGATACTTGCAGTAGCACGTCCGATGTAAGGAAGAATCTGTTCCTCCATGGCAATCTTCATTTCGTACGGCACGCCGGGCATGGAAGCCAGTATTTTTCCGTCCTTATGAAACACCATCAGAGGAGCACTTCCAACTCTGTTTTCCAGTATCTCAGCACACTCCGGAACCATCCATTGCGTAGCCGTCAATCGGTTCAGTACATCCGGACGGTCGGCATACAAACGCTCTACATGCGCACGCACACGCGCATCTTCAATAAGGTGTGTCCCGAAATACTCACAAAGCACATGTTTGGTGATGTCGTCTTTTGTCGGACCCAAACCGCCTGTTGTCAACACCACATCCACTCGCCCGAAAGCCTCGTCCAGAGCGGCAATTATATGCTCTCGCGAATCATGAACGGAAGTGATTTGGAATAATTCTATCCCTTGTTCGTTCAGTTTCTGTGCGATCCAGGCGGAATTGGTATCTACTACCTGCCCGATCAGCAGCTCATCTCCTATTGTTATTACTTCTGCGCGCATTGTTTTTTCCATTCTGTTGCTGTCAATTCCAATTCATTATACCAGTTCTCGCCGAAACGCCGGATCAGAGGCTCTTTCAAGAACTGATACAAAGGTACATGTTTCTTCTTTCCCAATATCCGGGCGCAATGACAAATGTCCCAGCGGTGGTATTCCAAACCCGTATATTCGCCCACTTGTGTCATACGAATTGGGTATAAATGACAGGAAATAGGTTTCTTGAAATCAATTTTTCCGGCATTGAAAGCCTTCTCTATCAAGCAATAACACCATCCATTGTGATCCGTCCGGGCAAAAACGCAATCCTTGTCATTCACAATGGAAGTAACCCGCTCTCCGGAAGGATCATTATACGCTATACCCTGCTCTTCTACAACCGCTTTTGCCTCTTTGGTCATTTCCGGCAGCAAAATCGGCAGGATACTTTGTATCTTTTTCTCCTCTTCGTCGGTTAATGGAGCGCCGGCGTCACCCTCTATGCAGCAACATCCGCGGCATGTGTCCAGATCGCAGCAGAACTCTTTCTCGAGCACGTCCAACGATACTAATGTGTTCTGAATCAAAAACATAGACCTTCAATACAGATTTTTATACCTAAAGCGATCAACACTAATCCGCCCACTAACTCCATGTTGAGTTTCAGTTTGCCGAAAAGCATGCCGATTAAGTAACCGCCTAAAGAGAACACCGCTGTGATGCAACCTATCGTCACCACGGATGGATAGAGCCATTCGGGATAAGGCACAAAAAGCAGACCCGTTGCCAGCACATCAATACTGGTAGCCACCGCTAACAGCAGCAAATGACTTATATCCCAGTTGGCGGATTTCTCTTTGTCATGCTCATCGTGAAATGACTCAAAAATCATCTTCACGCCTAAGAATCCCAGCAATCCCAAAGCAATCCACGGCGCATAAGTCTCCATAAAAGACACAAAAAACCTGCCTGCATAATAGCCCACTATCGGCATTCCCATGTGGAAACAGCCGAAGATAAGCGCCATCAGCATAGCTTTGGGATGCCATTTACCTTGACTCATGCCCTGAACCGCTGAAATTGCACAGCAATCCATAGCCAAACCTATTCCCATTATGATGACATTCAGCCAATCCATAATTATCAATTGTCAATTTCTCCTGTACTTATACCTCGCTCCCACTTTGCCTTTCGCGATGGCTTGCAGCTTCTTTTGCGTAAAGGTCTTTCGGATCGGCGATATGCGGTCAGTAAACACATGCCCCTCCAAATGGTCATATTCGTGCTGTACAATACGTGCCCGAAAATCCGTGAACACCTCTTCGTGCTCCACAAAATTCTCGTCCAAATAGCGCATCTTGATGGTCTTCGGACGAACTACATTTTCGCTTATTCCCGGCAGCGAAAGGCACCCCTCAGAATACGTACACGTATCTTCGCTGGTTTCCAAAAGCTCAGGATTGATAAACGCACGCTTGAAATCTTTGCATTCCGGGTAGTCCTCTGCCAACTCCGATCCATCTACCACAAACAACCGCCAGGGCTTGCCCACTTGCGGAGCTGCCAAACCGCAGCCCTCGGCTTGCGTCAACGTCTCATACATGTCCGCGATGAACTGTTTCAGCTCCGGCGTGTTTTCTATCTCTTCAGCCTGTTTGCGTAGTACCGGCTGTCCGTACAAATATATTGGTAAAATCATAAACGATTTATTGGTTTAACAACTTAACAGTTTAACAATTTAACGGTTTAACGTTTTAACGAAGGCTATCCAAATAGCCTTCCAAAATAATACATGCCGCGATCTTGTCCACTACGGCTTTGTTTTGCCGGTCTTTTTTCTTCATGCCCCCGGCGAGCATAGCCTGATGCGCCAACACGGATGTGAAGCGCTCGTCATACATAGTTATCGGTTTGTCGGGAAAGGTTTTCTTAAAATTTCCCATGAACGGACGGATATAATTCATGCTCTCCGACTCCTCGCCGTTCATCTGGGTCGGATGGCCGATGACCACTTCATCTACTTTTTCCTTTGCAAAATATGCCTTCAGCCATTCCATCAAATCTTTCGTTTCAATCGTAAGCAACGGATTAGCCGTTATGCGGAGTACATCCGTAACGGCTAATCCTGTGCGTTTACGACCGTAATCTATCGCGAGAATGCGTCCCATTAGAGATTATTCAGTTTCTCGCTGATTGCTTCATATTCGGCGTCCATGCCGAAGCGGTAGTACAGACCTTTCAGAACCTGCATATACGTGCGGTCTTCGGGAGCCATTTCGTGAGCTTTCTCAAAGAACGGCAGGGACTTTTTGAACACTTCGTTCATCTCGTCCAGAGCTTTCTTATACTCCTTGTTGTCAGTAATCATAGCAGCAGCCTCGTTCAGTTTGACAGCCTGGTTGTAATATACACGGCCCTTACCTGCCATAGCATCTGCCATCGTCGGATCAAGTGCCAATGCGTGGTCAAAGTCCTCAAGAGCAGCCTCATAGTGACCTTGATTTTCGTCCAAGTTACCCTTGATCAAGTGATATTGAGCCACATTCGGCTCGCGCTCGATGGCTTTTGCCAGGTAGTCGATTGCCGTCTGCTCCTGACCGGAGAAGATGTAGTAGTTGATCAGGTTCTGCAGGAACCAAGGCTCGCCCGGGAAACGATTGATCGCATTTTGAAGCGTTGCTACGAAATGAGCGGTATCTTTTACGGCTACATATTCCTGATACAGGAACTGGTTTACGGAAATACCCTCATAGTTGCCGTTTTTCATCTCTTCCAGCAACTGGATTGCTTCTTCGTGCATCTCCGATTGTACGGCAAAGATAGCTGCGTAGTACTTGTACTGCTCGTACGTCGTGTCGCGCGGCATGTCTTTCTGGAGTTTCGGATCTTGCATCATAGCCAATTCAGGAATGTCGATATGCATCTTGAATGCCTGGTATGCACCTGCATAATCGCGTTGCTCGTTCAGATAAATACCGTATTTAACCAACTCCTGCTGTTTGTAGTACTCTAACATTTTCTTCGATACGTTACCACGCATCTTCGGGTCGGTCGGTACTTCCACACCTTTCTTGTTCAGAACCGGCACTTGCGCCAGCTCGTCGGCTTTAAGCCAGTACTTGTAACTCTCCTCAACTGCCAAACCTACTTTTGCTTGGTCAATACTCTGACCCAGCATCTGCTTGTAGTTGCTTTGGGTCATTTCCTGATAACCGATCATACCTGCCCAGTAGTAAGCTTCTGCGGTCGGCTCGGCGGCGATGGCTTCTTCGATAGCGGCGCGAGCAGCTCCGAAGTCGGCGTTCTCAGACATGGCGATGCTTTTTGCTTTCTTCACCAGCGGGTTTTTCTGTGCAAAGCAGCCTGCGCTCATCAGCACCAATGCTGCCAAAAATAAACTCTTTTTCATATTATTCTTGTTTTTCATTGTTGTTTTCTTCTGTTTCTTCGTTCACGGCGCTTACTTCTTCCGCTTCTTCGTCTTTCGGAACGATACAGCCGCTTACCAGCGTGTCGTTACGTTTCTGTAAATCAATCAGTTTAACGCCTTGTGCAGCGCGGCCGGTCTGACGAATGGTCGAGATATCCATGCGGATTGCCGTTCCGGATTTGGTCATCAGCATCAAATCGTCATCGTCGGTAACTGCCTCAATACCAACCAAGTGACCGGTCTTCTCCGTGATCTCGATGGTCTTGACACCCTTACCGCCACGGTTTGTGATGCGGTAGATCGGTTCGCCGTTCTCGTCGTCAACCGGAGTACGTTTGCCGAAGCCCTTCTCCGAAATCACGAGAATATTCTTATCTGTTCCTTTCTCTACACAAACCATGCCAATTACGCGGTCTTGACCGTCTTCTTCCAAAGTTATTGCTTTCACGCCGGTTGCGCCACGGCCCATCGGACGCACGCCGCCTTCGTTGAAACGTACCACTTTGCCGTTGTAAGAAGCCACCATCATCTCGCTCTGACCGTCTGTCAGTTCTACGCCGATCAGCTCATCGCCTTCACGCAGACCAAGCGCGATGATTCCGTTTGCACGAGGACGGGAATAAGCCTCCAGCGTGGTCTTTTTCATCAAGCCGTTCTTGGTAATGAAAATCAGGTAGTGGTTCTCTACGTATTCCTGGTCGTTCAAGCCTTTCACGTTGATGCAGGTGCGCACTTTGTCGCCCTTTTGCAGGTTGATCATGTTCTGGATCGCACGGCCTTTGGACTGTTTGTTGCCTTCCGGCAGGTCATACACTTTCTGCCAGTACAAACGACCCATTTCCGTAAAGAACATCATCGTCGAGTGCATCGAAGCCTGATATACATACTCGATAAAGTCCTGATCACGAGCCGTTCCGGCTTTCGATCCCACACCGCCGCGTGTCTGCTGGCGGAAGTCGGCTAACGGAGTACGCTTGATATATCCGAGGTGAGAAATGGTGATTACCATGTCATCATCGGCGTACATATCTTCCGGATTGAACTCGGTTGCCATCTTCACGATCTGGGTACGACGCTCGTCGCCGTATTTCTCTTTGATCTCGATGAGCTCGGTATTGATCACGTCATAACGCAACTCCTCACTCGCCAATAACTCGTTCAAATGAGCGATTAACTTCTCAATCTCCTCATATTCAGCCTTTAACTCGTCGATACGCAGACCTGTCAACGCGCTCAGACGCATATCTACAATCGCCTTCGATTGCAGGTTGTCTAAGTTAAAGCGTTTCTCCAAGTTCGCTTGTGCATCTGCCGGAGTGCGGCTTGCGCGGATAATACGTACTACCTCGTCGATATTATCTACGGCGATGATCAAGCCTTCCAAAATGTGAGCTTTCTCCTCCGCCTTGCGCAATTCAAAACGCGTACGACGGGTCACAACATCCATTCTGTGCTCGATGAAATTGCCGATTAACTGCTTCAGATTCAGCAACATCGGACGGCCTTTCACCAACGCAATATTGTTTACTGCAAAACTCGATTGAAGGGCCGTATATTTGTACAACTTGTTGAGTACAACCTGTGCGTTAGCATCGCGTTTCACGTCAATTACGATACGAATATCGCGTTTCGAGTGATCGTTGATATCGGCAATACCTTCAATCTTCTTATCGTTCACTAATTCGGCGATGTACTTCACCAGATCGCTCTTCACAACGCCGTAAGGCAACTCGGTAATGATGATTTTCTCACGTCCGTTATCCTCTGTCTCGATGTCTGCGTTGGAGCGGATGATGATACGTCCGCGGCCGGTCTCATAAGCGTCTTTGACACCCTGATAGCCGTAAATAGTACCGCCCGTCGGGAAATCCGGAGCTTTTACATACTCCATCAGGTCCTCCACCGTAATATCTTCCACGCTCGCGTCGTGCATGCGCGCCTTAATATTATTGATATACGCGCAACAGCCGTCTATCACTTCCGCCAAGTTGTGTGTCGGCATGTTCGTCGCCATACCAACGGCAATACCGCTGGCGCCGTTCACCAACAAGTTCGGGAAACGGCAAGGAAGAACGGTCGGCTCCTTCAACGAATCGTCGAAGTTGTTCTGCATATCTACCGTGTCTTTCTCGATGTCACGCAACATCTCTTCTGCCAACTTGCTCAGACGCGCCTCCGTATAACGCATAGCAGCTGCGCCATCACCATCAACAGAACCGAAGTTTCCTTGACCATCTACCAGACAATAACGCATAGCCCAAGGCTGAGCCATACGGACTAATGTACCATAAATAGAACTGTCACCATGCGGGTGGTACTTACCCATTACCTCACCCACGATACGTGCACTTTTCTTCGTCGGTTTGTCGCTCGTGTTGCCTAACTCGTTCATTCCGAATAACACACGTCTGTGTACCGGTTTGAATCCGTCACGCACATCCGGCAGCGCACGACTTACAATCACACTCATCGAGTAGTCGATATAGGAGGATTTCATTTCCTCATCAATCTTCACCGGAATAATGTGATCATTCTTAATAATTTCGTTGTTTTCTTCCATTTCTTATCTTTTGTTTTATTTCTTATCTTTTGATTTCTTTTCTTTTGTTTTATTATATTTTCAATCTTTCTGCGGCTCGCTCACTAAAGCGAGCGCAAAGTTACAACTTTTTTTTGACATACGCAAATTTTTCTGCGTTTTTTTTCATTTTTTTGCATTTTCAATTCATTTTCGGCATCCCCTCGATAAATATCCCCAAATCGCTCAAATCGCCCGAAAACGCCCTTTCCTGCCCTTTCCCTCGTTCTCGCGCGCTCTCACACACTCACACACGCTCTCACACGCATAAATTCTCTCTTCCTCCACACACTCACACACGCTCTCCACGCATAAATTCTCCCTTCCCACACACTCTCACACACTCACACACACAATTATTAGCCATGCCTCTTACCGCAAATAGTAAAAGGGGGTGATAAGGGGGTGATAAGGGGGTGATTACGGGGTGATTAGGGGGATATTCAGCGGATACTAAGCCATAACAAACCTATTAAACATCTTCCTATTTGCAAATTTTTAGCAAAAAAAAATGTCTTAACTATTGCGTATATCATTTTTTTTGTGTATCTTTGCACCGAATTTGTAAAAATGGTCTGTTTTTATCAAATTTTTCCAAGAATATATTTTAAAACTTATGCAATACGAATTACAAAAACTCGAGCGGATGACGCTCGATCAAGTGCGCGAGATTGCTGTTAGTATGGGTCTTACTCCTCGTCGCAGTCAATCCATCCGCGAAATCAGTTATGCAATCTTAGACGCACAGGCGGACAATCGTGCCGCGGTAGTACAAGCCAAAGAGGACGAACGCGTAGCAGCAGGTCTACCTGCTAAACGCGAACGCACACGTGGCGTCAAAAGAGCGGCCGAGAAGATCAAAGTGGCGGAAAAGAACATTGTGGCAACGGTCGGAACGGAGAAAGAGCAACTTTCTCAAATGCAGGAAAGCATTGCGGCTAATAACCATAAACCGAACAAAACCGTGCAGCAAGTCGGTGGTATCTTAGGTGATGCGCCGCAACCGGTCGGGACGGAAGAGCCTGTCAAACAGCCCGAAGCACCCAAAGCCGAAGAGCCTAAACAACAGGAAGAGGCGCCGAAGCCTGCTCCTAAAAAACGCGGCAGACCTAAGAAAAACGCAGAGCCTGCTGAGCAGCCGCAACTCTTCGAAGAACCCGCTCCCGAACCACAAGTAGCTGCTCCGGAACAGGAAATGCCGAAAGAGGAAGAACCGCAGCAGCCCGAAGAGCCGGAGATTGTCATTCCCGAATTAGGAGAAAAAGTGATTGCCATGGGCACACTCGAATGTGCCCCGGATGGCTATGGATTCCTCCGCTCGGCGGACTACAACTACCTCCCGAGCCCCGATGACATCTATGTCAGCAAAGATCAGGTGCGTCAATACGGACTCAAACCCGGTGACACCGTCGAGTGCTCTATCCGCGTCAACCCGCAGCCGGACAAGTTCTTCCCTATGGACAAAGTGATCCGCATCAACGGCTTGGCACCTGAAATGGCGAAACAGCGTATCGCTTTTGAGAACCTCATTCCGCTCTTCCCGGATCAGAAATTTAAACTCTGCACGGGTTACAACGATTCTCTCAGCGTCCGCATGATTGATCTCTTTGCGCCTATTGGTAAAGGTCAGCGCGGCTTGATTGTTGCTCAACCTAAAACCGGTAAAACCGTATTACTCAAAGAGTTAGCGAACGCCATCCTCAAAAATAACCCCGAGGTTTATATGATTGTTCTCCTCATTGACGAGCGTCCGGAAGAGGTTACGGACATGGCGCGTAGCGTCGATGCAGAAGTTATCGCTTCTACTTTCGACGAACCGGCGGAGAACCACGTCAAGGTAGCAAATATCGTGCACGAAAAAGCCAAACGTCTTGTCGAGAGCGGACATGACGTAGTAATCCTGCTCGACTCCATCACACGTCTCGCACGTGCATACAATACCGTAGCGCCTTCTTCCGGTAAAGTCCTTTCCGGCGGTGTCGAAGCACAGGCTTTGCATAAACCCAAACGCTTCTTCGGAGCAGCGCGTAACATTGAAAACGGCGGTAGTCTTACCATCATCGCTACGGCGCTTACCGAAACAGGTAGCAAGATGGATGACCTCATCTTTGAGGAATTCAAAGGAACCGGTAACATGGAGTTGCAGTTAGACCGCAAGCTGGCTAACCGCCGCATCTTCCCGGCTGTGGACATCCCTGCTTCCAGCACGCGTCGCGACGATCTCCTCTTGCCGCCGGATGTACTCTCGCGCATGTGGCAGATCCGTAAACAACTTTCCGACATGAGCGGACAAGAAGCTATGGAGAAACTCAAAACGTACATGGAGCGCACGGAGAACAACGACGAATTCCTCCTCGCGGTCAACGGCGCACGTTAATTAAAATAGAACACATCAAACATAACACATCACACATAATGACCATCGTCATTATAAACGGACCAAACCTCAATCGTCTTGGGTTAAGAAAGCCGGAAATATACGGTTCCAAAACAATGGCACAGATTTTGTTGGACATCCAACGAAATTGGCCCGATGTGCATTTTGTATATCATCAATCCAACCACGAAGGCGATCTCATAGACTGGATCCAAATGTCAAATGACAAATATCAAATGTCCAATGACAAGTGCCTCGGTATTGTGCTAAATGCCGCCGGTTACACCCACACATCCGTTTCTTTGAGAGACGCCGTCGAGGATTGCCGGCTACCCGTTGTGGAAGTACACATCTCGGATATACACGCGCGCGAACCTTTTAGAAATATTAGTTTACTCACAGACGTGTGCGCCCACACGATAATTGGGCATGGAACGGATGGATACAAAGAAGCCGTGCAATGGTTGCTTGAAAATGAAAACTGAAAACTATACATATGTTAAGCTCCTGGGATTAGCACTAATCCTTTCTCTTTGTTGTACACAACTGGCCTTTGCGGCAAAGATTACCGGTAAAGTCATTGATTTCGGTTCTAAGCAACCGATTGACTTTGCAAACGTCAGTGTGCTCAAAGGACAAGACCCTGCCCCACTCTCCGGCACAATCACGGACGAGAAAGGAAACTTCGTCCTCGAAATGGCGAATGGCAACTACGTTCTCGTTGTTTCCTTTATGGGTTACACAGAGCAAAGACGCGAACTCACCGTGGCCGGCAAAGATGTCAATCTCGGCAAGATTGCCCTCAAAGAAGATACGCAAGTCCTGCAAGACGTCGAAGTGGTCGGACAAGGATCATCGATGCGCTTTGAATTGGATAAGAAAGTCTTTACCGTGGATCAGAACATCGCCTCCGCAGGAGCCAGCGTGACCGATGTCCTGGAAAACATCCCTTCGGTGGATGTCGATCAGGAAGGAACGATCTCGCTCCGTAACTCCGAAGACGTGGAGATCTGGATCAACGGCAAACCCGCTGGTCTGAACAGCGAAAACAGAGGACAAGTCCTCCAGCAAATGCCGGCAGGAACCATCGAGAAGATTGAAATCATTACCAACCCTTCTGCCAAATACTCGCCCGAAGGAACATCCGGTATCATCAACCTCGTTATGAAAAAAGACCGCACAGCGGGTTACTACGGTTCAGTGCAAGCCGGTATTGATTACTCCCTTGCGGCTCCATGGAATGTGCCTCCCGGAGCAAATGTCGGCTTTAACATCAACTTCAACTCCGGTATCGTTGACGGTTATTTCAACCTCGGTTACCGCTATCATGTCAGCAATGGTGGTAGCAAAACCGATCGCTATAACTTAGGCAATAACACCGGCTCGCAAGTACTCGATAGTTCGTTGATTGAGAGCCGTTTAGTGCAGGAAGGAGTACAATCACACCGTGGCGGTGGTATGTTCGCGCGAGGAGGTTTGAACTTCCATGTCTCGGAATACTCCACGATCGGAGTATCCGGTTTTGGCATGGTCAGCGACCCCAAAGTGTTCAAGATGTACAACACTAATCATCGTACCTTCCTTCTTACGGCTCCGGATGGCTCTGTGATGCGTGACTACACGCGTGATCAAGCCGGAACAGGTTCACACCCCGGAGGAAATGCCACATTGGACTACACTTTCAAAATGGATGACCACCAGTTGATCGTCAGCGGCACGTACAATAACTTCGGTTTTAACATGTTGACCGATTACACCCAAATTGAAAAGGGCGACTCCACTTACCAGAAGCAGACCTCCCTTTCCAACGACCAGGGTATAGAGATCAAAGCGGACTACGAATGGAAACCGACGCAGCAAAGTCGTTTCGAAGCCGGTTATGATTACACCCGCAATTGGAATAAATCTTCCGCCGATGCGCACAACATCGCGAAAGGCGTAGAAACAGAGTTGTACCCCTATTATGCAGATTTCAACGGACGTACCCAGAACCACGCACTCTATGTCACATATGGAAACCGCTTCTTCAACAAACTGTCGATTCAAGTCGGTCTCCGTGGTGAGTATTATATGCGTCATCTGGAATCCAAATACAAAGATGGTCTCGGAACTGTTCAGGACTCATATGCGGCATTCCCCAATAAGAAGGACACCTCCTATTTCCAACTCTTCCCGAGTGCCTATATCAGTTATGATTTCGGTAACGGAAACGAGTTGCAACTCAATTACACACGCCGTGTAAACCGTCCTTGGGGACACCAGATCAACCCGCGAATGGACTTCTCGGATAGCACAAACATCAGCTTCGGCAACGTGGATCTGCTTCCGGCATACTCCAACAACTTGGAACTGAACTACCTCAAAACATGGGAGCGTCATACCATTTCGGCAGGAATGTTCTGGAAATACCGTGAGGGTGCCGTACAGAACTTCAAATACATGGACCCGGCGGATCCGAAAGTGATGAAAAACACCTATTTCAATATAGGTGCGCGTCAGGAATTGGGTGTTGAGTTTGTGGCAAAGAACCGTCTCTTCGGAGAATTGCTCCAACTCACTACGTCCGCTAACTTCTATTGGAATAACATCTCTGCGGTGGATAAAACAATCATGTACCAAGGCGTAGAAATACCCGTTAATCTGCCACAACAGAATATCTTTGCAGGCTCAGTACGAGTAAACGCGCAGTTCCTCTTTACCAAGAACTTCAGCGGACAGATCTCGGCGCGCTATCGTTCGCCGCGCGTGGTGGCGCAAGGTACAAGCAGTCATAGTTACTCTATCGACTTGGGTCTGCGTCACACCTTCCTCAACAAGAAGTTGGCACTCGCACTCAACGTCCGTGACTTGTTGGACAGCCGCGCACGTCGTAACACGACCTGGGGAGATGGATTCTGGCAATTCAGCGAGAACCGCTGGCATAGCCGCTCGATCAGCCTTACCGTGACCTATAACTTTGGTAATCAGCAAGGAAAACGACATGGAAAAGATGGTGACTACGAAGGCGGCGGAGAAGACATGGATGATAGTGGAAATAGCACTTCCGGAGATTACTAATAAACAACAGGCATTGTGAATAAACATAAATTCATACTAATAGTAGCCCTTTCTATTTGTTCGCTTGCGCCTTTACGCGCACAAGTCGGACAGAACAACCCGTATGTGGACGATAAAATCTTCCACTTCGGTTTCCAATTGGGCGTAAATCTCGCAAGTTTCGGTGTGACTGATAGCCAATTGGAATTGGTGGACCCCAATACCGGCAATCTGGAAATCTACCACGCACGCGTCGGAGGGCTCTTCCCGGGTTTCCATATCGGATTTGTTACCGACTTGCGCCTTTGCCGTTACCTCAACCTGCGTTTCTGTCCCGGTATGCAGTTCATTAACCGCACACTCACCTACAAAACGGAATCAGGTGCGCCGGTAAAAGGTACGCCGCTGAAATACTATGATAAGATAGACGTCCTCGCAATGCCTGTTACGCTACCCCTCTATCTCAAATGGAGCGCCGAACGCGAAGCCAATTATCGTCCATATGTCATCGCCGGCGGTGGTGTCTCTATCAACGCAAGCCGCGACAACGAAAAGCCGATTCTCCTCAACCTCATGGATTATTTCATAGAAGTGGGCTTCGGTGTGGACTTGTATGCGCGCTGGTTTAAGTTCTGCCCCGAAATTACATACAGGATGGGCTTTGCAAACCAGTTATGTCCGATTGAAAAGCGCCGTGATCACCTCTCGGAAATGGATTATTTCTACACCAACGCCATTTCGCGCTTGACGAATCACACTATTTGTCTGACCTTTAATTTCGAATAAGCGTGCGTAAACTCCTCTTTATTATAATATGCGCGTGCGCGCTTGTGAGTTGCAGGGAATACCAAGTGGATAATAATCCCGCCCTGCGTCTCTCTTTCTCGAAAGACACCGTCTCTTTCGATACACTCTTCACGCAGCAAGGTAGCGCCACACTCCAACTGATGGTATATAACCGCAATGCCTCGGCCTTAATGATCGAGAAAATATGGTTAGAGAAAAACGATGCCTTTAGCGTCAACATAGATGGCGAAGCCGACTTGTCGCGTCTCTCGAACCTCCAAATCAACGGAGGAGATAGTATTTACGTCTTCATCCGGCTCTCGCAAACAAAAGAAAATCAATCCAACAAACCCGTTCTCATAGAAGATATGCTCCATTTCCACTTGGCTTCCGGTACAAACCAGCAAGTGCGTTTGGAGGCATACGGACAGGATGTAACCCGCCTTGGTAAAAAAGGAAAAGGTAGAACCCAATACAACTCCGTCTTTACGTTCACAGCCGATAAACCTTACCTCATTTTCGACACCTTGATCTTTGGAGGACCGCTTACTATTGATGCCGGTGCTACGCTCTACATGCATAATGGCGCTTGTATCTACGCCCTGGATCAGGTGAATGCAAACGGAACTTTGGAAGCTCCGATCGTCATCCGGGGTGACCGTTTGGACAATCTCTTCGATTCGGTTCCATATGCCTATGCCGGCGGTAGTTGGAATGGTATTTACCTGCAAGCCGATAAACCGCAACTTTACCAATTCAGTTATACCGATATCCTCTCCGGAAACATAGGACTTTATTGCTATAATACACAAAAAAATGCGACTTCCACGCTCCAAATGAACGCCTGTCGCATTCATAACCATGCCTTATATGGCTTGGTTCTGCTCAACACAAACGCAGTGGTTTCCAATACCGAGATCAGCAACTGTGCTTCGTATTGCGTCTATTGCGCAGGGGGAAAACAGGATTTTATACATTCCACCATCGCTTCCTATTTCAACTACACCAATATCCGTATTCAATCGGTAGCGAAAGACGATGCCGCTGCGGTCTTTATTGACAATCTCAGCAAAACGGAACAAACTGTCACATCCTTCTATAATAGCATCATTACCGGCTTTTTGCCTAACCAGTTGGTTGTCGCTACACCCTTTGACCGCTATTATCCGGGTGCTTTTATCGGCAATTACCTCAAGACGGACACATTGCCGGTTCCCCATGCCGCTCAAAATGTCTATTGGCAGGAATCCGATACAACCAAAGTCTTCAAGAATGACTTCTACAAATATAAGGAATACGTCTATTATGACTTCCACTTGGATAGTGTAAGTCCCGCTATCGGCATTGCGGATAGTGCAACCGCACTACCCTTCCCGTTGGATAGAGATGGCGTTTCTCGCGCACTCAAGCGTCCCGACGCAGGCTGCTATCAATATCAGCCTTAATCTGTTCCCGCAGTTCATCCAAACTGTCAAACTGACGCTCTTCACGTATATACCGCTCGAAATGGATTTCGAGATGCTGGTCGTATAAATTTCCTTTGAAGGAAGGGATATGTACTTCTATCGTCACTTCCTTATTCCCGATAGTGGGATTATTCCCGATATTCACAAACGCCGGTGCACTATCCATTGTCGGAGTATCTACACGCGCTGCATATACGCCGCACTTGGGAATAATCTTATGCGGATCATCCGGAGCTATATTGGCGGTCGGGAAACCTATATTGCGACCGATCGCATTGCCCTTAACTACTTTGCCGCTTATCGAATAAGGCCGGCCCAACAATTCATTGGCTACAGCAATATTGCCGTTTTCCAATGCCGCACGTATTTCCGTCGAAGACACATGCCATTCCCCGTCGATGAACTCACCCATAGTGATTACCTCAACCCCGTACGGCATACCTGCAGAACGGTATTCCTGCGGGTGTTTGAGACGGTCAGAACCAAACCGATGGTCGTAACCCATAACGATTGCTTCCACCTGATAGCGATCCTTCAAATACCGGATGAACTCCGCAGCTGTAAGCTCCTTGATGTCTGCGAAGGGTAACATCAAAACCTCACCATAAGCACTTAGCAACGCTTTCCGTTCATCAATTGTACTTAATAACTGCGGAATATAATCGCTTTGCAAAGCTGCACGGGGATGTTCATAAAAAGTGACAATCAAGGGAGCCAAATCACGCTTGGCGGCCTCTTCCTGCAAATGCTCAAACAAATAGCAATGCCCCTTATGAACACCATCAAAGAATCCTATTGTTGCTATTCGTCCTTGCATTTATTCCTCCGTATAATAACCATGCTCGATGCCGAACTGAAGTTCTGCATCTTGAATTAACTGAATTTGAGTACCCGTAATAGAACGTCCCTCTTCCTTTACCGCCGCTAATACATAGTTCAACTGCTCGGTTTCATCTACCTCGCCGTCCAAGTATTCCATCTCGCCTGTTTCGGGATTTTCGCGGACTAAGGATTGTTCCTCTAAGTAATCATCCATCAAATCCAACACCAATAAAATGTCATCGGCACTCAAACTGCCTCGGTCTTCTGCGGGAATGAAATTATAGATAAATTTCACCAATTCCTGCTCTTCCGGCTCCATTAAAGCCATTTCAATGCTATTATTTTCCATAAAAATTAAAAATTATTTGCAAAGATAGTATTTTTTTTGTAATTTTGCAAAAAATTTTGAAAAAAAATGTCAGAATTATCAAAACGAACCATTTTTGGCGCATTATATGTCGCCTGTATCGTGGGTGGAATACTGTATAGCCCATATTCGATCAACGGAATCCTTTTCATCGTTTGCTTGTTGGCGGTGGATGAGTTTCATCGGTTGGTGAAGTCATCTTCCACCCTCCGTATCTTCTCTTGTTTGGCTACTATGGTCCTTTGGACGATGGTCATGTGCTTGGCTTGGAAGACCCCGGACGGAGTGGAATATAAGACCCTGGGCTTAGGGCTCATGCTGGCATATTTGCCGATTGTGATCACTACCCTCTTGGATGAGATTTGGAATCATTCCGACCAGCCGCTCCGGAATTGGGGGAATTTTCTGATCTCTCAGATTATGGTCGCCGCTCCTTTATCCACACTCTCATTCCTCTATTTCTTGGATAAGTGGCTCCTCTTGGCGCTTTTTGTCCTCATTTGGGTAAATGACACCGGCGCATATGTAGTCGGTAGCCTTACCGCAAAGCGTCCTAATGGAAATCATAAAATGAGCCCGCATATTAGTCCCAAGAAAAGTTGGGAAGGTCTCTGTGGAGGTATTGTTTTCACTTTCGTGGGCGCACTTGTGCTCAATGCCTGCGGGTGGTTTGATGCTATCGTGGTCGGAAAAACAGGGGTGCTCGTTGCTCTGATCTTTGCTTTCCTTGTCAGCGCTTTTGGTACAATGGGAGATCTCATGGAGAGCCTTTTCAAACGCTCACTCGGAGTGAAAGACTCCGGGGTCTTCTTGCCGGGACATGGCGGGGTCTTGGATCGTTTTGATAGTATTCTTTTAGCTTCACCGGTTATTACTGCTTTTTGTTGGATATGTTACTTCGCTGCGCCGCTGCTTTAAGTCGTCTTCCCCTGCGAATCCATTATGCTTTCGCCGATGCACTGGTATTCCCGATAATGTACTATCTGGTGCGTTACCGGAGGAAATTGGTGGATATGAATCTCCGCAATTCATTTCCCGAGAAGACCGAAGCGGAGCGGAAACAAATAGCGCGGGCATTTTATCACCAGTTCTGTGACACGATCGTCGAGTCCGTCTATGGCTACCGTTGCTCCGACGAAGAGATGCGGCAACGTGTTGTCTTCGAAAATATGGATGAAGTGAACCGCTTGGTTGATGCGGCAGGAGGCGGTATTTTCATGCTCGCGCACTTCGGCAACTGGGAATGGATGGCCTCTATCCAGCAATGGTTATCCCCGGGGGTGAAAGAACTCAACGTCTATCGTAAACTCAAAAATGCCTCCATAGATCGTCTGATGTTGGCGCTCCGTGCGAAAAGAGGAGGCGAATGCGTCGAGAAACAGCGGATCCTGCGGGAGATGGTAAGATATCGCTCGGAGCATCAACCTATCACGATCGGATTGCTCAGCGACCAGAAACCCCGACCCGAAGTGGCACGAACAGGACTCACTTTCCTGAACCAAGAAACTTGGTGGCTTGACGGAGGGGAAGTGTTGGGCAAGAAATTCGGCTACCCCGTTTTCTATCTCTATATCACGCGCAAAAAACGCGGTTATTACCATGTCGAGATGAAAACGCTCGCGGCTGAACCGAAAAACACGGCCGAAGGGGAGATAACAACCGCCTATGCACGCATCCTGGAGCGCAATATTCAGGAACAACCGCATCTCTGGCTTTGGACACATAACCGCTGGAAATTCAAACGATCATGAAATGTAGTGTTATCATATTAAACTGGAACGGCGCAGAGATGTTGCGCCGCTATTTACCCTCTGTTGTAAACAGCCTGAAGAACCTCGCTTCCGTCGATCTCATTGTGGCGGACAATGGTAGTACGGATAATAGCCTTGACGTCGTTGCCAAGGAGTTCCCGTCTGTCAAGACCATCGTCTTGGATAAGAACTACGGCTTTGCGGAAGGCTATAACCGCGCCATCGAGCAGGTGGATTCCGAATATGTCGTGCTCCTCAACTCCGATGTGGAGACGCCCCAAGGATGGCTTGAACCCCTTCTTGAGTATATGAACTCGCATGTGGAAGTGGCGGCAGTACAGCCTAAGATCCATAGCTGGAAAAACCGCGCGTTCTTTGAGCATGCCGGAGCGGCTGGAGGATTTCTCAACGCGCTCGGCTATCCCTATTGCCGAGGACGGGTGCTTTGGAAAGTGGAGGAAGATAAAGGTCAATATGACACGATCATCAATATCGATTGGACTTCGGGCGCGTGCATGTGCGTGCGCACGAAAATATATAAGGAGTTTGGAGGATTAGACGCTGCTTTCTTTGCCCATATGGAAGAAATAGACCTTTGTTGGAGAATGCGCAATGCCGGTTGGAAACTGGCGTGCATTCCACAAAGCACCGTTTATCACCTCGGAGGCGGATCGCTCAGCTATGATAATCCCCGCAAAAACTACCTCAATCATCGAAACAACCTCCTCATGATTTATAAAAACAAACAACACCCTTGGGGAGTGCTGTTTATTAGGTTCTTTTTAGATTATGCAGCGGCATTCTTCTATCTCTTGCAAGGCCGGCCGGGCAGTTTCAAAGCCGTCTTCCAGGCGCGCAGGGATTATCGGAAAATGCGCAAAGCCTATTAGAATCCAAAACTCAAACCGCAAGTCACGGTGACGTTTTTGCCTTGTAAATAAACCGGCGTGTACTTATTCAGATAATAGTTAACCAACTCGTCTCCGGCTAACTCTTGTGAAGTACCATCGGCATTCCATCCTCTGTCCTCGCCTAATATGCGCGCGGATTGAGGAGCGTACGCTCGCGCGTTGTTGTAACTCACATCCACATGTGCATAACAGTTGTTAAACACCTCATACACTGCGCGGAAACGAAGAATATCGTTGCGCCAGATCTTCTCGTCAAACGGCTTCTGGGCAATAATTGGCGTCGTTGTATTGCGCTGTCCCGCTATATAGGCACGCACATAATCATACGCGCGGTATTTGGTGTCATTCGTGTAATCAAGCGTCAAACGAAGTCCGCGAACGGGACGATAAGCCAACTGCACAAAAATACTCTGTGCATTGTCACCCATATAATGTCCCATATTGTAACTGTTTGAACTATAATCAGTTACCTTAATAGAATGCGTGTAGCAAGCGATATATGAGCGCATAAACTCACCTCGTAACGACAAACCTTTAACAGGCCAGCCGCTCCAGTTGAATCCCACCAAATAAGAAATAGGATTCTTCTCTTTGTTCGATGGATTTAGACGTGCTAACTTGAATTCGTCTAAGAAGAAAGAACCATACAGCCTCAAATGATCGGTCGGACGCACAGAAATACTTGCAAAAACCTGCGAGTTCTGATTTTCAGATCCAAGACCTTTCGTCAACAAGTGATCCAGCGATTTATAAAACGCAATCGGAATAAAATAAGCCGCTTGCACAGTGCGTTCGGCATAAACAATTGAGTTTCCGAACGAAAACTGAATGTATTTGATCGGCATGAACGTAAACATGTTCGCCGCCATAAACTTATTCGCCGGACGGTAGTTCAATTTCGTCTCGCCTTCTTTGTAACGCTCTGAGTAATAATACGTTGAGTCCATTACGTTGCTCGGAAGCCATGCGTGGAAATAATCAAATTGAAACCACTTGCACGGCGTCAACTGCAACGTTACCATTGGAACTGCGGGATTATGCGCCGACAGGATATTGGAGCAATGCTGTGCATCGCCCCATTGAATGCGTTCGCGCTGAACGCCTATACTACCCCACCACGTATAGAGCGAAATACCACCACGCGAATCCGAAAAATCGCCGCCATAGTTCGATTCCTTATATTGCACTCCGGCTAAATCATTCAGATACAGCGGTTTGGTAATTTTCGAACCATCTATGCCTTGTCCGCTCCAACTGTTATCACGGATCGAACCCCAAATAGACAAATGATGCGCAATGTCCATTTGAATCTCTGCGCCATACCAACGATGCATCAGCATGCCGCGTTTGTTATAACTCAGATCCATGCCCAAAATCGGACGAACACGCATCTTGAACACTTTGTTTTGCGTCAGAATATGCAAACTCGGATCTGCCAAAGACAGATTAGAAACCGGCGTAATCCATTGCGTCACATGCCGATGTCCGTAACTGTAATAAACCGGCAGAGTGTCCGCTTCTAACGCATAATCCTGCAAATAGAACTGCAAATCATCCTTCTGCCGTTGATTCAGCAGCGAATCCTTGCTTTGTGCGTCCAGCAACATCCGGGCGATGGCATCCCGCGTGTACGGCTTTATCGCCGCGTTACTTTGAATAACGCCGTCACTCGTCAGTTCTTCTATAAAATCATACACTTCTGTGTACTCAATCGCCTCAGGAATACGTTGTGCAGACAAAGGCGCAATAGAAAGCAAAAATAAGGAAAGGACAATCAGTCCTGTCCATATCTTCTTATATGTCATCCTTTCCTTACTCATCTTTCTATTTCTATCTTTCCCGTTCTCCTCCCCTTGTGGGGGAGGTCGGGAGGGGGTTATTTACTTCTTATACCGTGCATTCAGACCTTCAATCACCTCATCGGTAATGTCATAGCCTGCCACTTTGTTCATCAGAACAGCTTCATTTAGAATCAGATGCAGATGACCGTCAGCGTTATATTCACGCAGATATTGTTGTACTGAATCCTGCAACTGTTGGGTCAAAGCAGCCTGCTCGTTCATAAAATCCGAGCTCAATTTCTGACGCAGATTTTCCAAATCCTGCTGTTTGCTCATCAACTGTTGCTCTTTTTTCTGCAAACGAGATTGCTCAGACTCGGCACGTTCGCGGCTCAGGAAAGCATTGGCCTCCACTTTGCGCTGAAAATCCACAACGTCGCGTTGGAAAGTCTCGTACTCTTTCTGAAGGGCTTTTGCTTTGGTATCCAGTTTAACCGTGGACTCCTCATATTGAGCCATCAATTTATCCGATGCCTCAACGGCTAAAGTGTAATGTTTCAAAATCGAATCTGTATTCACTACAGCAATAGGCAGTAACTCGCCTGAAGCCTCAACATCCTGATTAACAGGCTTCTTGCTCTTCGGCATGGCTACAAAAAACATCACAAACAAGGCCACTACTGCGGCACACAAAACTGAATCTACAATAATTGAAATTTTGTTCATAATTATAATTTTTTAATATCTATTTTCTTTCTTTGTTCGCGCTGAGCCTCCCGGTCTTGGCTGGTGGCGCAATGAATCTTGTCTTCCCGCATGCGCGCATTCTCACCAATATGCTGAGACCGGAACGAATGATCCTTGCGCAGGATTATTCCGACGCATAGCAGCAACATAGCCGCTCCTAAAATCACTATCGCATATACTACTGAGCGCATAATACACCAAATTTGCTGCAAAGATACAAAGAATTTTTGATATATGCAAATATATTCATAAAAAATAAGGAAAAATACGCGCGCGCTTGCATATGTGAGATTTTTTTTGTACCTTTGCAGCAATTTTGATATTTTGCATAAATTACATTAAAAATGAATATATCGTATAATTGGTTAAAACGCTACATTGCGTTGAAAGATGACGCGGAAACAGTAGCAAAAATTCTTACTTCTATCGGTTTGGAAGTGGGAACAGTGGAAGAGAAAGAATCGATCCGTGGCGGACTCAAAGGCCTTGTTGTGGGCGAAGTGTTAACTTGTGAACCTCACCCTAATTCCGACCACTTGCATATCACCAAAGTGAACGTTGGAGAAGCAGAACCGCTGCCTATTGTCTGCGGAGCGCCGAATGTCGCGGCCGGACAGAAAGTTATCGTCGCTACTATCGGAACCGTTCTCTATGACGGCGATCAGTCCTTCACCATCAAAAAAGGCAAACTCCGCGGCGAGGACTCATTCGGTATGATCTGCGCGGAAGACGAAATCGGTGTGGGAACAGACCATGCAGGCATCATCGTCCTCCCGGCGGACACGCCGGTGGGCATGAAAGCCGCTGATTACTACCACATTGAGAATGACACCATCATCGAAGTAGATATCACGCCAAACCGTTCCGACGCAGCATCTCACTATGGTGTAGCCCGTGACCTTTACGCATACTACAAAGCGCACGGACAGGATATCGCGCTCTCCAAACCTTCAGTAGAGGAGTTCAAATCGGATATCAACGAATCACCCATCTCTGTCATTGTTGAAGCGCCGGACGCAGCCCCGCGTTATTCCGGCGTTTATATCAAAGGTGTAGAAGTAAAAGAATCGCCGGAATGGCTCAAAAACAGCCTCTTGGCCATCGGTCTTCGCCCTATTAACAACATCGTCGATGTCACTAACTTCGTGCTCCACGAGTGCGGACAAGCGCTCCACGCCTTCGATGCAGACAAGATAAAGGGCAACGAGATTCACGTCCGCTATGCTAAACAAGGCGAGAAATTCGTTACTCTCGACGGCGTTGAACGCGAAATGGATGCACGCGATCTCATGATAGCCAACAAAGAAGAGGCGATGTGTATAGCCGGAGTCTTCGGCGGACTTGAAAGCGGTGTAACAGAAAACACCAAAAACATCTTCTTGGAGTCAGCCTATTTCGATCCCGTAACCATCCGCAAGACGAGTCGTCGTCACCAGCTCCAGACGGACGCTTCTTTCCGTTACGAGCGTGGCTGTGACCCTTGCAACACACTTTACGTCCTCAAACGTGCCGCCCTCCTTATCAAAACGCTCTCGAATGCTGATCAAATAGGAATGATCCTAGACTTTACCGCCACTGATTCGCTACTGTCTCCATGGTCAGTAACTATTGACATCAACCGTGTCAACAGCCTCATCGGTAAAGCTATCGGCGAGGACACGATCGAAACGATCCTCCACGCATTGGAGATCAATATAGTTACCAAACATGGCGACTCCTGGCAGTTGGAAGTTCCGCGCTACCGCGTGGACGTACAGCGTGAGTGCGATGTAGTGGAAGACATCCTCCGTATCTACGGCTATGACAATGTCGAGTTCCCTGAGAAACTGAACACCAGCCTTGCATATGGTCTCAAGCCGGATCCTGAGAAACTGCGTCGTAAGATTGCAGAGCAACTCACCGCACAGGGCTTCAATGAGATCCTCAATAACTCGCTTACCAAAGTATCGTACTACGAGCCTTTGACCCAACTGACATTGGACACGTGCGTCAAGATCATGAACCCCTTGAGCCAAGACCTCGGTGTGATGCGTCAGACCCTGCTCTTTGGCGGACTCGAGTCTATCGCACGCAACGCCAACCGCAAGAACAGCGACCTCAAGTTCTACGAGTTCGGTAACTGCTACCACTACAATGGAGAATTAAAAATTAAAAATTACGAATTAATTCAAAACGATCCACTCAAGGCATATTCCGAGGAGCCGCATATCGGTCTTTGGCTCACCGGTAACAAAGCCGCACAGACTTGGGTTCGCAAGGAAGAGAAAACCACGTTCTATCAGCTCCACGCATATGTGAACAACATCCTTGTGCGTCTCGGTGTTGATCTCTCCAAGACGACCGTAGAGCGTCTGGAGAACGAACTCTTCTCTGATGGTCTCGTCATCAAAGCCGCTAACGGCAAAGCACTCGGCTTTATTGGCATCGTGGCTCGCAAGCAGCTCAAGATCTTCGACATCGACCAGGAAGTCTATTATGCAGACCTTGATTGGAACCAACTGCTCAAACAGAACAAACAATACAAAGCAGTTATCAATGATCTGCCCAAATATCCGGAAGTTAAGCGTGACTTTGCGCTCCTTGTGGATAAATCTGTTGAGTTCGCAGACCTCGCACGCGCTGCCTTCTCCACGGAGAAGAAACTGCTCAAGAACGTCTATCTGTTTGATGTCTATGAGGGCAAGAACCTCGAAGAAGGCAAGAAATCCTATGCCCTCTCCTTCATCCTCCAAGATGCAGAGAACACCCTCAAAGATACACAGATTGAGAATATTATGAACCGCCTAAAGGCAACATTCGAAGAGAAATTCAATGCTACCCTCCGCTGATCAAAACGAAATATTAAAACGTCGCACTTTTGCGATTATCTCGCACCCTGATGCCGGTAAGACGACTTTGACTGAGAAACTCCTGCTCTATGGAGGCGCTATTCACGTCGCCGGAGCGGTCAAGTCCAATAAGATCCGCAAGACTGCTACCTCAGACTGGATGGAGATTGAGAAACAACGTGGTATCTCTGTCGCTACTTCCGTCATGGGCTTTGACTACGCCGACCATCATATAAACATCCTCGACACTCCGGGTCACCAAGACTTTGCGGAAGATACGTTCCGTACGCTTACTGCCGTGGATTCAGCCATCGTCGTCATCGACTCAGCTAAAGGTGTCGAAGCGCAGACTCGCCGACTCATGGAAGTGTGCCGAATGCGTAAGACGCCGGTCATGGTCTTTATGAACAAGATGGACCGCGAAGGTAAAGATCCGTTCGATCTCATGGACGAAGCGGAGAAAGAACTCGGTATTCATTGTACGCCCGTGACTTGGGCGAACGGACAAGGACTGAAATTCGAGTCCGTATTCGCACTTAACAATCGTCCGTCAGAACTTAGTCCGAAACTGCAAGAAGACCTTGAAATGATTGATGGTGTTTATCCGGAGTTTTACAAAGAAGCATACCTGCGTGGTGATCTCGCACCTGTCTTCTTCGGCTCGGCATACAAGACCATCGGCGTGCAAGAGTTGCTGGATTTCTTGGTAGAGAATGCACCCTCACCTCTTCCTGTAACAGCCGAAGAGCGTACTGTAGAACCGATGGAAGATAAGTTCACCGCGTTCTGCTTTAAGATCCACGCGAACATGGATCCGAACCATCGCTCGTGTATTGCGTTCTTCAAAATCTGTTCCGGTAAGTTCCTGCGCAACACCTATTATTATCACGTGCGTAAGGACCAGCAGATGCGTTTTGCGGCTCCGACCTGCTTCATGGCGCAAAAGAAAGAGACCGTCGATGAAGCGTTTGCAGGAGATGTAGTGGGTCTGCCCGACACCGGTAATTTCAAGATCGGAGACACGCTCACCGCAGGCGAACACTTGCATTTCAAAGGCTTGCCGTCTTTCTCGCCGGAGATGTTCAAATACATTGACAACGCCGATCCGATGAAGCAGAAACAGCTCGATAAGGGTATCAACCAACTCATGGACGAAGGTGTAGCACAGCTCTTTGTGAGCCAACTCAACGGTCGTAAGATCATCGGAACAGTGGGACAACTGCAGTTTGAGGTTATCCAATACCGTTTGGAGCACGAGTACCAAGCCAAATGCAAATGGCAACCGCTCCAGATGTACAAAGCCTGCTGGATCGAGTCCAACGACGATGCCGAGCTGGACATGTTCAAGAAACGCAAAGCGCAATACATGGCGACGGACAAAGAAGGCCGCGATGTCTTCATGGCGGACTCCGCTTATGTCCTCTCCATGGCGCAACAAGACTACAAACACATTACGTTCCATTTTACCTCGGAATTCTAATCACGAAATGACGAGATCACGAGATCACGAGATCACGAAAATAACAAAACAACAACAATATGAAAAACAGATCACTTCAAATCCGCCTCATCGTCATGAACTTCTTGGAGTTCGCTGTGTGGGGCGCGTACTTAACCTCAATGGGAACGTACCTTTTCAAACAAGGTATGGGTCAACACATCGGATGGTTCTACTCGATCCAAGGTATCGTCAGCCTTTTCATGCCTGCTTTGATGGGTATTGTGGCGGATCGTTGGATTCAGGCGCAAAAGACCCTCAGTCTTTGCCATGCCTTAGCAGGTATCTTCATGTGCGCGGCTGGCCTCTATGCTTATACGGCGGCAGATGTGCAGTTTGCTACCCTCTTCTCGCTCTACACCATCTCCGTGGCGTTCTTCATGCCGACGATTGCGTTGACGAACTCCGTGGCTTTCAATGCTTTGGTGAAAGCCAAGATGGACACAGTCAAGGACTTCCCGCCTATTCGCGTCTTCGGAACAGTGGGTTTCATTGTGACCATGTGGTGTATTGACCTGCTCGGTTTTCAAGCTACTCCGTGGCAGTTTGTCGTTTCCGGTGGTCTGAGTATTCTCTTGGCGGCTTATTCGCTCACTCTTCCGGCTTGTGAGATCAATAAGTCAGAAGGATCTGTGGATCTCGTAGAAGCACTGGGTCTCAAAGCTTTTGCGCTCTTCAAACAAAAGAAGATGGCACTCTTCTTCATCTTCTCGATGATGCTCGGTATGTGTCTGCAAGTGACCAACAGCTATGCCAACCCCTTCATTACCTCGTTTGGCGCTATCGAAGAGTTCGCAAATACGTTCGGTGTTCAGCACGCTAACATCCTCATCTCTATCTCGCAGATCTGCGAGGCACTCTGTATCCTTGCTATTCCGTTCTTCCTCAAGCGCTTCGGTATCAAGAACGTGATGCTGATGGCAATGTTTGCTTGGGTATTCCGCTTTGGTTTCTTTGGAGCCGGCAATCCGGGATTCCCTGGTGTGATACTCTTCATCCTGAGTTGCATCGTTTATGGTTTTGCCTTTGATTTCTTCAATATATCCGGTGCGCTTTACGTAGATCAGGAGACCGAAGAAGCACAACGTTCGTCTGCACAAGGTCTCTTTATGATGATGACCAACGGTTTAGGAGCTACTATCGGTACGCTCTCTGCACAAGCGATTGTTAATAAACTCGTCATGGCAGAGGAAGTCACCTCGCAAGGACCGCTCGCTGTTTGGGACGGTTGGAAACAAGCATGGTACATCTTTGCCGGCTTTGCCCTCGTGGTAGCTGTGGCTTTCTGGCTCTTCTTCCCAAAAACACCGGTAAACAAAGACCTTGAGGTGAAACATTAAATCTCAAATTACAAATTACAAATGTTCCGTAAGGAATTATCATATTATTTCTCTACGCCGATTGCGTACATCGTCATAGGCTTGTACCAATTGGCAATCAGTCTCTTCCTTTGGGTGATACCCGGTCAATGGAATATCATTGACTCCGGGTATGCCCAAGTGGACGGGCTCTTCCAACTCAGTCCGTGGTTGTTTATGCTGCTTTGTCCGGCACTCACTATGCGTCTTTTTTCAGAGGAACGACAATCAGGCATCTGGGATCTTATTCGAACGAAACCCGTTTCCCTCACACGCATCGTCTTAGGTAAGTATTTTGCCGCTTGGATTTTAGTTCTCATCGGCTTGCTTCCGTGTTTCGTACACTATTTTGTAGTGGCATATATGGCAGAACCGATGGGCAACTTGGATAGCGGAGCGTTCTTAGGTTCGTTTATCGGACTCATTCTATTGAGCGGCACGTTCTTAGCCATCGGTCTGTTCTGTGCAACATTCAGCAAAAGTCAGATCGTCTGTTTCATCTCCGGTGCACTAACATGCTTCGTCCTCTATTGGGTTCTATTTCAAGACCACTACTCTTCCCTTTCCCGCGGCGTGTTAGATCTTCGCGATGTGACCTTCTTTATCACGATCTCTACCCTCGCGATCTTCGCTTCTATCCTTACGATAGATCACCTCACTAAGAAATAATCATCAATTATCAATTGTCAATTATCAATAACCATGACAAGAATTGGCATTTTATCCGATACTCACGGTCTGTTAGACAAGCGCATCTTTGAGCATTTCAAAGATGTAGATGAGATTTGGCATGCCGGAGACATTGGCTCAGACATGGTTCTGCATCGTCTCCGTGAGTTCAAACCGACACGGGCTGTCTATGGTAACATGGACTCCGGCGATGTGCGTTATTCGCTCTCTGAGTTTTATCGTTTCCGTGTGGAAGATGTCAATGTTCTCATGACCCATATCGGCGGCTATCCCGGACATTATAACCCTTGGCTCATTCCTTGGTTTAGAAAAAGTCTTGAAGCTAAAAATGCACAAGCGACTAACGATGAACGTCCATCGACCAACGACATCATTGATCTATTCGTCTGCGGTCATAGCCATATTCTCAAAGTACAATACGATCCGCTATACAAATTCCTCACGATGAATCCCGGAGCGGCAGGAAAACAAGGATGGCAACCTTGCCAGACCTTGTTGCGTTTCACCATCGATGGAGCAAAAATTGACAACTTAGAAGTGATAGAATTAGACAGAATTTGACATTTAAGTGCTCCGGAATGCGCTTTTTTCGCACAATTAGATATTTTTAGCTGAAATATGCTATAAAACATATAAAAAGATTTGGTCATGTCAAAAAAAAGCAGTACCTTTGCATCGGATTTGAAAAAATGACAACTCCACTTTACAAAATTACCAAATGGAACATACCAATTTTACTAAATGGAACATGACCAAATGGTAAATGATGAAGACCAATCTTTTTTGTACCTTAAATAAACAGACTAATACCTTAGAAAAACAGACGTCGCGATGACGGCTGTTTTCGCTTTCAAAAGAGAAACACTATTTACCATCAGATTAACACACAAGTTCTCTCTACTTACAATAACAATCCCACCCCTTCAACCAGGAGTGGGATTCTCATTTTCAAGAACAAATCATTTCAGATCCCGAAAGACCCGCGAAAAACCCGCGAAATACCCACGAAATACCCACGAAAAAATAAGGATGAGACAGGCATATAATTCCCGGACAATGGACTTGTGACATTGGAGAACAGCAACGGGTTACATTGTGGCGGTGAGGAAAGTGGCGTTACCGAAGATGTAGAGGACGTTTTCGGAGGCGGGAACGAGTAGTGTTTCGCCCTGTTTGACATGAATGCCGTTGATATGTGCTTCGCCCCAAAGGCAGACCACGACGACAAACGCATCCGTATGCAGGTCTATCTCCGCCGCCACCTGCACTACTACCCTATTGACCGTGAAATACGGGCAATGGATGAGTTCGGAGTTGGGTTTGGTCGAGTCATAGGAAGTTCGGTACTCGGGCCAGACCTGATAATCGATTGCCTCTTTTGCTTGCTCGATATGCAGTTCACGCGGGTTACCGTGGGCGTCCTTTCTGCCGAAATCATAGACGCGGTAGGTGATGTCGGAGGTCTGCTGTATCTCCACGAGGAAATTACCGGCACCGATAGCATGGAGCCGTCCGGCAGGGAGGAAAAAGAGGTCTCCCTGATGCGCTTCGTGGGTTGCGATAATGTCCAGGAAGGGGTTAGAGGGGACACCCACCTGCCCCCTCTCAGAGGGGGAGATGGGGGTAGTGGTGTCAGTAGTTACTAAACGTTCGTAGTCTTCGGGAGTGATGGATTTTTTGAGACCGGAGTAAATCTTCGATCCCACGTCGGCTTTGACGACATACCACATCTCCGTCTTGCCGGGACAGCCGTGGCGTTTCTGCGCCAGTTTATCGTCAGGGTGCACTTGCACAGAGAGATCCTGGCGCGAATCAATGAACTTGACAAGAAGGGGAAAGGTATTGCCGTATTTCTTATAGACGCGTTCACCGACGAGCAGTCCTTTGTACTTATCAATGAGTTGTGCGAGATTCAGTCCGAGATCGACATCTCCGATGATACCTCTTTCCACCGCCACAGACTCATGTCCGGGCACGGCACTGATCTCCCACGACTCGCCGATATTAGGCTGCGCGGTATAAATACCCTTGAAAGGGGCTATCTGATAACCTCCCCAAATGGTGGTTTTTAAGTATGGGGCAAATTTGTAGGGCTTCATAGAAATTAAAAATTATAAATTTAAAATTATTTCAGGCGTTCCATAATCTCGAGGCACATGCGGGAGTTATGGTAGGGACATTTCCAGAACCCGGCTTTGTCTTGCGTGCGGTCAGGCGTGCCGTCCGGCATGACCGACCAAAACCACTCGCCGTGGGTGCGGTCAATGAGAACATCTTGGATATAGGAATATGTCCTGAGCGCCAATTCCATTGGTGATTGGTCATTGGTTATTTGCCCGAGGTTGAAGAATCCGACAACGGCTTCGGCTTGTTCCCACCAGGTCTGTTCACCAATAGAGCCATCGGGGTGTATGCCTTGTTTGGCAGCTTCGGCGAGACGCAGGACAGTAGCGGTACAATTGATTCCGAGAACATCCGCCGCTTCGTTCAGCAGCCACGAGCACTCGATATCATGTCCGGCGGAGAAATGGTCATTGGTAGGACGCCATTGTTCATCGAAAAAGAGTCCGAGATGTCCGGAGGGGAGCATGATATAGTGCTGAAAGGTGTCAATGAGCAGGCTCAGTGCGCCCCTCAGTTCGGACAAAGGACGGATGCGGAAATAATTGGTATATGCCTCGAGAATATGCAGGTTAGTGTTCTGCGATTTGATGGTGTTCTCATCCTTATCGGAGAGGCGCATGTCAGACAGCGGTTGCCAGTTACGCGAAGCGGCTTCGATATACCCTAAATACTCGCGATCCCTGCCGTACTCCTCTATCAGCCGGAACAAAGCATCCGCAACAGGCATCGCCTGCGTATCTCCTGTAGCACGTATATATTCGGAGAAAGCATAGAGCATAAATGCCTGCGCGTAGAACTGTTTATGGGTATCTAAAGGTTTGCCTTCCGCCGTAACGGACCAATAGACGCCGCCATAATCGGGGTCTATAAAACAGGCCTCTATGTAGCGTTTCGCCTCTTTAGCGGCATCAAGGTATTCCTTTTTACCGAGGACGCGGTATGCCGCGGAGAACGCCCAGAGGATGCGGGCGTTGAGTACCGCTCCACGAGGAGCATCAGGGTGACACTGTTCGTCTCCGTCCACGCGTCCGTAGAAACCTCCTCTTTCGTGGTCGCGGAGTTTGAGCCAATAGGCTAAGATATTGGTTTCAAGTATCTGTTGCGCAGATACTTTCAATGGATCATACGTCATTGTTCATTACGTTGTTTTTGAAGGGCGGCATCAATCTCTTTCATGCGGGCGGTGGTGAGGGGATAGAAGGAGACGACGAGGACAGCGATGAGGCTGACAGCCGCAGGGATAAAGGACATGAGACAGCGGAGACAGAAGAGCGCTGAATCGGGCTGGGTGAAGGCTTCGCCTGTTTGAGGGTTTGAGATATACCCGCAGGCGGCAAGGAGCCAAAGGGCAGCCGAACCGCCGATAGCACCGCCGAACTTCTGCGCCATGGAGGACGAAGAGAAGATCAGCCCCGTGGAGGCAGTTTTGTACCGCTGCTCGGCATAATCCGATACATCTGCATACATTGACCATACGAGGGGTGACATCACGCCGGTGAGCATCGAGATAAGCATCTGGGCAATAAGCATGAGCCAGAAACCCGTCTGCGTGACAGGGATGAAAAAGAACAGCACGGACAGGATACAGAGGGCTATATTGACCGCAATGAACGTGGATTTCTTACCGAACCGCGCCGCTAAGGGCACACAGAGCGCGACACCGATCATGTTGCTTACTTCGCCCACCGCGAGAAAGAGACCGGCGTAGAAGAGGAACGACCATGCACCAAGAGAGAGAGTAGCTCCCTCGGGGATGATGTCGGCGAAATAGTACGCTACCGTAGCACCTCGGACGGTGCAGAAGAGATTGAAACACAGGGCAGCCCCGATGAGGATCCACCAGGGTTTATTCGAAAGCAGGGCTTTGAAATCCGACCCGATGGAGACGGTGGAGACGGTCTTCAATTCCTCTTTCGTCAGCAGGAAACAGCAGATAAAAAGGACGAAGCAGGCAGCCGCAATGACCACCATCGCCCAGAACCACCCTTGCGTGGAGTTGTACCCTCCGAGTGCATTGCAGAGCGGTTCCCATAGAAAGAGCGCGAGGAACGAACCGCCATAGGCGAAGAACATGCGAAAAGAGGAATACACCGTCTTCTCATCCGAGTTCTCGGTCATCACACCAAGCATCGCGCCATACGGCACATTGATACCGGTATAGACCGTCATCATGCAAATATAGGTCGCATACGCCCAGATGAGTTTGGCGGAATAGGACCAATCGGGCGTGGTGAAAAGCAAGATGCCGGCGATGCTGAACAGAGGCGCGACAAAGAGCAGATAAGGCCTGTACTTACCCCAGCGCGTGTGCGTGCGGTCCGCTAATATCCCCATCATCGGGTCCGAGACCGCATCCCATATACGCGTGACGAGCAAGATAATACCCGCATCGGTGAGCGAGAGCCCGAAGATATTGCTGTAAAAGAACGGCAGGTAATACGAAAACACCTTCCAGAACATCGACGAGGACATATCGCCCAGACCGTAACCAATATAATTGACGATTTTACGATTTACCATTTACGATTGATTATTTATCGGATTTGACGATTTTTTGCGACGAGGGCTTTGATTTTGTCCACAGAGGCGGAGGTATTAAGACCATCTACGGGCGTGTTAAGACAGTAATCGAGGAGCTGATCCACGGTGGTGGTAGCTACGTGCAGACGGGTGTCCGCCGAAGCGTAATAGATAAAGACACGGCGGGTGTCTTTATCATTTACGATTGGACGATTTACGATGTACGATTTATTCTCCTCCACGATCCAGCCGTTGGAGAAGGCGACGTTCATCACATCGCCGATATACTCGTAGCCTTCCGGCACTAAGAACCATCCTCCGGGACGGGCAATGACACGTGTAGGGTCGTCGAGGGCGGTCATGTACATATAGAGCACATAACGGAGTCCGGACGCGGTAGCACGCACGCCGTGGGCAAGGTGCAACCACCCTTTGGCGGTCTTGATAGGAGCGGGTCCTTCTCCGTTCTTGACCTCATAGACGGTGTGGTACTGCCGCCCGAAGATGATACGCTCGTTACGTACTTCGGCATGCGTGATGTCGGGCGTGAGAGTCCACCCTATTCCACCGCCTTTGCCGGTCTCGATGAATCCGTCCTGCGGGCGTGTATAGAGCGCATACTGCCCTTCCACGAACTCCGGGTGAAGGACGACGTTGCGCTGCTGGCAGAGCGATTTGAGATCGTCGAGCCGTTCCCAATGAACGAGGTCTTTAGTGCGGGCAATGCCGGCAGCAGCGGTAGCGGCAGAGGTGTCAAACGGCTTCGTCTCGTCATGACGTTCCACACAGAAGATACCATATATATAGCCGTCCTCATGCTGCGTCAGACGCATATCATAGACGTTCGTCGCCGGTGCGTTATTGCCATCGGGCATGGTGATAGGCTCAGGCCAGAAACGCCAGTTGTCGATGCCGTTATCGGACTGTGCGACCGCAAAGAAAGACTTGCGGTCAGCCCCTTCGACGCGCGCCACGACGGTATATTTGCCCTCAAAGAGGATCGCTCCAGCATTGAGCACCGCGTTCATCATGATGCGCTGCATCAAGTAGGGGTTGTCCTGCTCGTTGAAGTCATACCGCCATTCCAGCGGCGTGTGCTCCGCCGTGAGGATAGGATAACGGTATTTGGTATAGATACCGTTGCCGCCTTCAACGGGTTCGTTAGGACGGGAGAGAAGCGCTTCGTGCGCGGCACGGAGAGTAGCTATTTTAGATTTGAAATTTGACATTTGAGATTTGAGATTTGTTGGATGAAAGATTTGAAATCTTCTGCCTCGGGATGATTCGGTGCGGGGGTATAGTAATGATGCGGTATATCCCACGCGTTTCGCCAGACGAGGACGTATTCGATTGCCGGGTACTCGCGCAGGAGGGGCAATAAGACCTCTGTGTACCAATGCGGGCAACGGATAGACTCACAGCCGGTCTCAGTGAAGGCGAGGCGTTTATGATGCTCCTTCGCCAATTGCGCCGCGGCGTTGAGTTGCCTGTGCGCACGACGGAGATAGTCCTCCGTACCTTCTGCCCCGCCGAAATGATAGCAGTCGGTACCGATGATATCAACGTATTCGTCTCCGGGGTACCATTCTGCGGTCTCACGGAAAGCACCCTCGGGCGTGGATTCATAGAGGGTGAGCTTGTCCGGGCTATATGCGTATAGCGCATTGATACCCAATATATTCATGTAGTTGCGCGTCCATTGCCATAGGGCAATATAGTCCTTCGCCGAACCGGCATCCCTGCCCCACCAAAACCAGTTGCCGGATTGCTCATGCCAAAGGCGGACGATGAGTTGTTCCGGCTGCGTTTGGAGTGCTGCTACCTGCGCAATGAAAGCTGCAGCGCGTTCGATCCACACCTGCATGGTGTCATGGACATCGGTGTCGGGGTCAATGATCTCAGCGAGGCAGGGTGTCGTGTCCCATGAGTTACCGCCGGTAAGAGGATTGCGGGCGTGCCATGAGAGGGTTACTTTTCCGCCTCGGGCGAACTGCCGCTGACACTCCTCCAACATGCGTGAGAAAGGTACGGAGTCGAGGTTACGGGTGTGGCACAGTTCAATACCGCCGATGTCAAAACCGATGAGGTCGGGCCATTGACCGGTGACGTCATAGACGCAGGAACGCGTGTCCGCATAGGTACTATCCGCCAGACGCTGCCATTGAGAGCCATAGACCACATCGTCCTGATGACCGAAGAGAACAGGATTGCTCTGTTGGCACGCGCAGAACGCACATGCCAACAAGAGCAATATTTGAGATTTGAGATTTGACATTTGAGATTTACTTATTTTCTCATTTAATTACCTGACCGTGTACATTGTACTTGGTGCCGTTGTACAGGATATAGAGTTGACCGTCACGAAGGATCTTCTGCGATCCGCCAAAATTGGCGGATGTATTGTCAATGCCTGTAGAACCGCCTTGGTCCTCGGTAAGGAGCGACACTTTGACGATCGAACGGCCACCGTTAGCGAGATAGATGTTCATGGATGCCAATGCCGCTATATCCGCAGCTGTGAAAGTGACCTCAAAGCGGTCTTCACCGCCATTGATCCACGGCCAACTGCTGTTGACAGAAGGAATAGCTTTCTCTTTCCAATCGGGCTCACCTTTATAGACCAGTTTGAAGTTTCCGCCCTCAGCCGATGCCGCTACATAGACGCGGAGGATATCATTGGCTTTGAAGGTAGCTACGGTAGCCGCATTGAGTTCGATGTCGCCGGTAGATTCCCCTTCCCAAAGGGTAGTCTCCTTCATGTCTTTCTCTTCGGAGATAAGCGACACTTTGCTGATAGTGGAGTACTCGCCTTTATAGACGTAGATGTTCTTGCCGGCAAAAGCGGTGAGGTCTTCCTCCGTAAGAGCAAACTCCTTGTAGGTCTCGCCGCCATTCACCCACGGCCACTGGTCGTTAATGGAAGGGATCGTGGTCTCAGACCAATCTGGTGCGCCTTTATAGACGATCTTGAAGTTAGCGCCATTTTCCGGCACTGTTACATAGACACGGAGGATGTCTCCGGCTTTGAAGGTAGCGATTGTGGCAGAGTTGATTTCTACGCCATTGGTGTACTCCCCTTCCCAAAGGGTTGTTTCTACAGTCTTGGCATTGAGCATCAATGCGGAAAGGCATAAAGCCATGAATAATGAATAAAACTTTTTCATAATGTTGTTTAAATTAAAAATTATAAATTATAAATTAAAAATTTCGAGATCACGAGATCACGAGATCACAATTATCAATTACCAATTAAATAAAATATACGTGAGGGATAATCCCTGTTGTATTCGGTAGAGAGAGGGATATCCAGACCAACGGACATGAGGTATTCGCCGGTAAAAGACTTGCCGTCGAGTTCGCAGGGTTCGCCTTCGCCCCATGAACCGCGGTCATGGTGGTACTTAACGGAGATATTCTTCTCATGGAGCGTATAGGTACGGTTCGGATCAAGCCCTGCAAGACGGATACGGCGGCTCGCCTGCTTCATGAAAGAGGAGAGTCCGTACGCAAAGAGCACGGCTTGGTCTTTGGTATCATTGACGTACATCAATGCCGCAACGCTTTGCGTTTCGGGCAATTTGACATTTGACATTTGATATTTGTCATTGTACGGCGATACCAAGCGGTAGAGGTTACCGAGTTGGATGAGGGAGCGCAGGGCTTTGTAGTCGCGAAAAGCGACGGTACACTGTGCGCGTTCCTCGTCAGTCATGTGCGCCGGTTGCAGTTCCATACCGAGCCGTCCCGACATAGCTACATCGCAGCGGAACTTGATCGGCGTTGTGCGGCCGGTCATGAGGTACGGACTTCCGCCTATATGCTGCGCCATGGCGTTTGAGGGGAAGAAATACGACGTGCCCCACTGGATATAGACGCGTTGCAGCGCATCGTTGTTATCGGACACCCAGAACTCGTCGAAATACGGCATAAGCCCGTAGTTGGCACGGCCGCCGCCCGAGGCGCAGTTCTGTATCACCACGTCCGGGTACTTGGCGCGGATGCGTTCGAGCGTCTTGACCAGCCCCAGATGGTAGTCCACGTAGAGGTTCGAGCGGACCCCTCCTACTCCCCTGAAGGGGAGAGACTTGTTCTCGGAAAGAGCCTGCAAGTACGGCGAACCGTAGTTCTGAATCGAGGCGTTCGCATCCCATTTGATATAGGCTATTTCGGGGTGCTTGGTAAGGAGGTTATCCACGATGGAGAACACGAAATCCTGCACCTCCGGGTTCGTCATATCGAGCACTACTTGTGTACCTCCGCGACCGAGTTTGAGTTCCCTTCCGCGCTCTTGGAGCACCCAATTAGGATGCTTCTCATAGAGTTCCGAAAGGGTGTTGGTCGATTCGGGCTCGATCCATATACCGAACTGAATATGCCGCTCTTTGGCTGCTTTGGTGAGAGCTTCGAGTCCGTTCGGCAGCTTGCGTGTATCGACCGTCCAATCGCCTAACGCCGCATCATCGCTGTTGCGTTGGTACTTACCGCCAAACCAGCCGTCGTCCATCACGAAGAGCTCACCTCCGAAAGCCGCTATATCGTTCATCATGGCAAGGATCTTCTCCTCCGTGATGTCGAAATAGATGCCTTCCCACGAGTTAAGCAGAATAGCCCGCGTAGCATTGCCGTTATGGATCATGCCGCAGGTGCGCGCCCATTGATGGAACGCACGCGACACACCGCCCATACCCTCGTTCGAATACGTATAAGCCAAATGCGGCGTGGTGAACACTTGTTTGGGCGCTAATACGTACTCGGATGCCATGGGATCAATGCCGGCATAGAAATGAAAACCTTTCTCGTCGGTAGCCGCCACGCGTATCTCGAAATTTCCGCTCCAGCAAAGCGCAGCGCCTAACACACGGCCGTAGTTCTCTTGCGGCACACCGTCCAGCGAGATCATCACTTGGGGTGCATCCAGATGCGCATTGCGTGCGCCGTCGGAGTTACGGATCGTCTTCACACCGCGCGTCAGAGGTTCGATAGTCGGCACTCCCTCCGCCGCCCAGTTACCGTGTAGGTGCAACAGGTACGGCGCATCGCCCTCGATAGGCAGATACCCGCTGTCATAACGCTCTAACCGCACGGGCTTTTTCTCGGTGTGCAGGATCTCATACCATGTCTCGGTAATCGCTACCGATTTCCATTGCCGCACATGGATCGTCACATAGAACGGCTGCACCAGATCTTTGGTCTTAATCACCGTCTCTTTGTATTGCGCGTTGTCGATATAGGTGGTGTCCTGTGCTCGCAGTTGCAGACTCAGATCACCGTCGGCATGTTGCACAATGAGCGCCGGCAGATGAATATGATCGATGTCGCCGAAAGTAGGCAGCATCTCTACTGCCCGCATCGGTGTGCCCACTATCAGGCAGACACACAGGGCAAGGCTTATTTTGAATAGTCGTTTCATTGTAAATTGTGAATTGTAAATTGTAAATTATAGTCCTCCTCCTCCGTTGGCTTTTCCGCTACCGAAAGTAACGGGCTTTCCCGATGCACACAATGTGTTCGTCATTTCTACGGAGATTATTTCCGTCTTAGGCTCAATATAGTTCTTTTTCATAATATTAACGATTTAACAATTTAACACTTTAACGCACTTTCTGCCCTTGTACATTGTACTTTGTCCCTTTGTACTTGATATAGAGTTGTCCGTCCTTGATGAACTTGGTACCTTGTACATTGTACCCTTGTACGTCCACAAGGCCTGTTGTTTCATCGGTGCGGAAAACAATACGCATGGACTTCCGCGGAGGCATGCCTGGTTTTGACGTGCTGGCATTATAGCCACAACTGAGGTATGCGCGGTAAGCGCCCAAAGAGCATTCATCGTCCAACACTTGATAGAAAGCCACGCCGTCCTTTCCGTTTTGGAGCAGATAGTTGTATTTGTCATCAGTGGTCTGCGCTAATGGGTTGATCGTATGGTAAGTTCCAACGAGCGCGCCGTTGGTATATGTACCTGTTTTCCCAGAGATATCAGCCGATGCACCTTCTTCGCTAATGAACTTATATTCGCCTTTGGCAGCGACGATAAGCACGGGTTTGTCTGCTTCGAGCGTCTTAACTTCAGTAGCCACAATCTCCTCAGAACCGTCATTGGTCAGTTCGTAAGCCTGAACACCGGACGGCAAAGAGGGCACATTAAAAGGTAGCATAAATGTAGCCATGCCGGCAGTAGAGACTGTAAGATATCCATTTACACCTGTTTCGGCTACAGGAGTACCTTCTTCGACGTACACATCTGTCATAGTGAAATAACAGCCACGAACAAGCAAATTGTGAGATCCTAACTGTTGTTTCATACTGCCAGTAACGGGGAAACGTACGATAAGTGGACTATCTCCTGATGCCGTCTCTGCTCCAAAGAAATGCTCACAACCAACCAAAAGATCCGAATTACTCCAACCGCTGTAAAGGCTGACACGCTGATATTCCCCCGAAGCAATGTTCGTAACGCACACGCAGATATTATTGCCTATCTGCAAATCAGCCAACATGCCTGCTGCATCAATCTCACAGTGATTATTCCATCCTCCAACTACCTTTTCCTCACTTGCCAAAGTTCTGTGGCTTACTATTAGAACATCTGTGATGGTCATGTTTTTACCATTTAAGTAGAAACCGTTACTTTTAATTGCAGCAACATCCGCCGCACTTAAAAGGAAGGAAGCTTGCGTCTCTCCGCTTACATCCACATAGTCGCCTACAAAATCCAAAAACGCGTTGGTTCCTCTGATTTTAATCTGGCACTGCGGATCACTTCCTTTCGTATATTTTATCACCATCTCATCATATTCATAGACGCGAGCAAACGGATCAACAGAAATGCTATGTTCCCAATTACCAAAGGCATTTTCCCCGTTCCAAAGAGGACGTGTGATTTTAATTCCGGAAGTCTTTAACGCATAGATACTCTTAATCGTAAAAGTTGCACCATCATGCTTTGACCAGTTATCCAACTCAATATACTTTATAATATCTTTTGATGAAGTCAAATCAAGAACAAGGCAATTTTGCTTGGCAGATATTTCCTTCTGAAAATCTACATAATTCTCTGTTTGATCGGCTTCACCATCATTGATGGTTTTTACCTTCACTAATACAGGATAATCATGATCTGCTACTTCAACCACGAGTGTGTCGTAGTCTCCTTTTTCCAACCATCCCCAGTTACCTACGCCACGAAATTGATTTGCCGTAACGACTCCTGTTTCTGTATTAAAAGACGCTGTTCCTGAGTCCCACTCGGTCATTCCGCTAAAGTTCCAATCTGCTTTTTGCACAGTTGCCTGCATTGCCAGGGATACCAGCACTACACTTAAAAATAGAAAGATTTTTTTCATAATATTATAAATTTAACAATTTAACAGTTTAACGGAGCTTTGCTCCTTGTACATTGTATTTTGTTCCTTTGTACTTGATATAGAGTTGACCGTCTTCAATGAACTTGGTAGCCGGTGCATTGTCCTTTTGTAGATGCTCTACCCCTTCTGTTTCGGGAGTGAAGAGGCTGATTTTGGTAGCGTGGTATTTGATACCGGTGATCACTAATCCGCGGTCGGCGATGAGCATTGCCATCTCGTCGGAAGCGACACGGTAGAGAAGTTGAGAGTTGATAGTTGAGAGTTGATAGTTGAGATTGGTCCACGACCAGTTATCTCCGGCTTTGTACTGAAGACCGAACTGCGCGTCTGCTGCCGCTTCGGCATAAGTGACGCAGATGATGTCGTTCTCTTGGAGCCCGGCAAATAGGGTCTCGCTGATCGAACGGGTGTCGAGTTTGTCTCCGGCATATTCTTCGCTATTCCAGGAGATGGCGGCATTGCCTGTCCAAAGGACGGTCTCCACGAGTCCGGTGAGATCGATGCTGTCGGTAGGTTGCGGGTCAACAGGCGTGATCGTGTCCTGCGGATGCGCGGTCACGGTGATACAGGTCATGTGATAGCCCTGTCCGCGGACGATGATGCCTCGTTCGGCAATCTCTTGCGCAATAGCGGACGACTCCACCACATAACGGATCACGCCGTTCTCTACTGTGGTATTCAGCGCCGCCCACTCCCATGAAGCACCGGCTTTATAGGTGAGGTTATATTGCGCGCCCTCAATTGCTTCGGCGGTATAGACGCGGATCGTATCGTTGAGTTGAAGGCCGGCGAAGAGGTCTGCTGCGGTCTCGAACTCACCTCCGGCATACGCCTCCGCGTTCCACGAGATAGCCGAGTCGCCCTGCCACAGGATCTTCTCATACGTGCCGGGGAGTGAAGGATCTACGGGGACGATGGTGGTGTCTCCGGGCTGCGGATCAACAGACGGCACCGAGTCAGGCAGCAGATCATCAACCGTTATTTGGGTGATGTTATAGCCCTGTCCGCGGAAGATGAGACCGCGGTCGGCTATCTCCGTGGCGATAGCATCAGCCTCTACTGTATAAGACAGGATACTGTCTTTGATCGTGATAGCGAGATCCGTCCACGACCAGGAATCACCGGCTTTGTAGGTCATGACATACTGCGGTTTATCCATGCCGGGCACTACGGTAACACGGATAATATGGTCTTTTTGCAGCCCTGCAAAGATGCCGGAAGGTGTTTCAAACTGCGTACCGGCATAGACCTCCGTGTTCCAAGAGATAGGTTCGTTACCTGTCCAGACCACTTTCTCAGCGGCAGTCATCGTACTGACAGTTATGCCGACGAGATAAAAGATGGAGATAAGTTTTTTCATGTTGGTTATGTTTTATATGTTATTGTCGTTTTTGCATGTTTAATTCCACCCGGGGTTATTGGAGTTGATCTCGGGGTTGGTGTTGATCTCCTGTGCGGGCAGCGGGAAAAGGAGATTGCGTTCGGTGCGGGATTTATTGACGCCGGAGTCGTCCGTTCCTCCCAAGGCATTCATCGCGTCGAGATAAACGCCCCAGCGGATCAGATCCCATCGGCGGTCTGCTTCGCATGCTAACTCTTTGGCGCGTTCTTCGATGATGGCAGACCGCCGTGCCTCTTTGGTAGCCAACGCTCTCTTGCCGCCCATGGAAGCACGGTCTGCATTGGCGCGCAGACGTACCTTATTCAGTTGCGCAAGCGCATCGGAGGGATGATCCAGTTCATTGAGCGCCTCGGCGTAGATCAGTATTACATCCGCCAAACGGAGGAAAGGCCAGTTGGCATCAGCATTATCAATGGCATTATCGGTCACGTCCTCGTATTTGGTAGTAAAAGCGAGACATTGCGCATCGGCGGAATAGTAATAATTGACGCCGTCGGCATAGATGCCGGAAGGGTCTTTGATCCAATCACCGGCGAGGTTTCTGCCGGTCGCCATGATCGTATATTCATCGTCATAGGGATAATAGAAGCCGGAGTTAGACTCACGCTGCGTGTAGTTGCGCCAGCGGTGACGTACACCTTTGGTGATGCGGTAGTCGTCATGGTCGAAGAGGTCATACCAATGACGCGTGCAGCCGGTCCAGCCACCGGACTGAATGAAGTCCGAACCCGTAGCGGTCATGTAGCCCTCATACTGGGTATGCACCGAGGTCTTATAGGTAGCATCGCCGGAGACGGTATTGACGGAGAACAGGAACTCCGAGGCATTGGCGTTGGCTTTGAGCCAAAGTTGGTCGTATTCCGAGAGCTGATAGTCACCGTACGTACCGGCTAACAGTTCCGAGCACCAATCGGCAGCCTGCTGGTAGAGCTGCATCGGATCGAGGGACTCGTAGCCGGGGACGGTCTGTTTGGTCAAATGGAATGCCTGCAAAGGTGCATAGCGTTTGTTGCCGGATCCATCGGTGGTATAAGCCGCTCCGGAACGGATCGTGAGGGAGGTGCCGGCAGGCATAGCGTAAGACGCTTCGGTAGCATAGACTTTGGCTAACAAACCAGCCGCAGAGCCCGCAGACACATGCCCGGGACGATAGGCATCATCCGTGTTTTTATAGAGCATCGTGGTGCAGCCTTCGAGCAGGGAGATGATATGGGAATAGACCTCCGTGACGGGTTTGCGGGGAGAGCCCCCCCCCGCCCCCCTCTCAGAGGGGGAGACAGGGGATTGGTTATTGGTGATTGGTACTTGGATAGGTACCTCTCCGTAGGCGCGGACAAGGAGGAAGTACGCAAAAGCCTTCTGGAAACGCAGTTCGCCAAGGGCATTGTTCTTCTCCCTGTCGGTGATATTCTTCATCGCGGAGATATACTGCTCGGCAGTGTTGGCGCGTCCGATGAGCCCGTAACATCCTTTCCATAACGCATCCACCAAGTCCGGCTCGCCTTGGAAATTGCCGGCGCCAAACGTACCGAATAACCAATCGGGACCGGAGATATAGTCCGCGTCAAACTCTAACATCCGCGGGAAATAGCCCCAGCAGAACATGTCGTATATCCACTTGGAATAGACGCCGGTGACAAGTTGGTCACAAGCCTCCTTGCTGTCTCCGAGTTTCTCGGGCGTGATAAGACTGTCCGGGTTCTCCTGGATCCAGGAACAGGAGGGAAATAACCCCACCAAGCCTCCCCACAAGGGGAGGATGATTAATAGTCGGGTGATATATTTTTTTACTTTCATAACTGTAGTGTTTTTATTCCCTCCCTTGTGGGGAGGTCAGGTGGGGTTATTAGAATACAAAGTTGATACCTAAGTTATACGTCCGTGCAGCGGGATAGGAATAACTATCCACGCCCGGGCAGGAAGGATTCGTGCCGGCGGCATTCACATCGGGGTCAAACCATGAATAACGCGTGAAAGTATAGACGTTATTGACGGTGAAATTGAAATTGATCTTCTGCAGCCATTTGGCAGGGTTATTCCAATCGTAACTGAGGGTGATATATTTGATTTTGAGGAACGAACCATCTTCCACATATCGGTTCGAAACGAGCCATGTCCTGTTATATCCCGCTGTGGGTTTCGGCCATAGTGCGCCGTCGGGGTTAGCCGCCGTCCAACGGTGGTCGTATGCTTGTTGTGTAATATTACCGATATTGGACATCGTGATATCCGTGAGGTTATAATTGAATATATCGTTGCCGTGCGAGCCTTGGAGCATAAAGTTGAGCGAAAGCCCTTTCCATGACAGGCGCGAGGTGAGCGAATACGTGAAATCGGGGTTCGTATTGCCGATGATCGTGCGGTCGGCTTCGGTGACAGAACCGTCGCCGTTGAGGTCGGAATAGACGATCTCGCCGGTAGCGGGATCAATGCCCTCTTCCCGATAGCCGTAGAGCGTACCGATAGGACATCCGTTGCGTTGCAGGAAGACCTGATCCGCTTTCGACCATAGGGCGGTGGCGTACTGATCGCCTTTGAGTCCGCCGATGCGGTTGCGGTTTAAAGAGAAATTGGCATCCAGCTGCCATTTCCAATCCGCCATGTCGATTGCTACGGCATTGAGGGTCAGTTCGAAACCCTGGTTAATGACAAAACCGGAGTTGATCATCATCTGGCTGAAACCCGTTGAGGAAGGGATCGTCACGTTCTGGAGCAAGTCACGTGTTTTCTTCCAATAATAATCCAACGTGATGTTGACGCGGTTATTGGCAAAACCGATGTCCAGCCCCGCATCCGCCTGATCGGTAGTCTCCCATCGAAGGTCGGGATTCGTCGGTCCTCTCCAATCGATCATCGCCGCGCCGGATTCTAACGTGCCGGCATAGGGGTAGTTCGCCGCATCGAGCACCGTGAGCGTACGGTAGGCGCCGATCGCTTGGTTTCCCGTCTCGCCGAATGAGACACGCCATTTCCAGTTGGAGAGCACCTGCTGGTCCTGCATCCAATTCTCGTCGATCATGCGCCATGCAAACGCACCGGAGAAGAACGGCGCCCATTTATGTTTGGGGGCAAACGAGGACGAGCCATCGACACGCGCGCTGGCGGTGAAGATATAGCGTCCCATGAGCGTGTAGTTCATACGCGCTAAATAAGACTCTAATGACTGTTGAGTCTGCGAACTGCGTAACACTCCCTTGTCGAGTGCTAACGCCATGTTCGCATCCTTCGTCAGGTCGTTCGGAAAATTAGTAGCGGTCATTGATTCGGACTCGCCTATACCACGTTCAAAGGTCACACCGAGCACGGCATTGATGCTATGATTCGCATTGAACTTATGGTCAAAGGTCAGCAGCGTCTCGGCGGTGAGGCTCTTCCATATATTCGATGCCCTACCCGCTTTGCCGTTAAAAGGCGATTTGCCTTCCTGCGTATGACGGTCGTAATACGTTGCACGATGACCGTCGTTATAGCCTAAACCGAGATTCTGGCGTAACTTGAGCCAGGGCTGAATCGTAAACTCCACAAACGAGGACGAGAACCACGAGATTTGTTTCAGTTCGTCTTTCGCGCCGTTGACATAATTGAGCGGATTAGCAGCCAGCCAGTTCAGTTCGTCCAACTGCTCCGTCTGCTGGTGCGGACCGTAGGTAGGCGGGAAAATGAGCGCCGAACGGATGATACCCGTGTTCTCGGAATTCGTCCGCTGAAAATCTGTCGTAGCGTTTGTGAAATGCTGGCTCGTACCGATCTCGAGCCATTTGGTGATATGCCAAGCCGTGTTAATGGAAAGACCATAACGCTTGTATCCCGTGTTCTTGATGATACCCCGCTGGTCGGCATAGGAGCCGGAGAAAGCGTAATAGCCCTTCTCCGTGCCGCCGGAGACTGACGCGTTATACTCCTGCGAATAACCCAATTGGTATATCTCGCGTTGCCAATCGGTGCCTGCCACTTCGTCCACGTTGCCGTACTTGTCCGTGCGCAGACCGGGGTTCAGGAAATCTTCGGGAGAAGGGTTATACTTACCTTGGTTATACACATACCCCGAGCCGACGTAAGGATAATCCCATTCGCCCCGATAAGGGTCACGCTGCGTGCCACCTTCGTATGTACGGCTGTTCGCCGCCGCTTCGTTCTGATAGAGCGCATAGTGGTACGCATCCAGCATCTGCACGCGGTTGGCGATCTGCTGCATGCCGCCTTTGACATTCAGCTCCACACGGGGTCTGCCTTCCTGCCCTTTGCGTGTCGTGATGATCACCACGCCATTCGCACCGCGCGAACCGTAGATAGCCGTTGCCGAAGCATCCTTGAGCACCTCTATCTTCTCGATATCATTGGGGTTGATCATCGACAAGGGGTTCTGCGACGTGTTCTGTCCGTCGTTTGCACCGGAGGAAGGAACGCCGTTGGGGTCTGTGCCGAACGGTACACCATCGACTATATAGAGCGGTTGCGAACTGGTGGTGAACGAGTTAGCACCGCGGACGGTGATGCTCACGCCGCTACCCGGGGCTCCGTCGGACGATTTGACATCAACACCCGCGATCTTGCCCTCCAGGCTCTGCGCCGTATTCAGCGTGCCGCCCGACATGATATCTTCGCTCTTGATCTGGCTGACAGAGCCCGACAGGTCGCGTTTTTTCATCACTCCGTAGCCAACGACCACCACTTCCTCCATCACCTGCGTATCTTCCTGCATAGTGACCTCCACATGGCTCTTGCCGCGGATATTCACCACCTGCGTCTTGTACCCCACCATGGAGAATTGCAGGATAAACTTACCGTCCGGCACTTCAATGGAGAAATGCCCGTCGAAATCAGTCACCGTGCCGACCTGCGTGCCGGCTACGATCACAGTTGCCCCTATCGCGGATTCGTTATTCGCACCGTCGATGACCTTTCCTGTGACCGTCGTCTGCGCCGACAGGAAGGAACAAAGGGACAAAGTACAAAGTACAATAAATGTACGATGGAACAATGTACGATGTACAAAGAATTTGTTTTTCATATTATTGTGCAGATATTAGTTCTATTTTAGTGAGCGTAAATCCTACTCCGGTGAGGATGAACCCGCGCGTTTTGACCGCATCCAAGGCGACCGCATCAAACAGATAGACCACGTCATTGCCGTCCAAAGGATACCAAACAGGCTCTGCAGCGCCGGTCAGTTCTCCCCACGTGCGGGTGTTGCGGAGCGACAGTTGCGGTGTCACGCCGGCAGCTTTGGCAGCAGGATCCAAGCGATAAGAAATCAGCAGCACATCATTCTCTGTACATTTCTGGAAAGGCGCGGCATTGATGGTTAGGTTTCCGCTCCAATCGGCAGGGAAATATTTCTCGCCATGAAAGAGTTCTCCAGGCTGCAAGGTATATTCCTTCGGTGCCCGCTGCGCGGAGGAGAGGTCTTCGCTCACTTCGCCTACAAACTGCACGATGCCGATCTGATCTAACCGATAGCCTTTGCCTCCTACCCGCATGGCAGTGTTCGAACCTGTGCCTGCCAATTGTAGTTTCAGTAGCGGTGCACGGTCATGGATATACCATGTGATACCATTCTCCCCCACCGGCATGCCATCGACCGAGGGATCCAAGGCATTCCATGTGAAGTCCATCAGTTTGGCAGCAGCGCCTTCCTGCACTTTGGAGACATGCAACCGCAGGCCATCGCCCTCCTGCAAGGTCGCGAAACAGCGTCCCTCTATCTCGGCGCTCGCGCTCCAATCGCTTTTCATCACCACCGCCGGACCGTTCCATACGATCGTCTCGCGGTAGTCCGCACTGTCGGAAACAGTCACCCGCAGAATGCGGTAGTCGTGTCCGCCGATCGCTATTCCGTGCGTGCGCGCGATCCTTAATATATCTTCCGTCATCGTCATTCGGAAAGGACCGTTGATACCGAAATAACCGTATTCGGGGGCTACGCCTTGCCATGTCTGAGGGTTCTGAAAAGCCCCTTGCGCCGTACCTTTGGCGCGGTCGTTATACACCGTCAGCACATCGCCCGGCTGCACATCCTTGAAATGACGAGCCTCCAGCACAATGTTATCTTTCCATGCTTTGCCAATCGTCTTCGGACCGAGCAGGATCGTCCGCTCTGTGGCGAGAAGAACCCCACCACAACCCTCCCCACAAGGGAGGGCTAAGAATGCAAGTAAAAATAGTATATATTTGTTTCTCTTCATGACTATCCTTTCTCCTCCCCTTGTGGGGGAGGTCAGGAGGGGTTATCACCTCCTCATCAGTCCTTTCACCTCATCCCGATCGAGCACCACGCCGCTGTTGAACGCATCTTTCCACCATGCTTCGCCGGCAAACTGATGTTCGTCGGAAGTGCCGGCGTTGTAGTTATAATCGTACCACGTCATGAACCAGCTCCAGCGGCTGCCTTCCGACCATATATCGCTCCATAGCGACATCTCCACTTCGTCGCCGTTGCCGCATTCCGCCAGCGTGATCAGTTTGTTGGGGAACTGCTCCTGTAAGGCTTTGAACTCTTTCGCCAAGGGGTATTGGAGCGCATAGTAGTTATCGCGTCCCACGATATCCACTACGTCGTCGCCGGGGTACCAATCATAGTCGTTCATCTGTGAGTTCCATATCCAGATGAGGTTGTTGAGTTTGTGATAATTAACCATTCGGTCGTACATGAACCGCCATAGCGCTTTGTATGCTTCTGCGCCTTTGGCACCCCACCAGAACCAAGCACCGCCGCCGGCAAACTCCGACGTATTGCCCGATGCTTCGTGCAACGGACGCCATAGAACCGCTATTCCGCGTTTCTGCATTTTCTTCAAATACCCTGCTACCTGGTCAATATCGTGGATCATTTGTTTGTATTCCGCCGAAGAGGGGTCATTGACCTTTGCGGGATCGAAAGACGTCTGCCCGGGTTCGACGCCCGGCGAACAGGTATAGTTCGTCCCGTTGTTCGCCTTCACCTGCCAATGCCACATGCAACCTACTATGCCGCCAGCTTGGTGCCATTCCTCCACCGGCGTCATGTCGCTGTAATCGAGCCAGCCGTTTTTATTCACGTCTTTGGACGCATGGATATTGATAAAGTCAAACACATTGATCGCCGGGTAATGACCCGTCCATTGATAGACGTTCTCCGCCTCGCGCGCGTTCCAATCTATATTAGCCACCACGCCGGAAAGGGCGTTCTTACCGTATTGGCTGCACAACAACGACCATAACTGCTGCGTTTCGGCAGTAGCATTGGCGTTGCATAACGAATAAGACGCAACGGGTTTGGGTTGCGGTTCAGGCACTTCCGTTGCCCCGCAGCCAACGCAGAAAAAGAATGAAAATAAGATGATAAATTTGTGTCTCATAGCAGTACTTTGCGAAATACGCTGCAAAATTACTGCTATTTTCTGATATTCAATGGCACTTTTTTAGCAGATACTACACTATTACGCGCGTCTTGGCATATTTTTCGCGAAATTCAGTAGGCGAACACCCCTTGCGCTTGCGGAAAAGACGGTTAAAATTGGTCAGAGTGTTAAATCCGCAGGTGTAGCAGATCTGCGAAACGGGTTCGTTCGTATCGACCAATTTGCGTGTGGCGTGTCCTAAACGGATATCCACGATATATTCTGCTAAAGTCTTGCCGGTACGTAACTTGAAGAAACGGGAAAAAGCGGTCGGAGACATATTCGCCAAACGGCTCATCTGCTCCAAACGGATCTCCTCCTCATAATGGGAAACGATATACTCCTTCACCGCCTTCACGCGCTTGCTTTCCGTCTCGCCCTGCGCTTTGGCAAAGGACGAACTCGACAGCTCGCGCGCATCGGGGAACTTCGATAATTCATATAAGATACGGAATAGTTCGGCTACGGCATAGAAGCCCTCTTTGATCTCCGATAAATGTCTTAACCGCTCATATACCGCCATGATCGCCGGCAGAGGAAAAGCTAATCCCCGCTGCGCACGGATCATCATCTGCTGCATCGAGCGGAATGGATTGGTCAGAAAAATGTCCTGCTGATAATCACATTGGAACTGAATGGTGATCTCATGGATATCAGTGTTGGTGCAAGTACCCTGCCCCCACATATGTTCGAGGTTCGGCGAGGTGATCAGCACCAAGTCGTACTCGCCCAAGGTCTCTATGTTATCCCCCACTATCCGTTCACAGCCGGCGCCATGCTCCACAAAATTGAGTTCGAACAACTCATGCCGGTGCAAAGGATAATCATACCCCGCCTTGTGTCGGTCTGCCACGTACATGAAATCATGCTCTTCCAACGGAGTGATTTCCTGTAAAATACTGTTTTCTTCCTGCTTTTTCATGTCAAAAAAGTGTCATTCATTTTCTATATCGGCTGCAAAGATACGACAAATTTTGCACATATGCAAGCGTTCGGGCATTTTTTTTGAAAAAAAAAGCGATTTATCGCGTTTTATCAGGACGGCGAGATGAACTGGACAAAGACCCTACAGTGAGGTCGCGGTGAGGTCGCGGGGATATCGCGGGTTCAACAGGTAAAGAGAGGCTGTCGGGATGGATGTCGGATGGCATCCGACCTAATGGACGACGCTTTTGGGATGTCCGGATACAATCCGGACGCAATGGAAAAAGTCATTCAGGCGGACGGCAGACAGGTGGACACCCTTTTTTATAAACTCACACACGCGTGTGGGTGTATGTATTTTACGAAAAGGGTGTCCGCCCTGTCACCCTGTCACCCCAACCGCCGCATTTTCGATTTACTAAAATCAACAATTGGGAAACTAAAGTATTTTTACTAAAAGATCCAAAGATTGTATCTCTTGGTATTCCGTGGTGTTGGAGTCAGCGGTGGAAGGTGTGTCCTGGGGACGGCGATTGAAATAAATGGCTTTCAATCCTGCATTGATTGCGCCTAAGATGTCCGTAGTCATAGAGTCTCCGACCATAACCACCTCATCCGGCGATAATTGACAGCGCCGAAGCGCCTCTTGGTAGAAACGGATATCGGGTTTGTCATAACCAATATCCATAGAGATATAAGTGTCTTCAAAATAGGGCAACAAACCGGCATATTGCAAACGCGAGCGCTGTAAATGTCCGAAACTATTGCTGGCAGCAAAGAGCCGGTAACCTTTTTGTTTCAAAGCCTGTAGTGTCTCTTTTGCTCCGGGAACCAAAGTGTGCGTTTTGCCCCAATTGGCACGAAACGCCTGTTTGAAAGGCTCCACCGACGTATCCGGATAGCCAATAGTATCGACAAACTCCTGCGGATAAAGTTCCATCACTTCCGCCACCGTGTGCAGTCCGTGTTTCGCCTCCGAAAAGAGCCTTCCGCTAATCGAGAAGAAAATAGCAAACAGCTCGTCTTCGGTAAGGTCAGTATGGTGCATGGCTCGTATCTCCTGCATAGCCGCATCAAAGGCTTCCCGACAACAAGGAATGTAGTCAAGGAGCGTATCGTCAATATCTATGAAAACAGCTTTACAGAGCATGGTTAGGTGGAATTGTTTGACGTTGTTTGACGTTGTTTGACGTTGTTTGATAGTTTACAAAATAAGAAGCCTTGCAGGCTCCTTATTTATTTTCTGTCGGGTAGGCGAGATTCGAACTCACGACCTCCTGCTCCCAAAGCAGGCATTCTAACCGGGCTGAACTACTACCCGCGACATTTTTGCCGCGGGTAGTAAATCGTTCGAGCGAAACGAGATAAGAACTACTACGCGACAAAATCGGGTGCAAAGGTACTGCTTTTTTTTGACATACGCAAATAATTTTGCAGTTTTTTTGCATTTTAGTGCATTTTTATAGTTCTACGAGCTCTCCTTTGGCGGGAATGCATATATTTTTGAAGCCCGCGTCGGTCAAATGTCCCTTATACGCCTCTGCCGCTTGCGGCTCTCCATGCACCACAAACGTGCGCTGCACTTGTGATACATCTAAAGAGCGAGTGAAATAATCAATCATCTCTTTATAATCACCATGCCCCGAGAAACCTTCGATCTTGGTGATCTGCGCTTTGATACGTCTGTCAAGTCCGAAAATAGAGATCCATTGCAATCCCGGTTGCTGAATCCGTGCGCCGAGTGTGGAAGGTTCGCAGTAACCGACAATCAAAATCGTACACCTCGGGTCGGAAATATGGTTCGCCACATGGTGTTTTATTCTCCCCGCCTCCAACATGCCGCTCGCGGAAATGATGATACAGGGTTCGTCTTTATGGTTCAGCATCTTCGATTCGTTTATGTCTGTGATGTAACGCAGCGTGTTAAATCCAAAGGGATCGGGGTCAAACTGCATGGTGTCTCTCACTTCGTCTGACAACTCTTCCGGGTACATTCTGAAGATCTGTGTTGCGTTGGTACTCATCGGCGAATCGACATAGACCGGAATATGCGGGAGCCGTCCGTCATTATAGAGTTGGTTGAGGACATAAACGATTTCCTGGGTTCTGCCGACGGAGAAAGAAGGAATGAGCAACTGGCCTTTTCGATAGACGCATGTATCTTCCACCACGCCGAGGAGCTGCTCTTCGGTCACTAACTGCTCTTCGTGCAGTTTATCGCCATAGGTCGATTCGCAGATCAGATAATCGCATTGCGGGAAGAGTTGGGGCGGAGGCAGGATATGGCAATGCAAACGTCCGACATCGCCGGTGTAAGTGAGGCGCTTCCAGCGGAACCCCTCCCCAGCCCTCCCCACAAGGGAGGGAGTAGATTTTTCATACACTTCCAGCGAGCAGATTGCACCGCCGAGCATGTGACCGGAGTTGGTGAAAGTCAGCAACACATCATCAAAAAGCCGGAAGCGACGGTCGTAACTATAGGTTACAAAATGCTTCATCGCCTTTTGCACATCCTTCTGGTCATAGAGCGGTTCGACCTTGTATTTCCTGCCTTTCTCCTTATGCGGATGCTGGCGGTCGATCTTCTTGTTGTAGGTTCTGACATCCTGCTCCTGAATAAAAGCCGTGTCGGTCAACATGAGCGAGCAAAGATCCCTCGTAGCCGGCGTACAATAGATATCACCCTTGAAACCCAACTTGACAATATAAGGAATCAGCCCGGAATGATCAATGTGCGCGTGCGAAAGCACCACACAGTCCAAGGTCTTCGGATCAAAGCCCAAATCCCTGTTCGCAGCATCGGTTTCCATGCCTTTACCCTGGTACATGCCACAGTCCAACAAAATAGTGTGCCCCGAATCGGTAGTGATAAGATGTTTGCTACCCGTCACTTCACCGGTAGCTCCGAGAAACTGAATTTTCATGGTTTAAACGATTTTATGGCACAAAATTACTACTTTTTTTGCATATATGCAAATTTTTTTGTAACTTTGCACGATTTTTTTAGGAACAATGAAGAAATACACATTAATTATCATGGCATGCATGGCGTTAGTTGGCGCAAGTTGCCAAAAAGAGACAGCAGGCAAGGCTCCGATTAGTAAGCCTCAAATCACGATTGAAGGCGGTCGTTTGACGCCGGAAGGCCTGTGGGCAATGGGACGCATCGGTTCGGTCAAGAGCGACATCGAGACCGGACTGATAGCTTATACCGTCAGTTACTATTCGGTAGAGGAAAACCGCTCTACCTCATGGATCCGGGTATGCAATCCGTTTGGGGAAGGAATGCCTGTAGTGGATGAGTTTGTGGGTTATGAGCCGGCATGGTTCGGAAACAGCGGCTGTCTGGCTTACCTCAAAGACGGCAAACTCTATCTTCGTCGCGACAAAGAGGAAGTGTATGTAGAAGGAACCGAAGATGTAGAAGGTTTCCTACTCTCCCCGATGCGCGACCGAATCATCCTTATCAAACAAGTCAAGACCGTTCCGACGACCGCGGACAAATATCCCGACCTGCCGTTAGCCACCGGTCATATGCATGAGGATCTGATGTACAAACATTGGGACGAATGGACCGAGACGGCTCCGCAACCTTTCGTATGTCCGTTGGAAATATCGTATTACGGCGAGGGTGAACGCATCCGTTCCGCCAAGATCGGCGAAGGAGTAAACATCCTCGAAGGCACCGTTTATGAGTGCCCGATGAAGCCATTTGGCGGCGTGGAGCAGTTGGCGTGGAATCCCAACAACGAGGAGATAGCTTACACATGCCGCAAGAAAACCGGTCTGGATTATGCCGTCTCCACCAATAGTGACATATACCTCTTTAATACGCGTACGCGCGAGGAACGCAACATTACCGCTCCCAACGGCGGTTATGACACCAATCCGTCGTATTCACCGGACGGCAAGTGGATCGCATGGCAGTCGATGGAACGAGACGGGTATGAGAGCGACGAAAATCGGTTGATGGTGATGAACCTGACGACCGGCGAGAAACGCTTCCTCAGCCGCACGATGGACACCAACGTAGATGAATACGCGTGGTACAACGACTCCTCCATCCTCTTCACCGCCTGTTGGCATGCCACCGTGCAACTCTACCGTGTGACTTTAGACGGACAGGTCAACAAACTGACGGACGGTCAATTTGACCTTGGTTTAGGCGATGTGAGCGACCATTATGCTTTTGTCTTGGGTCACTCCATGCGTCAGGCGAACGAGATTTACCGTCTTGATGTAGCGGAATGGTTGCACAAGGATAGCGAGAAAATGGCTCACACGGAGGTATGGTACGACCAACCGTTTGACACCTATAATCAGTTGTTGGATAAGTTGACGAGCGAGAACGACAATATTTACTCGCAGATCGAGCGTTCGACCGTAGTACCGCGCTGGCAGAAAACAACAGACGGCCAGCAGATGCTGACATGGATCATCTATCCGCCGCATTTTGACCCGACTAAGAAATACCCGACAATCCTTTATTGTGAAGGCGGTCCGCAATCTCCTGTCAGCCAGTTCTGGTCGTTCCGGTGGAACTTCATGATGATGTCCGCGGGCGATTATATTATCGTAGCACCTAACAGACGCGGTCTGCCGGGATTCGGCAAGGCATGGAACGAAGAAATCTCGGGCGACTACGGAGGTCAGTGCATGAAGGATTATTTCACGGCTATTGACGAGTTCTGCAAAGAGCCTTATGTGGACAAAGACCATCTGGGCTGTGTGGGTGCATCTTTTGGTGGCTTCAGTGTCTATTGGATCGCAGGTCACCACGACGGACGCTTCAAAGCGTTCATCGCACACGATGGTATCTTCAACATGGAGATGCAATACCTCGAAACCGAGGAGAAATGGTTCGCCAACTGGGATATGGGCGGTGCTTATTGGGAGAAAGATAACAAGATCGCACAGCGTACCTTTGCCAACAGTCCGCATCGGTTCGTGGACAAATGGGACACCCCTATTCTCTGCATCCACGGAGAGAAAGACTACCGCATCCTTGCTAACCAAGCCATGGCAGCCTTCGATGCCGCCAAGATGCGCGGCGTACCGGCTGAACTGCTCATCTTCCCCGACGAGAACCACTGGGTGCTCAAACCACAAAACGGCATTCTTTGGCAACGCGAGTTCAGAGGATGGCTTGACAGATGGCTCAAATAATTTACAATGCACAATTTACAATTTACAATTAATGAAATACAATTATTTATTTGATATCAAATACCAGGAAGTAGATGCAGCGAAGAAATTGCGTCTCTTCAATTTGGAGAATTACCTGTTGGAAGTAGCAGGAACAGTGGCTGATGATTTGGGATTCGGAATCGCAGCTCTTCATCCGCGTGGTCTGACATGGATCTTGACCCGCCTCTCGGTAGAGATGTACGAACTGCCGACCCACTGCCAGAAAGTACGTTTTGAGACATGGATCGAATCCAATGCCCATATGCTCAGCACGCGTAATTTCCGTATCTACAAGCAAAATGACGGTGCTTCAGAAGCGAAAGAATGGATCTTAATCGGTCAATGCAAAAGTGTTTGGGCAGTACTCGATTTGGAGAAACGCGAGATCGTCAATATCTTCGATGATCCGATCTTTGAGGGCTGTGTAGATGGTGAAGTATTGGAGATGAACCGTGTGCGAATGACTACTATTCCCGAGCCGACGGGTTGTTCGTCGCACAAGGTGGTCTATTCGGATATAGATTATAACAGTCATTGCAATTCCTGCCGCTACCTGCAAGCCATGACCGATGCCTTCCTACCCGACTACTACGGAAAGCCGGTTCGTCTGGACATCAACTATTCCAAAGAGGCAATGCTCGGAGAAACACTCCAGACGATGTACCTCATTACGGCAGATGGCGTACAATACCAACAAAAGAACGAATCCGGAGAGACTTCCTGCTCCGCTAAAATAACAATCGGTTAACACTAAAAATTTAATGATTTATGGAAACACAAGAAAATAATACCATGCTCAAAAGACCGGCTGAACTGGAATGCGACGTAGTGCGTTTCCAAGTACAGAAAGATAAATGGATCGCTTTTGTGGGTTTGCGTGACGGCAAGCCCTATGAGATCTTCACCGGTTTGGCTGATGACGAGATGGGAATAGCCTTGCCCAAATCCGTTACCAAAGGAAAAATCATCAAAACGACTGATCCTGACGGCCAGAAACGATACGATTTCCAGTTTACCAACACCCGCGGCTTCAAAATCACCGTGGAGGGTTTGAGTTATAAGTTCGACAAAGAGTTCTGGAACTACGCCAAACTCATCTCGGGTGTGCTTCGTTACGGCATGCCGATAGACCAAGTGGTGAAGATGATCAGCAGTTTGGAAATGGATAATGAATCGATCAACAACTGGACAACCGGTGTAGCCCGCGCACTAAAAAGGTACATCCCCGGAGCAGTGATAGAAGATTTGGAAGAACAATCATAACACCACGTAAACAACAAAGCCCGCGTTTGCGGGCTTTGTCATTAGTTCTTTTCTGCATTATTCTCAGCAGGTTTCTCTGCTGTTTTTTTCTTTTTGCGTGCTGGCTTTTTCTTAGGAGTCTCTGCGCTTTGTGTGTTCTGCTCCTGATTTTTAGGAGCATCAATTTTCGGAGTCTCCTTTTTTGTTTTTTCCTGTTTCGGGGTTTCTTTCTTCGGAGCCTCATCCTTCGGGGCTTCTTTCTTCTTAGCCGCTTTTTTCTTTGCAGGCTTCGGTTGCTCAGGTTGTTTGGGCTTTTCCTCCTTCGGTTTTTCCACCGGCTTTGGTTGCTCCACCTGCTTCGGTTTTTCCACCGGCTTTGGTTGCTCTACCTGCTTCGGTTGTTCCACCTGTTTTGGTTTCTCAACCGGCTTGGGTTGCTCTACCTGCTTCGGTTTTTCCACCGGCTTGGGTTGCTCTACCTGCTTCGGTTGTTCCACCTGTTTTGGTTGCTCCACCTTAGCTTCTTTCACCTCTTTAACCTCTTTCTTCGGTGCCTGTTTCGGCTCCTCATGGTGATGCGAAATCGGTTTTCCGCTCTCATCAAAGAATCGCATTTCCAACATACCGAGCGATTGATTTTCAATCAAACGAACACCGAACTTGCGCCTCCATTGGGCTTTGAGAGAGAAGAGCCATCCTTTGTTTACATACGCGTAAATATACGGATGCAAATGCAATGTCAGTCCCCTTCCATAATGCTCCACCATGTGCTCGCATTCATCGGCAATTTGGTCTGTAAAGAGAATAGAAGACTGAATTTTCCCCTTTCCCATACAGGTAGGACAAGTCTCGGTTACATCTACCTCTACCGCAGGCCTTACACGTTGACGCGTGATTTGCATCAAGCCGAATTTGCTAAGTGGCAACACATTATGTTTCGCACGATCCCGTTCCATGAGTTTGCGGACATACTCGTAGAGTTGCTGCTGGTGGCCTTTATCATCCATGTCAATAAAATCGACGATGATAATGCCTCCAATATCACGCAATCGAAGTTGGTGAACTAACTCGTCAGCTGCCAGCATATTAAACTGGAACGCATTTTGCTCCTGGTCCTCATAAATCTTTTTGCTGCCGGAATTGACATCAATGGAGAACAGTGCTTCGGTTTTATCAATAATGAGATAACCTCCATGTTTAAAACCGACCGTTCTGCCGAGACCCGTTTTCATCTGTCGGGTGATGTCGAAATGGTCAAAAATAGGTTGCGCATCCTGGTAGAGTTTGACGATCTTGGCGCTTTCCGGAGCGATGAGTTCCAGATAATGACGCACATCATTATAGATGTCCTTGTCATTGACCTGAATAGAAGTAAAGTCCGGACTTAAGACATCCCGGATGATACCGAGAGTTCGTCCCATCTCCTCGGAGACCAGACTAACCGGCTCTTTTTGTTGAAGGGACTTGATTGTCTCTTCCCATCGTTCAATCAACAATCGCAGCTCGTTGTCCAACTCAGCCACACGTTTATCTTCTGCTACAGTGCGAACAATGATGCCGAAACCCGCAGGTTTGATAGACAACATCAGTTGTTTAAGACGCTGGCGTTCTGCCTCGCGTTTAATTTTCTGGCTTACCATAACGCCGTCTGCAAAAGGAATAAGGACGATATTTCTTCCTGCGATAGAGATTTCAGCCGTCAGTCGCGGTCCTTTAGTGTTAATCGGCTCTTTCGAGACCTGCACGAGAATAGGATCCCCCACTTTCAGCACATCAGCTATCTGTCCCTCTTTGCCTACTTCCGGAAGCCGTTGTGTCTTCGTGATGACAGGCACACGGCGTCGGTCAGAAACGGCTTTGGTAACGTACGATTGCAGCGTTCGATACTGAGAACCTAAATCCAAATAATGCAGAAAAGCTTCTTTCTCATGACCTACATCCACGAAAGCCGCATTTAACGCCGGCATGACCTTCTTCACACGACCGTAATAGATATTTCCCACAGAGAAATTATCCTGATCTCTTTTCTCACGCGAGACCTCTTGTAAACGGTCATCCTCAGTCAGGGCGATAGCGATTTCAGCAGGCTGTACGTCAACAATCAATTCGCTTTTCATACTTGATTAGGGATTAAAAATGAAATAAAAAAGCCTTGTGGCAAACCTGTCCACACTTGAACAGGCTTAGCGCCACAAAGCTGAACAGCATCGTCAATTACTTATGCTTATGACGATTCTTACGCAGACGTTTTTTACGTTTGTGCGTGGACATCTTGTGTCTCTTATGCTTCTTTCCGTTTGGCATAATTGTGTTAATTATTAAATTGTTACTTAATGTTAATTATTTCTTCAATTTACGAACTGCCTCTTTAAACTCAGCAGCGGGTCTGAATGACGGTATTTTATGCTCCGGCACTGCGATAGAAATCTCGCGAGTGATATTACGTGCCACTTTAGCTGCACGCGTTTTGGTTACGAAACTACCGAAACCACGGATATATACATTTTCACCCTTGGACAGGTTGCTTTTTACGCCCTCTGTGAATCCGTCAATAATGACATTGATCGACTTTTTGTCGAATCCGGTCTTGAGAGCGATTTCTGTAATAAGTTCAGCTTTTGTCATGTTATTTTGTTATTTTTTATTATTAAAATCCGAAAAACTCTGCAAAGTTAATATAAATTATTGAAATACAAAAGTTTTTCGCGAAAAAAATTGCAAAAATCATTATTTTTTTGTAATTTTGCACGCAAATTGGACTTTTAAGCGGTAAAAAAACGATTTTTTATGCTCAACTCACTAATTTATAACCGATTATATACATGGTACGAAATCAACCACCGAATTCTTCCTTGGCGCGAGACTGAGGACCCCTATTTTATTTGGTTGAGTGAAATTATTTTGCAACAAACCCGCGTGGCTCAGGGAATGGAATATTACCTGCGTTTTATAGCCCGGTGGCCGAAAGTGGAAGATTTGGCAGCCGCCGATGAAGCGGAAGTGCTACGTGAATGGCAGGGTTTGGGATATTACTCACGCGCGCGCAATTTACATAAGGCGTCGCAGATGATTGTTGCAAGCCAAAAGTCCCAAGTAGAGCGCGGCGAACAGAGCGCTTATAGCTTTCCGAAGACCTTTGAGGAGATCCGTGCTTTGCCCGGCATAGGCGATTATACAGCCGGCGCGATAGCATCGTTTGCATACAACCTGCCCTACCCGGCTATGGACGGAAACGTATATCGCGTAGTAGCACGTCTGTTGGATATAGATGAGCCCTTTGATACGACCGCCGGTAAGAAACGTTTTCACAAGGAGATAGAACTCCTTCTGGATCGCGATAACCCACGGCTGTTCAATTCCGCAATCATGGAGTTCGGGGCGCTCTATTGCACTCCGGTTTTAGGCGATGCGTGCGAGACCTGTCCGCTCAACGAAATCTGTTTGGGGCATCTCCATAATACCGCCGATTTGCTACCTGTGCGCAAACCTCGCCCAAAGGTGCGAGACCGTTGGTTTACATACCATATATACGTACAAGTAAAAAAGGAGAACGAGGCATATACATTGATACAGAGACGTGAAAATCCCAAAGACATCTGGTATCATCTGTACGAATTTCCGTACGAAGAACATGCCGATGAGCCAACAACGGAGATGACCAACGCACAATACCCCATGACCCATATCGTACACGTCTTATCGCATCAGAAGATCCATGCGCGATTTATTGTTCATCGGGTACAAAAAATGCCGGAGATCCCCGGCACTATGCTTATTCGTTGGGACGATTTGGATGATTACGCCCTCTCCCGATTAACGCTGCGAGCTCTTGATACAATGCGCTCAATTCTTCCCCGTTAAACGGCTCTGTATTCATTTTTACTTGTTTAAGGATCTCAGCCTGATGCGCCATGACAGCTTCGTCTCCGCGTTGTGCAGGGCCTGTCTGCGAGTCTTTAGGTGCCATTAGATGGATCTTTGCCGCCGTATTATCAATCAGCGGCAATAAAGCCTCAAAGGGTATCTGCGTCTCTTTGAGCACTTGAGCGGCAATGCGGTACATCAGATTGGAATAGTTATTGGCAAAAATAGCCGCTATATGCAAGCGCTCGCGGTCATGTTGGTTTGCCTCATAGATGCGGCTCGTCACCATCTGTGCCAAAGAATAAATAGCTGCCAGATCATCTATGCTTTTCCCCTCTACAAAACAAGGAATACTGCTCCAATCATCAATCAGTTTCGTCCGGCTGAACGATTGGAGAAAATACAATATACCGCTATGCGGCTTATCGGGTCCGAAGACCTCAATGGGCATAGATCCGGAAGTGTGCATATGCAGGGCTTTCGGCGCATTCACAACTGCCACTACCTCCCGCAGTGCATGATCAGCCACCGTATAAATATACGCATCCGCGTGCGGTAATGCCGCGATGGCTTTTTCGCTTTCTTCGCCGGTCAGCGGTCGCGCGTGTACCAGTTCCGTTTTTATTCCTTTTAACTCAAACGCGTGATGCAGGTTTGTCCCCACACTCCCCGCTCCGATAATGGCAATTTTCATTCTTTTGAACAGATAGATTTGTGCATTTCATTGAAAAGTGATGCAAAGATACTGCTTTTTTGGCATATATGCAAGAAAAAAATGCAAATATAGGCACAAAAAAAGCGTCTGTATAACTTTTTTACTCGAGAAAACTTCCTGAGAATAGGATTTGAGGCCTGCTTTTTCCTCTGTAATCCGGCCACCTCATCGCTACCGTGTGTTTATACGAATGTAAAGAATAAACGTTCACGGGTCTCGGCGTAGAGTACCGGCACGCCATTAGTGAAGCATTTGCACTCGGTTAGTTAATTTTTGTTGAGTTTTCCGGTTCCTATTGTGTTATACAGACGCTATGTTTATTGACTATTTACGATTTATCATTTTTTCGCCCCTCTTTCGCGGGTATTTCGCGGGTTTTTCGTGGGTCTTTCGGGATCTCAATTATCAATTATCCATTATCTATGCCAGCCTATGGTAAAAATGATGCGGTGGGTAGTGGCATTCATATCATATGGCGAGGCATTCTCGTGGGCATATAGATTAGTTCTTTGCCAGCGATATTGGTATGCTGCTTGAACCATCATAATTGTTCCTCGATAGCCGATTGCGGCAGAGACATATTGCGACCACTGCGGGGTCACGAAATAGGTATCTTGACGCTCAAAAGTCGGATCCATCGGAACAGGGTTCGTATTCTTCTTGAAAGTGCTCTCAAACGCATATCCGGCATTCACATACAATCCCATGACAGGAATGACCTCAAGACCGGTTCGCAAGGAATGAACGGCATCGTTTTGCAGTTGCTTGAAATAATCATATTGGAATGCAAGCATGCCATACGCGCCCACTTGAAAGGCTACCGAAGAAGACAAATGCAGAGGCATATGGAACTTCGAATCACGGCTATACGCATTAGGTGCATAGGAATACCGAACCGAATCCGTCAAGGCAACGAGTGTGCCGGAGGTATAAGTATTGAGCGATCCCAATGTAGGCGTCTGAATACCAAATCCCATACGGATCCAAGAAGCCGGACGATAGATGAGCCCTGCTGTGAGGTTACATCCTGTTCCCGAAAGGGTCAGTTTCGTTTGGTTGAGGTTATACATATTCCTTCCGAACGCATTCTTGGAAGAAAAAGTCTCCTGAAAATCTCCGTCCGAAGCCAAGAAATAAGACTGAATATGCACTCCGAAACCCACAAACCATCTATTAGAGATGTTAATTGCCCAATCAATCGCGAACTCACTGGTGTGACCGCTCTCCGCTAAGTCGAGAAGATTGGTTGCATTTATCTTCTCGGAGCAGAAGGGTATATCCCATTTGACATCCGCTGTGGTTAACAACGCTCCGAGGGACAAGTCCTTCTCGCCCGAACCGAGCCACAGACGATTGAATGTATTGAGGCGGCGGTAAGACAAAGAGAGATTATTGAACTGAACTCCCTCATCGTCCGCGCTATAAGAAGGCATGGAGAAGATCAGCGATGCTTGTGGCGCCATGAAGAGTCGCCTTTCGCCGACATCCTGATAACCCGGTTGAGTAGTCTTATCGAACATGCCGTCAAACGTGATCATCATCTCCGTACGCCGGTAAAGTCCTAATCCGGCAGGGTTGTCATGAATAGAAGACGGGTCGCCACCGATAGCAGACATCGCACCTCCCATACCCACATAGCGCGCTGTTCCCATGATAGAGCGCTCGGAGATACGGGCATAATCCTGTGCAAAAGTACAAAGGGACAATGTACAAAGGACAAAGGACAATATGTATCGGAGGTTTTTCATCGCTTAATTTTGACTGTTACGGTAGTGTCTTTGACAGTAAGAAACTCGACAAGGGGCTTTTGCGTAGTTGCCGTTGTTGTCGTTGTTTGCGTTGTAGTCGTTGTTTGCGTATTGGTTGAGACAGCGGATTTGTCCGGCCAATAATACGCATCATCAAGCGGCACTTGATTAGAAGCGCAACTGATGAGCCCGAGGGCAAAAAGGAATACTATGACGCGATACTTACCCATTTACGCATTTAGATTTTTCTAAACCCAATGATTTCCCTTACTTCTTCGATGGTTTTCTCTGCTCTTTCAGAAGCAGCTTCCGCTCCCTGACGCATGATCTTTTCAAGCAGCGCATCGTCGGACGAATACATGAGAATACGTTCGCGAATAGGCGCAAGAAGTGTATTCGCATCAGCCGCCATCTGCTTTTTCATATCTCCATAACGGATCTCCATGCGGTTATAGAGGTCGTTGTAATAGTCTGCCGCCTCTTTGCCGGAGAGGAGTTCACAGAGGGTGAAAAGGTTCTGAATGACTTCGGGTTTCTCTTGGTTGAGTTGAGTCGGCCCCTGGTCAGTCACTGCCCGCATGATCTTCTTGGTAACGGTCTTCTCGTCATCACAGAGATAGAGGCAGTTACCTTCGGATTTTCCCATCTTACCGGTTCCGTCAAGTCCCGGCACTTTGACCGCTTTGTCCGCGAAATAGAAGGAAGCCGGCTCTTTGAAGTACTCCACATTATAGATGCGGTTGAATCGACGCGCAAAAAGGCGCGCCATCTCCATATTCTGCTCCTGATCTTTGCCGACGGGCACTTTGTCTGCCTTGTGCATCAGTATATCCGCCGCCATGAGACATGGATATGTCAGCAAACCGGCATTGACATTATCCGGCTGTTTGCGCACTTTCTCCTTGAAGGAAGTGACGCGTTCCAGTTCACCCAAATAAGCATTCATATTCAGGTAGAGATAGAGCTCGAGCACCTGTTTGACATCCGATTGGACGTAAATCGGTGCTTTCTCCGGGTCAATACCACAAGCGAGGTACTCGCTGAGAATGGTTTTGACGGATGAACGTATATTCTCCGGTGTCGGGTGCGTGGTTAAAGAATGCCAATCGGCAATAAAGAACATGCAGTCATATTCATCCTGCATCTTGACGAAAGACTTAACCGCCCCGAAATAGTTACCGAGGTGCAAATTGCCCGTAGGGCGTATGCCGCTAATGACGCGTTCCATGAAACTTTATATTGTTAAATGGTTAAATTTCAATTGGTATTTGGCGATAGATAGGTTGTGCAAGCGCGGTAAGAGTCGTAGTATTCGCTACGCCGGGGATCTCCTGTATCTTGGTATTGAGGATGCTGAGCAGGTGTTCATTATCGCGGGCAAAGACCTTAATCAGCAAACCGAATGCGCCGAGTGTGTATTGCGCTTCAACTACCTCAGGAATCTCCTGCAACGCTGCAATAACCTTATTATACATAGAGGCTTTCTCCATGGTGATACCTATATAAACACAGAGCTGATAGCCTAACGATTTGGGGTGTACATGATAACTGGAGCCGGTGATCACGCCGTTGTCAAACATCTTCTGCACGCGTTGATGCACGGCTGCCCGGCTGACACCGCATTGCTCCGCCACATCTTTGAAAGGCGTTCGGGCGCTTTGAGTAATAATTTTTAAGATTTTACGATCTAATTCATCTATCTTTTCCATACCAATATTGTATTATTTTATTATTTCGTAATTTTCAGACATCCGTCTTTGCTAACCACCACATATGCGCCGTTAGGCAAATAGTCCGTAGCCACAGAAGTGTCTTCCGTAGAACCGATACATGCGCCGGAGACAGCATAGATACGAATGCGTTTTCCCATTGGGTTATAGAGGGTCATTCCGTCAAAAACAAGGTCGTTATCTTTTGCCAAAACCTCATAAATAGCCTGATGGTCATCCTGCTCTACTCCTTGAATTGCGACCAATGAAGACTGATAATTCGTAATGAGACTTGATAAAGCAGTATTAAGTTCAGACGAACTGTCATCAGAAGAAGAGAAAGTGAAATCGCCATGCTGCATACGCCCTGCTCCGCCATCACCGATTACGATATCAGGCACATCTTCCGCTGCATCAGGCACGATAGACGGCATAAGAGAAGGATCGGTATCAAAATTATCATACGTCGTACCACCTTGGAGTGCCTTAACCTTTGCCGGAACTTTCTCGTCGCGAGTAGTTGCCAAGTACGCATCGAAATGCACCGGTGCTTTCTCCGCATCATAATAAACAAGGGTCTTGGAGCCTGTAAAAACATTATTGAATGCCTTTATAATACCTCCGTTCTCGTTGGAGAAAGTAGGCGAATCCTTGGTATCTGTTCCGTTCTTGGTGTCCGTTCCCTGCATTGAGATGAGCATCGGATGTGCACAAGCACGGAAATAGTTATTCTCCACAAAAGCACTACCGCCGTTCGTCATACCAACACCGTATTTGGCAATACCGTCATAATAATTATTGTATATATGCACGCTCATGCGACGTATGCGCGGGTGACGCGAGTCGGAATGATCAAACCAGTTGTGATGATAGGTCACATAGTTCGGCAACGTATCTTGTTTCATGCCGCACATAGTGGATTTGCCGGTGTCCCAGAAATGGTTATAGGCAACGGTCACATATTGGGAGTTTCCCTTCACATCAATCGTTCCGTCGCCTTTTTTCTGGTCGCTTGCCGAACCGGGGCGGCTATAGAAACCGTCAATATGATGCACCCACACATGGCTGTTTTTGGTATCCAGCGATATACAATCATCCAAAGCTGTCATAACGGCAAAGTTGCGTAACTCCAGACTCTCAGCCTGACGCGCCAAGATACCGAAACCGCGGATAACAGCATCCTTTCCGACACCTTCCACCGTAATATGCATCGGTACGCCCACCTTGCCTTTGATCTGCAAACCTTCCTCTTTGCTGCCCATTGAATCCAATTGACTTGCCTCAACGGTTCCGATAATACGAATATCCAAAGGCTGATCCGCGAAACCCTTCTCGTAAGCCGTGATAATATGTTGCAGGCCGACGCAATGACGCGTAGTACCTTTTTTGTCGATCGCCACATCCATTTCCACCGTAGCTATATTCTGTGCGTGAACATAGAGCACCTTGGCTCCCTCTTTGAGCGTACCGTCATTCTTATAGGCTCCTACTCCATCGGGATAATTGAAATGCGCAAAACCATCTCTGTCATGCGCTTTGACAAGCAATACATCCGTCGTAGCCAAAGGTTCAGCATTTCCGCCGGCAGAAAAAACAGACAAAGTGTAATCGCCCGGAGCTAATCCCAATACGTCTGCGCGGTAATAACCGTCGTATTTACGGATCAGAGGTTCGTCTATTTCAAACGGCACTGCATAGAGAATTTCCCCGATAGGCTGAACTCGAACGCTATATTCTGACACTCCGTCTTGGGGGGTCCATTCCACAAACGCGCTTTCATACCATCCGCCGGCATCCGTTATTTGCAATGCTGCATGTACAGAGGCAGGAAGAAAGGCCACTAAAAGGGTCAAAAAACAATATAAACAGGTCGTTTTTTTCATTGTTGTTACGAATTTGAGTGCAAAGATACTATTTTTTTTGCATATGTGCAAATTTTTTTGTACTTTTGCAGCGAATTTTGTAACAATATGACACTTGAAGAGTATATTTCTTACCATTCCACTCCCGAAAACGGAGCTTTAGAGGCGATTACGCGCGATACGTACGTACATATTTTAAACCCGCACATGTTGAGCGGACACGTACAGGGTCGCGCGCTGAGTATGTTCAGCCATATGATCAAGCCGAAACGGATTTTGGAGCTTGGTACGTTCACCGGTTATAGTGCTTTGTGTCTTGCAGAAGGTTTGGCAAAAGGCGGACGTTTAGTGACCATCGAGCACAACGACGAGTTGGAAGACACCATACGCAGAAACCTCTCCCGTTCGCCGTTGGGAGAGAAAATTGAACTCATCATCGGCGATGCGTGCTCAATTATCAATTCTCAATTGTCAATTCTCAATTATCAATTTGACCTCGTCTTTATCGATGCGGACAAGCGCGAATACTGCGCATATTTAGAGGCGGTTTATCCTTTAGTGCCCGTTGGCGGGTTCATTTTGGCGGACAACACCCTCTGGGACGGACACATCATCGACCCCGCATATGACCGCGACAAACAGACCCTCGGTCTGCGGGCTTTCAATGACCAATTGAAAAAGGACGACCGCTTTGAGCAGGTCATCCTTCCTCTTCGTGACGGACTTACCATCATCCGCAAAGTGCGGTAATTACAGGCTGAGGATATACTCCTTGCATTGCTTCATGGCTTGTTCCAACACCTCGCGCGATGTAGCTAAATTGATGCGGACATATTTCTCGCCGCCGTACATCTCCGAGGGGTTGAAGAGCACATGACCTTTTTTCGCCAGATTGCAGCAGAACTCCTCTGCGCTCATGCCTAAAGCGGATACATTAACCCATCCGAGGTATGTACCCTCAGTCTCATGGATCTGCAACATCGGTAACTCGGCATGGATAAAATCACGCAGGAAACAGAAGTTCCCATAGACGTATTCATTCAGTTCGTCTAACCAATCCTCGCTCTCATTATAAGCCGCTACTTGTGCCACCAAACCGAAGGGGTTCAGACCATTCACCTCATGCACCTCGAGGGCATGATTGATCTGAGTGAACAGTTCTTTGTTGGGTACAAAGATATTGGCGCATAGCAAACCTGCGATATTAAAGGCCTTGCTGGCGGATGTGCAGACGCAGAAATCGGTGTCGTTGATGACAATCGATGCAAAGGGCGTATATTGGTGTCCGGGGTAAGCGAACTCGCAGTGGATTTCATCGCTCAGCACGAACAGGTGTTCGCGGCGCATAATCTCTGCGATATGCTCCAACTCCTCTTTGGACCAAACGCGACCTGTGGGGTTATGAGGATTGCAAAGCAGGAACACATCCGCATGCTTTGCTTTCTCCTCCAAATCTTCCCAATTGATCTCAAAGCGGTTTTCGCGCAAGACCAAGGGAGCCGCCACTAACTCGCAACCCATATTCTCGATACAACTGAAGAAACAGTTGTATGCAGGCGTGAAAGTGAGTACACGGAGCGGCGAACATTTGCCTTTGCGAGCCTGCAAGGCCGCGAAAATAGCCGAAATCGCCGGCACAACGGCTGTCGTATAAAGCAGATTCTCACGATTAATACCGTTCCATCCATGTCGGCGGCTAAACCATGATGCTACTGCGTCATAGTTGGCCTGCGGCACGATAGAATAACCAAAAACACCATGATCCAAGCGACGTTGCATAGCCTCACGTATCGGCTGAGCCGCCTTGAAATCCATGTCTGCAATCCATAAAGGCAAACAGCCTTCGGCGCATTCGGAGTCCCATTTGAAACAATCAGACCCCCTTCGATTTACATATTCAAGCATTCTTCAAAGGTATAGTTTTGTTCTTCAACTGTGGACGGAAGGTAGCCCATTTCCGCCTTGGCTTTCTCCTGCGGGAAAGTAAAATATGTGCAGGTACACTCGCAAAGCAACTCGCCCTCGGCACTATAGATCTCGCCTTGCACGATTGCTATATTACGCCGCATCTCTTTGAGATAACCGCGCAGTTTGATATACTCCTGCAAAGTCGAAACCGGCTTGTGATAGCGCATCTCCATTTTTGCCGTAACGCCGGCGGTTTTGAGCAGATGGAATACGACCCATCCGCACACTTCATCCAACAGCACGGCCTGCACACCTCCGTGCAAGGTATTGATCCACGATTGGTGATTTTGTGTCGGACGCCAGATGGAGATGATCTCATCCCCGTCTTCAAAAAAGCGCATCTGCGTGCCGATGGGGTTATCCGGGCTACAACCGAAACAGTTATACCCCGGCATCCGGGTCCAAGGATTGATTATTCGTTTCATTAGAAATTATATTTTGTCATCAGTTGTACACGATGGTTTGTCACCCAGTGAAGTCCTTTGTCGCACAGACCATTAGCGGGGTTGATGCCCCCTTGGGCGATGTCGCCATATTGCACCGAAGTGATCTCGTACTCGCAACCTAATTGGAATTTACCCACCGTATAAAGCAGCGTCGGCGATAAGCGGTACATTTGGTTCATATTGCTTGCACGCGGATAATAGAATCCCACCAAAGAACCGTCTTGTTTGGTTGCCAATGGATCTTTAGTACCGAAATTACGGACGTAACCGCCGAAGAGGATGCCTTGCAGTTTCTGGGGATGTTTATCCTCCTGCGCGCCTACTTTGCCGCCATATACAATACTGAGCCATGAGGAAGAAGTACGCGTCGGCGTATATTCCCATGACCCGTCGGCATTCACTTTCTTCACGCCGTAACCGCCGTTCATGTTCATGTGTTCACCGGCTTCCATAAAGACCGATTTGGCTTTGATGGAGAACTCGCCTTTCTTGTATTGCAGATAGATAAATGGCGATGCGGTAGTGAGACGGTCGTTCACACGAACGGCAACCTGTGTCTTGCCGTCTGCCGCCAACACCGTTCCCGTATGACGAGGGCATATACTGAGCACATCCGCTCCTGCTCTTGCCAAGAATCCGTTGGCATGCACATTCACTCCCAGGTATGCCTCCGGTGTTTTGCTGTAACCGATATACTCCGCCGACTGACCGTCCGGACCGATGGAACAATACTGCATCTGCCAGATCAGCGCACCGGTAAGGGTGAAATAGTTGCCCAGACGCGCATCCATCTTCACCTGAGGCGTACGGCTGAAAGGACCGAAAGGAGCACCGGAGTTGAGAGCAATCACATCGCTCAGATCAGCTGCCATCGGATGCCATGCTTGACCTAATAATAAATCTACACGCGCATAGGCCTTATCGCCCATACGCAGACTATCCCACGCCATCGTCATATAGGCCTGACGCAGACGAAACTGAGCCGTTCCCGATACGGAGTGAACACCCGAACCTTTTGTGCTCAAACCGGCATAAAAATCCGCTTCTATCTTTCCGCCGAACTCCGTGTTGCGCCATTTATAGCCCACGATATTCAGCCCCAGACGGGTGGTCAGAGATAGGAAACGGAATGTGGATTGAGCATTCAAGTCCTGGCGCTCTACACCGGAAGCAGCTGCTTGTTCGGGCGTCTGATTCCAGTTCACATCCCGCGGCTGGTAGTTATACAAATCACCCGTTCCGGAGAGAGATTCACGGCTGTCATAAGCAAAATAGTTGCGGACAAAACCGTACAACTTGAAATGCTGAACAAGATGTGACTTGACCGTCTCCTTCTTTTCCGTCTTGACGTTCTCTTGCGCCATGACGGACAAGGCTGTCATGGTGCAAAGAACGACGATTATAATTCGATTTTTCATATTTGTCAACTTCCCGTACGGCTTCAGACAATAATTTGAGCCTTAAACGAGATATAATTTTCAATTATCAATTACTTAAACGGGAAGATCAGTAACACCGCGTACGACAATGCTACACCCACTAAACCGATGATAAGTCCCACTTTTGCCATGTCGTTGGTCTTGATCAAACCCGTTGAACAAGCGATGGCATTCGGCGGAGTGGAGATCGGCAGAAGCATAGCAAACGAGGTGGAAGCAGCAACGCAGACCAGCAAAGTGGTCACACCGCCAAAAGCGCCTAACTGCTCGTTCATAGCCGTTCCGACAACCGCCAAGATCGGAATAAGCAAGTTCGCCGCAGACGAGTGAGAGATAAAGTTGGAGAGTAACCAGCCTAACAGACCGGAAATAACCAAAACGGCGATGACTGACCAACTGCCGAACGGAATGGACTCCACCAACGCAGCTGCCAGACCGGTCTTGTTAAGAGCCGTTCCGATGGCGAAACCACCGGCCACCATCCACAGCACATGCCAATCGATCTTTGAGAAATCGTCACGAGTAAACACGCCGGTCAATGCGAAGACTGCAAAAGGAATCATCGCTACCACATTGGAATTCAGGTGAGTCAACTCACCTGTCATCCACAGCAGGATGGTAGCAATAAATGTAATGGTTACAACCCAGAATTTCCAATCCATCTCGTGATGCTCATCGGGATTGATGACGATCTTTACATCCTTTGCCTTGAAAGGGAAAAGGAACTGCAGCAGCCACCACGCAAAGAGAATCATTATGATCACTACCGGCACAAAACGAACCATCCATGCGGCAAAACCAATGTTGATATCCATAGCCGACAATTGTCCGATTGCGATAGCGTTCGGAGGAGTACCGATTGGCGTTCCCAAACCGCCCACATTGGCGGCGATAGGAATAGCCATTGCCAAACTCACACGACCACCGCCATCTGCCGGCAGCGTACGCAACACAGGCGCTAAGAAAGCTAACATCATAGCCGCAGTAGCCGTATTGCTCATGAACATGGACATCACGCTGATCAGTGTCAGAAAACCCAACAACACCCATTTCGGATTGGTTCCGAAAGGTTTGAGCAGAACACGTGCCAACACCACGTCCAAGCCCACTTTGCTGGCAGTAATGGCTAACACGAATCCGCCTAAGAAAAGCATGATGATCGGGTCTGCAAAAGCGGCCATCAGTTCGCGGAAATTGACTAATGAACCCATCTCCGGGTTTGTCAGACCTTTGTTGGAAACGGCGATCAGCAAGAACACTATCGCGGACACAGACGTCGCCCATGCCGGGATGATTTCAAACATCCACATCAGGGCGGCATAACAGAAAATAGCTATGGTTCGCTGCTGAACTACTGTCAGACCTTCAATGCCGAAAAAAGAGGCAGGCACGAACCACATGAATAGCACAACTGCAACTGTCAGCGGTGCTAAAATATACTTTTTTACGTCAAATTTTTTCATCAATTATCAATTGTCAATTATCAACTCTCTAAAATCCATTCACCATTCTCAATCCGGTATTTATTGGGATTAGCCAAATGATGATTGCGGCGTTCATATCGTTCGCCTCCGGCATAAGCGGTGGTTACAAATGCATGAATGATATCCAATGCCTTGTCCGGAGCTACACTTCCTGCCGGCAGACAGAGTACGTTGGCATTGAAGAAGCGACGGGCATTCTCCGCCATGCGTGTCTCCCAGCAAATAGTGGCGCGCACATGAGGATGCGTGTTCGCGCACATGCTCATTCCGTTGCCTGTAAAGCAAAAACCAATACCTAAATCGCATTCGCCTTTCTCCACTGCGGTTGCCATCGGATGTGCAAAATCCGGAAAGTCGCAGTTCTCCATAGAATCACAGCCGAAATCAACTACCTTAGCGCCTTCACGCTCCAAAAACAATTGAATCATGGATTTCAATCCAAAACCCGAGTGGTCACTTGCCACTGCTATAGTCAGTTCGTTAATTGGTTTCATAAGAGTATTGTTTATAATTATTTAAGTTTCCCGATAGATAATTATTGCAAACAGTTGTCCAAAGCCTCTTTCAAAGCCTTTTTGTCCAGATGTTGACCGATAAACACTAACTTCTGCATCCTGTCGCCGTATTGGTCATCCCAATCTTTGCGGAGTTGTGCATCGTCTGCCATCAGTTGCATCAACTCCTCTTTGGGCATCGTAGCAAACCATTCGCCGGCTTTGCGGAGATTGAATTGTTTGCCGGCTTGCTCAAACAGATAGCACATATCGTATTCCTCTGCAAAATAGCACATTCCTTTGCAACGGATCACGTTCTTCGGCCAATGAGCCGCCACGAACTCGTCAAAGAGTCCTAAGTCAAACGGCTTGCGCGCGTAATATACATAGGTGTCGATTCCGAACTCAGCCAAATGGTCATGTTCGCCATGTTCGTGGTCGTGGTGGTGATGATGTTCATGCTCATCTTCATCCTCATCATCGTCGTCATCATGGTCGTGGTGATGATGCGCATCCTCTACCTCTTGGATCCATGTTGCAGAGGTGGCTGTACGGTCAAAATCAAACAATCCGGTATTCAAAATCTTCTCGAACGCTACATCGCAGTAGTTTGTTTCAATGATTTCTGCGGTGGGCTGTAAAGCGCGAAGAATGGATTTGATATGCGCCAGCTCCTCTTCGCTTACCTCCGAAGCCTTATTCAGCAGGATAATATTGCAGAACTCTATCTGCTCCGTTACCAATGCCGCCAAGTCCTCTTCCTTCGGCAAATGATGCGCTAATTCCTCGCCGCCGTTGAACTCATCGCGCAGACGAAGTGCATCTACCACCGAGCAGATACAATCCAATACCGGCAGACCATCTTGTGCGAACTGAGGTACCATTTGCGCATAAGAACACAGCGTCTGCGCAATAGGAGCCGGTTCGCAGATACCGGATGCCTCAATAACGATATAGTCGTACGCCTTTTGCGCGGCTAAATCATGAAGCTGTGTCAGCAAATCCGTCTGCAACGTGCAGCAAATACAACCGTTCTGCAATGCCACTAACGAGTCATTTTGTTGGGACACCACTCCGCCCTTTTGGATCAGCGAGGCGTCTATATTCACTTCTCCGATGTCGTTGACAATCACCGCAAAACGAATACCTTTATTGTTCGTCAGAATGCGGTTGAGAAGTGTTGTCTTGCCGCTTCCCAGATAACCGGTTAGCAGCAAGACAGGAATCTTATTTACACTTACCATTTTATATTTTCAATTTACATTATGCACTTTTCGCGCATCATTGCGCGAACTTCCTTCTCTCCTCCCCTTTAGGGGAGGTCGGGAGGGGTCTTTTTATTTATTTAGCGTACGCCGCGTAGTCGCCGTAGTATTTCTCTACCAACTCGTTTTGTCCGTAGCGTTCGCAGGTCTGCAGCACGTAGCCTAAGATCGCGCCTTCACGGCTGGTGGTACTCTCCATCGAGCGTTTCTGACCGCGGTCCAAAGAAGCCGCAAAGCGCAGATACTCAACACATGTCTGAGCTACCTTGTCCATGATAGCTACGGCTTTCTCGTCCTCGTGCAGCATGAAATACATAGCCGCCATCGAAGCCGAAGTGTAGTCGTACGGGATGTTATAGCCCGGCAGTTGCTCTTCCGAATAGTCGAGTACTTCCAATGCTTTCTCGCGTTGGTTTTCACGAATCAGCTGTTCAGCCAACTGTGCAAACATCATTCGGTGCGTACGGCACATACGCATCAGGTTCTCGTCAATATAAATTCCGGGGATATTCATATTGCCGTATTTGAACTTGTGCATCATGTTCTCGTACATCTTCTCGGTGTTCACACGCGGCTGTCCGTCGCGACTGCGTACCGGAGTGATCTGATAAGCCAAACCGGTCAGCTCCATGTACGGCTCCAAGCCCAAATAATAGTCGTTACCCACGGTCGCGCAGAAGTACATCGGGCGTTTCCACTGGTTCGTGGACAGCATCTCCATGATCATCATCTCCGAGCGCGTGTACATGCGTTTTTTCTTAAGGAGAATCTGTTCGCCGGAGGGTGTCTCGATGTATAATTGGTCGGACGGCAAATAATTATCGCCTTCGCGGGTCTTCGTGCGAGGATCGTCAGAACGCAGGAAATTGAATGCTTTCTCAACGCTGATCGGCTGTCCCAAACGGTTATCCACGCGGGCGATCTCATTGGCACCCGGCATGAAATCCTTGTATTCCCAACTGATCGGCAAGGCCTCGGACTCGTAGTACGGACGTTTCATCTGAGATATATACCAGTCGGTCTGGAGATAACTGAGGTTGCAGACACGCAGGTCGGTTCCCACTTCCTCCACTTCTTGGTTATACCACAAGGGGAAAGTGTCGTTATCGCCGTTCGAGAACAGAATTCCTTGCGTCTCGCAGGACTTCAGATAGTTTGCTCCGAAATCGCGGCAACTGTAGCGTTGGCTGCGGTCATGGTCATCCCAGTTCTGCTGAGCCATCAATGCCGGCACGCCTAAACATACGAGGCTCACCACCACCGCCGCGCACACTTTTAATTTTTCATTTTTAATTTTTAATATTTGATTGATAAATTCAATCAAACCCAACACACCCAGACCGATCCATATACAGAACGCATAGAACGAGCCCGCATACGCGTAGTCACGCTCGCGCGGTTGATAAGGTGTCTGGTTCAAGTACATCACAATCGCCAAACCGGTTAGGAAGAACAGCAGGAACGTCAGCGTAAAGCTCTGCCAGCCTTCTGCCTTGCCCTCTTTGCTGCGTTTGCCGCATTGCCATACGATACCGATGATACCCAAAATCAACGGCAGGAAATAATACACGTTATGTCCCTTGTTCTCTTTCAATTCCGTCGGCAGCAGGTCTTGATCACCCAACATCGCATTGTCAATAAACGGAATACCGCTGATCCAGTTACCTTTGGTAATGTCGCCATACGACTGAATATCATTCTGTCTTCCCACGAAATTCCACATGAAATAGCGCCAGTACATAAAGTTCACCTGATAACGGAAGAAGAAACGCATGTTCTCCGCAAAAGTCGGACAATACTCCGTTTTCTGCTGACCGCAGTAGTCATAGCGGACGCGTTTGCCCTTCACTTCTGCCCATTCTTTATACGCCTGAATATGCGAACCCTGCGATGAATACATACGCGGGAAAAGCATGCAGAACTGAGGCATATACTCGTACGAAGACTTGTATCCGGTGATCACATAATGGTCCTTCTCGCCCTCTACTTTCGGAGCCGGAGCATATTGCGCATGACCTTTTTTCTCTACCGGCACACACATATTGCCCTCAACTCGCAGCTGAACGGGCGCGTTATATGTCTGACCATAGAAAAGCGGACGGTCGCCGTATTGCTCGCGGTTCAGATAATATTTCAGACTGAACACATTGTCCGGGCTGTTCTGATCCATCGGAGTATCTGCGTTCGAGCGGATCACCAAAGCAGCGTAACTGCTGTAACCCACCAAGATCACAGCCACCATCAGCGATGCCGTATTCAGCCAACGCCACAGGTTCTTTCCATTGCCTTCTGCGTATTCGGCGTCAGAACGTTTCTTGGTGTACAGAATAGCCCAAACCAACAGACCTGTAATCAGCACAAGTGCCACCGCCAGACCGGTATTGAACGGACAGCCGAGACCGTTGACAAATGCCAACTCAAACCAACCGATTACGGTCGGAACGCCCGGAATAATTCCGTACAAAATCACCAACAGAATGAGACACGATGCCAAGAATGCATAGATCATTCCTTTCCAACTGAACTCATAGCGGCGGAAGTAATATACCAAACCGATGGCCGGAATAGTCAGCAGGTTCAACAAGTGTACGCCGATACTCAATCCCATCAGATAAGCGATGGCGATCAGCCAGCGGTCACTACCCTCTTCGTCTGCCAATTCGTCCCATTTCAGGATCAGCCAGAAAACGACGGCCGTAAACAGCGACGAACTCGCATACACTTCGCCTTCCACGGCTGAAAACCAGAAAGTGTCGCTAAACGTGTAAGCCAAAGCACCAACTGCTCCTGCTCCTAAGATTCCAAGATCCGCCCACAGCGAACCTTTCTCCTCCCCTTTAGGGGAGGTCGGGAAGGGTCTAAGTTTCCTCGCTAAAGCCGTAATGGTCCAGAAGAGGAACAAAATCGTAAACGCACTTGCCAAAGCGGAAAGCGCATTAACGCACATCGCCACATGGGCGGTGTCTGACGCAAACAGACTAAAGAAATGGCCCATCAGCATAAAAAACGGTGCTCCGGGCGGGTGACCGACATCCAATTTCCAGGCGCTCGAGATGAACTCGCCGCAATCCCAGAAGCTCGCTGTCGGCTCCATGGTCAGGAGATACGTAGCAGCTGCTATCGCAAACACGATCCAGCCGCACAACGCATTCCAAAATTTAAAATTCTTCATTTTTCTATTGTTATTTTTAAATTAAGTTCATTTCTTCTCTTTCCATTCATCCGCGTTCCCGCTTCCTTCTCTTTCCCTCTCGCTCCCTCTCTTTCCCTCTCTCTCCTTCTCTTCCCTTCATCCTCTTTGTCCTGTTCGTCGCGGTATTCCGCGGCATCAAGCTTCGTTCATTTTGCCGGATACCATCCGGCGTCTTTAGTTCGTCGCGGTATTCCGCGGCATCAAAGCTTCGTTCATTTTGCCGGATACCATCCGGCGTCTTTAGTTCGTAGCGGTATTCCGCGGCATCAAGCTTCGTTCATTTTGCCGGATACCATCCGGCGTCTTTATTCGCTTCCTTCTCCCATAAGTCCACTTTAGGGCAAATTCGGCACAAAATTACAAAAAATTATTGAATAATGAAAATCTTTAGCGCTTTTTCTTCGTTTTTTATGAAAAAATGCATTTTTTTACAAATAATGTTCGCGCGCTCTTGCGTATATAAAAAAAATGTTGTACCTTTGCACGCTTTTTGTAAAACTACTTGAAATTTTATGATTAAAGTTGGAATTATTGGATGTGGCTTCGTAGGCGGAGCCCTCAAAAATTGGTTAGAAAACAACAACCCTGAATGTAAATTATTCATCAGCGATCCGTACAAAGGATACAACGATGACCTGAGTGACATTGACATCGCATTCTTGCAGATTCATGTCCCAACAGAAGAAGACGGTACACAAGATCTGACCCTCATGACCGAATTGATCAAGAAACTGCCGGATGTCCCTGTTTTCGTGCGTACCACCATTTTGCCGGGTACCAGCGAGCGTCTCTCCAAAGAGACCGGACACAATGTCTGCTACATGCCGGAGTTCCTCACCGAGCGTACTTTCATCGAGGACTTCAACAAACAAACCATGGTCTTCACCGGTGCGCAGGATCTCCTCACCAAGATCTTCGTCGGTAAGAAATTCACGGTAATGACCCCGTTGGAGGCTGAGTTGACCAAGTACATGCACAATGTCTTTGGAGCGTACAAAGTAACGTACTTCAACGCTTGCAAGGAGTATTGCGAGAAAATGGGAGCCGATTGGCGCAAAGTACACACCGGCGTTCTCCTCTCCGGTTACATCAATGACACCCACACTTATGTTCCCGGACCGGACGGCAAATACGGCTACGGCGGCAAATGTTTCCCGAAAGATGTCAATGCGTTCGCCAAAATGACTGAAGGAACCTCTCTTGGCACGCTTTTGGAGCATCTCCACGAGCTCAACGTCCATTTCCGCGGTTTCGAGGAGCACATCTAATTTCGCACCCTATCCCTCATCTCCTCATACCATTTACGTGGTAGAAGGGGGTGATAAGGGGGTGATAAGGGGGTGATTACGGGGTGATTACGGGGTGATTCACGGTATTCTACCCTAACAATAAAGGATCAAAGAATTGGTATAAAAACACCTTTTTTGAATTTTTAATTCATAATTTTTAATTTTTAATTATGCGTATTGCAGTAGCAGGAACAGGATATGTGGGTCTCAGCATCGCTACCTTACTCGCCCAACACAACGAAGTGATGGCGGTGGACATCATCCCCGAGAAAGTGGAGATGATCAACTCTCGCCGTTCACCCATCCAAGACGAGTATATTGAGAAATACCTCGCCGAAAAAGAACTCGACCTCACGGCGACACTCGATGCAGAATCCG